>NZ_CP125380.1:5017500-5337500 GCF_034009455.1 Pseudomonas sp. P5_109
GTAGGTGCCGTTGAGCATGAGCGGGATCATCGGCGTCATGCTGTCGAAGGTGGCGATCTCCGGCCCGGTGCCATCGATGTTCTGACGCACGCTGATGCGCACGTTGAGCCAACTGTCGCCGTCGATGAGGTCGCTGCCGCCACGGCCTTCGATGATGTCGCTGCCATCGCCGCCGAGGATGATGTTGCCCGCGCCGAATTGATCGTCGGCCGTCCCGCCAACACCATCGGCACCAAAACCGGCGCTGCCGACGAAGGCCCGCAGGCCGCTGACGAGATCGAAGTTGGTGAGGATGCTGCCCCTGGCCGTGATGTTGGCGATGATGGCCGCGTTTTGTTCATCGCCGCGCAGGAAGTCGGCGAAGGCCGACCCCGACAGGCCCTCCACTTCCGCGAACCGGTCATAGACCGAATCGGCCGATTGCGCCACTGCGCCCACGATATCGCCCGCCGCATTGGGCACCGCGTGATACGGACTGAAGAAAGGAACGACCATGTCGACGGTCACGCCGTACTTGTCATTCTTGTAGGAGGTCCAGTCGAACCCGGACATGCCGTCCATCTTGTCCTGGGCGTCGCTGGCGACGAAGATGTCGTCGCCGCCCTCACCGATCATTTCATCGAATCCGCCAGTGCCGATGAAGATGTCGTTGCCGGGCACATCGTCGGTCAGTGTCGGGCTCATGTTATCGCCGGGCGCACCGTCCTGGGTGCCGCCTTCGATCCAGTCATTGCCTTCGTTGCCGGTCGGCGCGAGGTTGACCTTGGCGCCGAGGATGAAATCGTCGCCCGCACCGCCGAAGGTCATGGTGATGTCTTCGGTGGTGATGATGAAGTCTTTGCCATCGCCGCCGAAGACCAGGTTGTTGAGGCCGAGGGTCGAGTTGCCAGCCTGGATGACGTCGTTGCCGTCCTCGCCGCGCAGGGTGTCGCTGCCGCCGATGTCGGTGATGATGTCGTCGCCGGTACCGCCAAAGACGTTGTCGTTGCCGTAGCCGCCGTCGAGCCGATCGTTGCCGGCGTCGCCATAGACGGTGTCGTCGTCCGAGTCGCCGGCAATGAGGATGTCGTTGCCGGCCGTGCCGCCCAGCACGACCGTATCGCCGCCGGTGTAGTGCAGATAGTTGGTATCCGGGCCCACTGTGTCAGGGTTGTCGCGGATCACCAGCGGCGTGAAATGGTCAATCCGTGGTGAGCCAATCGGGTGGTCCGACGGGCCAAAGGGATCCGCGTTGGCTGGCAGATCGTCGAGCGTGCCGACGATGCCGTCCGGGCCGGCCACCACGCTCTGGTTGAACTGGTGCGTCGGGTCGACCTCCAGGATGAAGGCCGGCGTCTGGAATATGTTGGCCGGCAGGTGTGTTGCATCGGTGTTGAGCATCACCAGATTGGCAAACGAATTGTTCTCAAGCTCAGTGCCGAAGTTGAGTCCCGCGGTGCGGGCCAGATAGTAGAAGCGATCGCCATTCTGCAGGTTTTCCAACTGGGTTTCGAAGACGAAGTTGAAGCTCGAACCCAGCAGGCCGCCAAAGGGCATCTTCTCCTCGGCCAGCCCGCCGATCCAGAAGTCGATGGTGTCAAGGCCGGTGGTGGTCACGTCGTCTGCGGTGTGCAGGATACCGTCCGCGCCGGCGTTGCTGGCCCAGACGCCGGTACTGTTGAGGAAGTCCAGGCGATCAGCCGGCGCCGTGGCGCCGCCGAGCACAAGATCCGCAGCCGCGGCGCGCTTTTCCGCCAGCGTCGTAGCGCCAGTGATGCTTGAATGCGTGCCGTAGGCGGCGATGAAGTTGATCAGCGATTCCGGGTGCTTCATGTGCTGCACGAAATCGGCCCAGCTCGTGTAGGGGGTCAACTGGCTGTCGCCGGTCATGTGGTAGAACTCGCGCCGCGCCTCGTTCAGCGACGGGATGCCGACTTCGCGGCCGCGCGCCAGGTTGAGCGCGGCCAGGTCGAGCGGCAAGCCGACCAGGTTGTTGCGCAGAGCGTCAGTGACGAACTCGTCGATCTCGTTGCCGACTTGCCGCGTGATGCCGCGCACGATGGCGCCAGCCGCCTCCTCAGGAGTGGGGCCGCTCGCAGCAAATTCCAGCGGGTTGAGGAAGGCCGCGATCAGGCCGGTCTGTTGATTGCCCGGGTCAGCCGGATTGCCGTCGCCGACGACGTTGAAGTTGGGGTCGAAACGATCGACCGTCTCCAGCAGCATCGAATGGCCGAAGCGAAACACTGTGTGCGCGAACTCGGCGACGATCGCCGGATTGACCGTGGTGTCATTGCCCATAGGCGCCAGGAAGACGTCCACTTGCGGCTGGATGGTGCGCGCGAACTCCTCGAACACCAGGTGCTGGTATTGCATCTCGGTGCCGAACTTGGCGGCCTGGAACAACCGTTCGCCGTTCCAGTGCAGGCCCGCGATATCGGCGGGCGTCACCGGCAACGCCGCCAGTTGGGCGTCGGGCATCAGCCACTTGTTCAGGAAATCGAGGTCGGCGGAGGCCAGTATCGTCTCCTTGGTCTGGTCGACCAAGCGGTTGTGTTCGCTATGAAAAACGGAATGCACCGTGGTCAGGCCGATGTTCTCGTTGACCCGGCCATCGCCGGCGATGTAGTGCTTGTCGAGCAGCTCGTTGTCGTAAGTGCCGGGGGCTTGCGGGCCACCAATGACGGAGTCTGCGTCAGCCGTCAGGCCGCCAGTCGGATCGGCGCTGTGGGCGATGTCGATGAGGAACTGGTGACCGGTGCGCACGGCGTTCGTCAGGCTGATGGGCGCGGCCCGATTACCTTCCACGAGCACGTCATCGGCCGTGCCGGCAATGCCGTCCGCGCCCTTCATCACGACTTGCGGGAGGCCGTTGGGGCCCTTGATGAAGTTGCCGTACTCATCGGTCGCCAGCAGCGGTACATCGAACACGTCAGCATCGGTCAGGTTGATGCCGAGCAGATCACGGGCCTGGGCCTTGACGGTTGCCCAGGTGGCCATGCCGCCGATTTCGACGTCGTCAGCGGTGCCGAAATGCCCATCGACGCCCAGGTCACGATTGGTGATCAGCTTGCCGGTGGCGACCGGATCACCGGCGGCGTTGAGTTCATAGGCGCGCAGGAATACCTGATGCGAGGGATGCGAGCTGTAGGTCTGGTTCTGGTCGACAAAGGGTGAGGTAGTGTTGCTCTGCTCGTGGATGTCATCGGCGGTGCCGAGGATGCCGTCTGCACCGGGCAGATTGGTGGCGCGCGTCAGCACCATGAAGTTGGTCGGGCTGCCCGGCACGAAAAGCGGATCGTCGGGCTGCAACGGAATGAAGACTGTGCCGCTACCGCCCTTGGTGACGAGGTCCAGGCCATGGTCGAAGAACTGGCCAAAGAAAGTCATCCACTGGTTGAACGGCACGGTCAGGCCCGCGTCCGGCGTGATGTTGGGGATCTGGAAGACGGAGACATCGTCAGCGGTGCCGAACAGGCCATCCAGACCAGGGCTGGTGACGAGCTGCGAATCCGGATTGGCCGCTGCGGCCGCGACCGCCGCCGGATTGTTGGGGGTCTGGTCGACGATCAGGTTGCTGATGGTGCGCGGCTGCGAATCGAAGACAAAACCGCTGGTTTGCTGATAGGAGGTCGGCGTGGTACCGCCAGGATCGGTAGGACCGAAGAAACCGACCGGCTGAACCTGCGCGGTATTGAACACCGGCGTCGTCATGCGCGGAAAGAAATTGTCGGCGGCACCGAACTGGGGATTGGCCAGGTTGTTGTCGATGCCGGAGACGGTGCGCAGGCCGAAGGGTACTTCTACGTTCTGCAGCAAGTCAGCCAGACTCGCGCCTGATGCATGCCGTTCCGCGATGAAAATTTGTTCGAGAATGAATTCAAGATCGGACTTGATGAAGCTGGCCATGGCTGTTTCCTCGATGCTTAACCAATCAGGAAACCACGCGCATAAAACCCGGCTGCAAACGCGTGGTTTAGTGCTGAACCCCATAGATGAAAATCGAAAGTTGAACGTCGGAACCTGGTACTACGGGCGCACCGAACCCTTGCCAAATTGCGTGCAATCAGCAGTGCTCGACTGAGGATCAATTCCCCATGACAACCGTATCTACAGGCGGGTATTGCGCCTCAAGGAGGCGACGGCCCATGAGCGCGGATTGAACAGAAGGTGCAACTTGCTAAAGGCCCCGTCACGTATCGGGGCTCTATGCATCTGTTCATGAAGCGCTCTCAGGCATAGGGGGCTTGTCACAGATGCCACACATCCAGCGATCAGAGTCATTGGCCGGAACAGGCTCGCGAAGATCGCCATGGTCCGGGACATCTCGAGGGGTGATGGCACGGTTCTGCGTCCATGCGGCTTCGTCAACAAGCCTTTTATCCATGAGAAAACCGGTATCGACTACGAATTGACTAGTATGTATTGGAGCGTGGTTCCACATGTCTGGTGGAGGCGTCAGGAAATCATTAAAAGCCACACTATTGGTCATGGCCCCCGGCTGTTGTTGCCGGAAATAGCGATTATCCAGACTGATTGAGAATCTTTTTAAAATACTCATCGCGCCTCCCGCCTTTAACCTCAAACGCCCGCATTGCACGCCTTTAAAATTGAGTATTGAGGTGCCACCCGGATGTGTACAGAGACGAAAGCCCAGTCAAATTCCGAGACTTTGGTCAACGAAACGGATCAGACCTTGGTCGAATCAGACACTGACCAAAAGTCCAGTGGCGCACTGCCAGGGAGACAGGGCGCCAGTGCGAAACTGCGCCATTTAAGCCGCTCAACCCAGTTCGTAATCTGCGCCACAATCATTCTGGGCCTGACCATGACGTTCGTTGGAAACCTCGTCAGCCAGAGCATCGAAGAGGCGACGCTGCAAACGGCGGCAGAGACGGGCGCGCGTTACATGCAGAACTTTCTCGAACCATTCGTCCAGGGATTAACCACTGCAAAGGGACTCCCCGATGAAACGATTCAGACCATCGATCATTTGCTGTCCAGCACCTCGCTCAGTACACACGTCCTCTCGGTGAAAATCTGGCTTCCAGACGGCACGATTGTCTACAGCACCGATAAATCCACAGTCCAGAAAACCTTCCCGACAGAAGAGATCTCACAGGCCTTGGCGGGCAAGATCTATACAGAGTTGGACAATGATTTTGAAGGTAATACGGTGGATGATATTGAGGATGCCTTTGAGCGAAGCCTGAATATTCCGCTCTATGAAATTTTTGCTCCATTGCGCGAAGCGGGGACTGGAAAGATTATTGCGGTGGGCGAGTTCTACGAAACCGCGGAAGCGTTACAGCGCGAAATCAATAACGTTCGCAAGAAAGTATGGGCAATTGTTGGCGCGGCAACGACGGCTATGATTTTGCTGTTGTTTTTTATCGTTCGGCGTGGCGACAAGATAATAAAACAGCATGAGGCAGCCCTTAAATGGCGAATGAATGAACAAGCCAGGTTGCACTCAAACAATGCGGCCCTTCAGCGCAAAGTCACTAAAGCCAATCGCGAATTCTCCAGAATCAATGAACTCACCCTGCGCCGGATCGGGGCGGATCTTCATGATGGTCCTGCCCAGCTGTTGTCACTGATTCTGCTGCGCCTTGAGGAGCTCGCAGATTCGCAAGGAGGGGCCGATGCAGAAGCCCTCGAAATGATCAAGCGTGCCGGTGAAGATGCTTTAAACGAAGTGCGGGAAATATCACTCGGCCTGGCACTTCCGGAAGTCAATGACCTGACCCTGCACGATGCGCTGGTATTGCTTGCCGAGCGGCACGAAGAGCGAACCGAGACGCGCGTTGATCTGGCGCTGGACACTCTTCCGGACGACATACCGATCGCGCTTAAAATTGGCATTTACCGCTTCGCCCAGGAAGCGTTGAACAATGCCTATATTCACGCAGGAGGAAAAGGCCAAAAACTCAGCGCCTCTCATACCGAAGGGCTACTGGAAGTACAAGTCGAGGACGCGGGAGTGGGTATTTCAAGCGAGAAACCGAGTGTGCCAGGCCGAGGTAGAACTCGTCTGGGCCTTGTCGGCATGCGCTATCGCGTCGAATCCCTCGGCGGCGTATTCATCATTGAATCGGCGCCCCATGCCGGAACCAAAGCCAGGGCGCAGTTCAAAATCTGATCTGGACCCGAATGATCGTTGTGCTCAAGCCATCGCAAGCGCTTATGGCTCGCTACTCAGCGTCCGCTGTCATTCAAGTCGCGGCGTTGAAGAGCACCACACAGGCTGGATATATGGTCACCTTCCCAATGCCGTAGCACTGCTGCGACCGCCTGCGTGCGGTTACGAACGTGCAGCTTGTACATGACATTCGTCATGTAGTGCTTGATGGTCTTCTCGCAGAGCTCGAGCTTGATGGCAACTTCGCGGTTAGTCAGGCCCTTCGATACCTCCCGGATAACCTGTTCTTCGCGATGGGTCAGCTCGATTTTTTGCTTGTCCCCCGCGTGCTTCCTGATATTGCTTAACAGCTTGCCGGCCAGTTTGGTTGTAATGAAGGTTTCACCCCCGGCAACATTTCTGATGGCTTGTACCAGCTCAGGACCGCTTATGCCTTTCAACGCATACCCCTGCGCGCCCGCTTCGAGGGCGGAATAGGCGTCTTCGATGGACTCGGATACCGTCAGCATCAAAATTTTAACGGCCGGCGAAGAAGCCGAGATCGCTCGCACGGCAGCAAAGCTATCGCCCGGCATATTTACATCCATCAGCAAAACATTCGGGGTAAAACGAGCGGCAATTTCCAGGGCATCATCGGCAGACCCGCCCTGCTCGACCACCTCAAAGTCAGCTATTTTCTTCAGCGCCATTGTGACTCCATCCCTTAACAGCGGGTGATCGTCAACAATGCCAATCTTGATCATGGAATTCATAAGAAGCTCCTCATCAGAGGCGATGGAGCCGCATGCTGGCGTCGCGCGTATCATTTTTTTACCCCTCGCGTCATGCCGAGTCCGACAAGCCCCCTCGTCTCCATGATGCCCGGGACGACAGATGTTGCGGGCTCCAGAGGGGCTGCAACAAATGAGCCATTACCCCAGGGCGAAGAAAAAGCTCAGATTAATGAAGAGGATATTTCTTAATATTTCAAACGAGAGAAAGGGTGAGGGGGGAATTTTCCTCAAATCTGGTGGTAACCGCCCGTTGGGGTGGGTGAAATGCCCCATTTATGGAGACTGTTCACCCGGCCGCTTTTGGCGGGATTTGCTTGCCCTCGCAGCCTGGCGGATTTTGCTGATCTGGCTCGATGCAATGCTGCGGGACGGCGCCCATGGCGGTGCCGGACGGTCTGTTGCAGACCGTCACTCCCACAGTTGGCTAATCAGGGTTTGCGCGCAATGATCACCTGGCTCTTCGCCACCACGGCATCCAGCGCCTGCTTGATCTGTGCGCCCCGTGGCGAAGCCAGGATCGCCTGCCAGGTATCCGCCCAGTGGTTGAGCAACGGATGGTCCGGGTTGCTGAAATCGACCTTGGCTTCCCAGAACAACAACATCCACATCGACCAGTAGAATCCGTACTGGCTGTGGCTGATCACTTCCAGGCCGGCATCGCTGACCATGGCCTTGAACTGCTCTTCGCTGATGATGCGAATGTGGTTGGGCTTCTGGAAATACTCGGCCGCCGCGATGTCTTTCTGCAGGTCTTCAGAGCTTGGATGCGGGACGCTCAGCAGGTACAGCGCGCCCGGTTTACCGACGCGCACCAGTTCAGCGAGAAACTGCGCCGGATCGTCCACGTGCTCGATGACCTCGGTCGACACCACCCGCGTGGCGGTCGCGTCGGCAATCGGCAGCGGGTTGCAGTCGGTGACATGGCATTCGACGTCGCGGGCCGGTGTATCGCCCAGGCGCTGGCGGGTCGCTTCGACCTTGGCCGCGTCGATATCGGCGATGATGATCTTCGCCCCGCGCATCCCGCAGAAATGCACGTTGCCGCCGTCGCCACAGCCCACATCCAGCAGTGTGTCCTCGGGGGTCACCGGAAAGCCGGTGAACAGCTCGCCCGTCTGCTGATTGAACCAGCCACTGAGCATCGCGTCGTGCAGGCCGAGCATATAGGGATCGACCTTCTCCGCCACTGGCGCCACGGGCGGTGTCTCTGGCTGCACAGGCGCGGGCGTGCCCGCCGTGAGTTTCTTCAAAAGGCTCAGCATGAGGTGGCTCCAGAGGATGAGACGGCTGTTCGGGAGGTGCCCAGGCGCTTGACCAGCGAGGCGCCGCGGTTGCGCATGGGCATTTCGATGTAGCGATAGTTGAGTTCGCTCAGCAGCACGATCAGGCCGCCAGCCATCAGCAACATCAGAATCGGATGGCCAGCCGGACTGGGCAGCCCGGCAGCCTGTAAACGGAAAATGAATTCGCGGACCAGCAAGTAGGCCGGGATATGGATCAGGTAAATCCCGTAGGAACGGCTGCCGACCCACGTCATCAGGTTCTTGAACATGCCGCGCGGCAACAGGTAATCGCGGTTGTAGGACGCGATCCAGACGAGCACCGCGCACAGCACCGCAATCACGCCGATCCGGTAAGAAGTGAAGGTGAAACGATCCGTTGCCATGAAGCTGAGCAGCAGCGCCACCGCGACCAGTGCGGCAACACCCGCCCATGGACGACGCAAGCATGTTGGTTCCCAGCGCAGGTACGACGGTTGCGTACTCCACATCGCCAACAGCACGCCAAGGGCCAGCGCGTCGGTGCGCACCACCATCAGGATCGGCGTGCGCAGGGTGAACAATTGCAGCGCCACCAACGCCAGCAACGCCCAGACCAGGTGTTTGCGAAACAGCACGATCATCAGCGGAAACAGCAGGTAGAACTGCTCTTCCAGCGCCAGGCTCCAGTACACGAAGCTGGTGCCGTACTCATAGCGATAGAAACTGTCGGCAAAGCGGAAATTGGCGTACTGCGCGACGCCGGCCAGGGTCGCCTGAATGTTTGCGTGCAGCGTGCCGAACGCGCCGGAGCGGTTGAGAAAAAGGCACGCCAGTAACATCAGGGCCAGCCATAACCAGGCCGACGGCAGCAAACGAAAGGCCCGGCGTAACCAGAAGTTGCGCGTCTGCTGCCAATATTCCCGGCGCGTTGTGCAGCGGCGCATGGCCGGGATCAGGCTGCGGGCAATGACGAAGCCCGAGATCGCGAAAAACAGATCCACGCCCCACCACGGCTGGCCGTACGGCGTGATGCTCTGCAACAACGGCACAGCCGCCGCGAACAGGCTGTCCTGCAGGTGATGAAACAGCACGCCAAGCACCGCAATGCCGCGCAACAACTCGATGTCCATGATCCGTTTTTCGTTGCTCATGCGCCCTCCTGGACATGAGGTTTGCGGGCAATGATCACCTGGCTCTTGGGCATGAACCGGTCGAGCATCTGCTTGATCGCCAAGCCGTCCGGCTGGGCCAACAAGTCCTGCCAGGTTTTCGCCCAGCTCTCCATCAGCGGCGGATACGGCGCCTGGATCCGGTCGCGAACCGCACCACCCAAATCACGCCCGGCGGCCCGCTCGCTGGCCCAGAAAAAGATCATGCCCATGACCCAGAAAAAACCAGTGGCCTGGCGATGCTCGATGACCAGGCCCGCGTCTTCCACCAGGGCGGCGAATCGCTCGGCGCTGAAAATCTGCACGTGATTGGGCGATTGAAAATAGCTGGCCGGGGCGATGCCCTTCTGCAAATGCTCGCCCACCGGGGACGGCACGCTCAGCAGGTACAACGCACCGGGGCGGCCCATGCGCACCAGTTCGGCCATGAAAGGCTCTGGCTGATCGATGTGTTCGAGCACTTCCATGCACACGACTTTACTGGCGCAGCCACCGGCCAAGGGCAGCGGCAAACTGTTGCTGACCAGTCCCAGGTTCGGTTTGTCCGATTGCGCGGCCACTTGCCGGGCAAGCTCGCGGACCTTGTCGTGCTCACTGTCGGTGAAGATCACCGAAGCGCCCTGGCGGACCGCGAACAAGGTGGCCACGCCTTCGCCGCAACCGACATCCAGCAAGGTGTCGTCGGCAGTGATGGCAAAGCCCTTGAGCAATTCGCCGCTGTCGCCTGAAAACCACCCGTCATGCATTGCATCGTGCAAGCCCACATCTCTTGGTGACACGCGGGATTGCTCGACCGGCAACGGCGCGGGCTGGGGCTCGGGTTTCGTCTCTGGAAAGAAACGTCTGACCAATGCGCGAATCATGCCTCAGGGGTTTCCACGGCACGGTTCTCGAACAGACGCTCAAAAAAAACGGCAAGCCGCTGCTCGGCAGTGGCCTGGCTGCAGAATTTCCTGAGGCTGGTCACTGCGTGCACGGACATCTGTGCATAACGCTCGGGATCACCCTTGGCCACGTCATAGCTTGATTGGTAAGCCCTGCACAAAGACGCCCAATTGGTGACGTAGCGCAAGGTACGAAACGCCCTGCGCGGATCATGTGGCCAGGCCGTCAGCTCGTCGGTGGAGTCAATCAGGAATGCATTATCGGCATCCAGATAATCGATCATCGCCGTAGTTCGTGGCGCCACCGCCGGTTTGCCACAGGACATGAACTCCATCAGCGGAAGACATTGGCCTTCGCCGTAGGACGTGTTGACCACGTAACTCGTGGCTTGCACCAGTTGCTCATAGTCCGCGTCAGCCAGATAACCGTAAATCAGCACGACCCGGCAGCGGTAAGACTGGTTTTTGTACAAGTGGTGAAGGATGTCAGTCAGCGCTTCTTCGGCATCGTGGTGCGTCAATTTGAGCACCAGCGTTGCGTCCTCCACCTCGCGAAACGTCACGCAAAAGGCACTGAGCATGTCTTCCCAATTCTTGCGTCCATCACCGGGGTTGAACACCGAGGTGTAAATAACGCCATCGAGAACCAACTCGTGTTCACTCGCCGGGGCCTCGAAATCAATCCCCACGCCTTCGCGGGTTGCCACGGGGCCGAAGGCTCGCAAGTCGAGTTCACGGCTGTCTGCCAACAACCCCTTGAGCGTCAACCGCACCTGATTGGCCAAGGGCTGACGTTGCAAGTGGACGCCGCGCTCGGAAAAACGGTCCCATACAGGGGCTGGTACCGCGATGATCGGAAAGTCGGCGCCCATCGCATCGCGCACCGCATTCACGGTGTAACTGGAATGTGTAATCGCCGCACCCGCTGCCCGCAACACCGTGCGCCAGTCGTTGAGCGGGTCTCCGGCAAAGGGTTCGTTGGGGATGGTGCTGAATTCCCACGCGAACACCGGCAGCGTCGGGCAGGTGAAATTGACCGGCGTACGATGAGGCGGTGAGAACGACAGGAACACGCACGCTTCACCACGGGATAAACAATCCTTGTACAAGGCATCGACTTCGACCTGCGGGTCGCTGACCTCTACCACTCGCCCCAGCCGCTCCAGCACGGGGCGGTACTCCTTGAGCACGAAGTAATAGCTGTACTCCGAGCGGCCAAGGTTCTGGGCAATGGTGTACTGGTTGGTTTCCGAATGAATGATGATCAGCATGAGGCGTTATCCGTCACGGTTGCTGTCGGCAAAGCCTGTGGCGCCAGCCCGAAAAAATCCGCCATGCGCTTCTGCACCGGGTCGAAAGCGCAGTAACCGTGCATGCGTTCGACGGCGGCGAGGGACATGCGCTGATACTCCAGCGGTTGCTCCTTGGCCAGACGGTAGCTGTTTTCGTAAGCGGTTTTCAGCGAACCCCAATCCGGCCGATAACGCAGGGTGCGGTAAATGATGCGAGTGTCCTGCGGCCAGATGGTCAGCTCTTCGCTGGACTTGACCACAAACGCCACGCGCTCATCGATGTAGTCCTCCATGGCCGTGTGATCCGGGGCAATCACCGGTTTACCGCTGGCCATGAACTCCATCAACGGCAGGCACAGCCCCTCGCAGCGCGAGGCATTGACGTAGTAACTGGCAGCTTCGTACAGCCGGGCATATTGCGGGTCGTCCAGGTAGCCGTGCATGACCACCACCCGACAGGCGAACGGGGACAGCTGCGCAAGCAACGTCATCAGTTCATCGTGGTAGGACGACAGATCGCTTTGGGTAATCTTCAGCACCAGCGTCGCGTCAGGCGTTTCGCGGAACGCCCAGCAGAATGCGGTGATCAGTTGATGCCAGTTCTTGCGACCGTCACGCGGGTTGAACACGGTGACGTACACCACACCGTCAACCTGTGTTTCGACTTGGGCGGTGGTGTCCGGCCACTGTCGCGGTTCCGGCTCGGGCATTGCGATCGTCTGCGGGCCGGCGATGGACGGCAACCAGTCAGCAAGACGCTCATGGGCGGCTTCCGACAACAAGTCACGAATCCCTTCCCAATACCACTGGCTTAGAAAATGAGTGCGATGCACCGGGACCGGCAGCGATTTGCCTTTGTCCAGGCGCCACATGTGTAGGTAATGGCGAGCAATCACCAAGCGGCGCTTGAGCGTCAGCGGCGGTGGCTTCAATGCCTCCAGCTCGGCCTCGAGCGCCGCCAGTTCCTCGGCGGTCGGCACGACGGGAATCAGTGCATCAGCGCTCAGTCCGAGTGTGCGTGTATCGAAGATGCAACCCTTGATGTCCAGGGTCGAGCCGGTGCTGATCGGGACGCCGGTCTGGCGACTCCGGATGTCGGCGAAGCTTTCCCACAACGGCGTCGGCAACACCAGCACGGGAAAGTCTTCACCCATGGCCCGACGAATGGCCCGGGCGGTATGGCTGGAGAGTGTGATCACCCGCCCCTGCCGCGCCAGCATTTGCGTCCAGTCCTGGCGCGGGTCGTTATCCCATTGTTCATCGGGAATCGAATCAAACTCCCAGGCCACCACACAGATCGTCGGGCACTCAAGGTCGTTCGGGGTTTTCTGCGGCGGCGTAAACGACAGGAACAGACTGTCTTCGCCAGCGGCCAACAATTGTTTGTAGAGCGGATCGACCTCGGCGGTGGAGGACACCACATGCACTCGCCCAAGGCTTTCGAGCACAGGGCGATAGGCCTTGAGCACGAAGTAATAACTGTATTCGGGACGACCGAGGCTCTGGCTGATGGAGCCGTCGTTGATATCCGAGTAAAGAATGAAATTCATGGCATCCCACGATGAAACCGCCATCCCGACAGCCTCACTCTGTGACGGTAAAGCCATGGATCGAGTGGGCATGCGCCAGTCCTCGTCCATCGTCTTTTTGCCCGTCTACGTTCTTGTTTTAAAGGACAGATTCGCGGAGTCTCGGAGCAATCCACACGAACCCCGGGTAATCGTGACGAGGGGCATTCTAAACACATCCATCGAGGGTTCGTGAACCGTCCGACGAGAATAAATCAGGCTACGCTGAGGAGAACTGACCGGTCACGATTGGACTTGTTGAAATTACCGAGCAAATGGCACAGATTGGCTACCAAACAACTACAACAAACATTTCAGCCGTCTTTCGAGCCATCCTTTTGACTCATGAAACTTTCCATAAAGCCTGTGGGAACTGGATGAAATGTATGACCAAGGGGCCGCTGTTTGAAAAAACGTCTGTTTGTCACGGGTCTGAGTGGATTCGTAGGACAACACATCCAATCGCGTTTGCAAGCTGACGCCTCGGAATGGGAACTGTTGCCTGTTCCCGGGCGATACGATCTTGCCGCGCCGGATAGCCTCGAAGGCTTGTGGCCGGTCATGCCAGATGCGGTGATTCACCTGGCCGGCCAGACGTTCGTCCCGCAGGCTTTTCGTGATCCGGCCGCTACCCTGAATATCAATCTGCTGGGCACCCTGAACCTGCTGCAAGCCCTCAAGGCACGCGGCTTCAGCGGCACGTTTTTGTACGTCAGCTCCGGCGATGTCTATGGCCAGGTCGCGCAAGAGCATCTGCCCATCACTGAATTGCAACCACCCTGCCCGCGCAATCCCTATGCCGTGAGCAAACTGTCGGCAGAGTTCCTGAGTTTGCAGTGGGGCCTGAGCGAAGGCTGGCCGGTACTGGTCGCCCGCCCGTTCAACCATATCGGCAGCGGGCAGAAAGACAGCTTCGTCATCGCCGGCGCCGCGCGTCAGATCTGCCGGATCAAACAAGGCCTGCAGGCACCACGACTGGAGGTCGGGGACGTCGACGTCACGCGCGATTTCCTCGATGTCGGGGACGTGGTCTCGGCCTACCTGGCCTTGCTGGACAAAGGCACGCCGGGGCAGGTCTACAACATTTGCTCGGGGCGCGAGCAGAGCATTCGCAGTTTGATCGAACAACTGGCAGATCTTGCCCAGGTCGATCTGCAACTGGTCCAGGACCCTGCGCGACTTCGCCGCGCGGATCAGCGTCGGGTGTGTGGCAGCCCAGCCAGGCTGGCCCAAACCACCGGATGGAAGTCTGAAATCACAACACAACAATCCCTGCGGGCGATCCTGTCCGACTGGGAGAAGCGAGTACGACAAGAATGACTAAAAGTGCATTGATCACGGGGATCACCGGCCAGGATGGCGCGTATCTGGCCAAACTGCTGCTCGACAAGGGTTACAAAGTCCACGGCCTGGTCGCGCGTCGCAGCAGCGACTCACGCTGGCGCCTGCGCGAGATGGGCGTCGAGGCGGACATCGTCTACCTGGACGGCGACATGGCCGATGCCTGTTCAGTGCAGCGCGCGGTGATCAAGTCGGCGCCGGACGAGGTCTACAATCTCGCCGCGCAAAGCTTTGTCGCGGCCTCCTGGGATCAACCGGTGACCACCGGCATCGTCGACGGCCTGGGCGTTACCCACCTGCTCGAAGCGATCCGCCAGTTCAGTCCGCACACGCGTTTCTACCAGGCATCCACCAGCGAAATGTTCGGCCTGATCCAGGCCGAGCAGCAGGACGAGAACACGCCGTTCTATCCGCGCAGCCCTTATGGCGTGGCCAAGCTGTATGGCCACTGGATCACCGTGAACTATCGAGAAAGCTTCAACCTGCACGCCAGCAGCGGCATTCTGTTCAACCATGAATCACCGTTGCGCGGCATTGAGTTCGTGACACGCAAAGTCACCGACGCCGCCGCCCGCATCAAGCAGGGCAAGCAGCAGGAACTGCGCCTGGGCAACATCGACGCCAAGCGCGACTGGGGTTTTGCCGGGGACTACGTCGAAGCCATGTGGCTGATGCTGCAACAGGACAAACCCGACGACTTCGTGGTCGCCACCGGCGTGACCACCACCGTGCGCGAGATGTGCCGGATCGCCTTCGATCACGTGGGCCTGAACTACCGCGATTTCGTGAAGATCGACCCGGCGTTCTTCCGCCCGGCCGAAGTTGAAGTGCTGCTCGGCAACCCGGCCAAGGCCCAGCGAGTGCTGGGCTGGAAACCCAAGACAGACCTGGACACCTTGATCCGCATGATGATGGATGCGGACATGAAACGCGTCGCCAAGGAGTAGGCCATGCTGATTCCCGTGATTCTCTCCGGCGGTGCCGGGACAAGGTTGTGGCCGGTATCGCGTGAAGGCCATCCCAAACCGTTCATGGCCTTGCCTGACGGCCAGTCGCTGCTGGGCAAGACCTATCGGCGTGCCGCCGAGCTGCTCGACGGCTGGGGCGATATCGTCACGGTGACCAACCGCGAGTACTACTTCCAGAGCAAGGATCATTTTCGGGACGCACACCTTGGCCGCCATCGCGGCCACTTCCTGCTGGAGCCGACGGGGCGCAATACGGCGCCGGCGATTGCCGCCGCCGCCCTCTCCCTCCAGGCCCTTCACGGCGACGACGCGATCATGCTGGTCATGCCCGCCGACCATCTGATCGTCAATGTCGAGGCGTTGAAGGACGCGGTCGAGCATGCCGTGACGCTGGCCAGGCGCGGTCACCTGGTGACCTTCGGTGTGGTGCCGACGGCGCCGGAAACCGGTTTTGGCTACATTGAGGCCGGCACACCGCTGGACGACAAAGGCGCTGCCAGCGTGCGGCGCTTCGTCGAAAAGCCCGACCTGCAAACCGCGACGCATTACGTGGAAAGCGGCAACTTCCTGTGGAACTCCGGGATGTTCTGCTTCTCGGTCGCCACCCTGCTGGCCGAACTGCAAATTCATGCGCCCACGTTGCTGGAGCAGACGCAAACCTGCATGACCGCCAGCGCTGCGGTGGAAAACGCCGGGAGCGTGCAACAGGAACTGTCACCGGTATTGTTTGGCGAGATCATGGACATTTCCATCGACTACGCGTTGATGGAGCGCTCCGACAAGGTGGTCGTCGTGCCGGCCCGTTTCGACTGGAGCGACATCGGCTCCTGGGGTGCGGTAGCCGCGCTGGTACCGGCGGACGCACAGAACAACCGCACCGTCGGCGAGTCGATTTTCATCGACAGCCACAACAATTTCGTCCAGAGCGATAACCGCCTGGTCGCGACCGTGGGCGTGGACAACCTGATCATCGTCGACACCGCCGACGCGGTGCTGGTGGCCCACGCCGATCGCGCCCAGGATGTGCGTCGGGTGGCCAGGCAACTCAAGGACAAAGAGCACGAAGCCTATCGCCTGCACCGTACGGTCAGCCGGCCTTGGGGCACCTACACCGTGCTCGAGGAAGGCCCGCGCTTCAAGATCAAGCGCATCGTGGTCAAGCCAGGCGCCAAGTTGTCGTTGCAGATGCACCACCATCGCAATGAACACTGGGTGGTGGTCGAAGGCATGGCCAAGGTCACCAACAACGGCACCGGCACTCACCTGGTGGCCAAGAACGAGTCGACCTTCATTGCCGCCGGTCACAAGCATCGCCTGGAGAACCCCGGCGTGATCGACCTTGTGATCATCGAAGTGCAAAGCGGCGAATACCTGGGAGAGGACGACATCGTCCGCTTCGAAGATCAATACGGCCGGACGGTTTGAATGCTGCTTTCCCTTTACCGCACGCTGAGCAGCTATCGGGGGTTCATCCTCGGTAGCGTCCAGCGAGAGTTTCAGGCTCGTTATCGCAATTCGTTGTTCGGTGCCCTGTGGACCGTGCTCAATCCGCTGTCGATGATCATTGTCTACACCGTGATTTTTTCCCACATCATGCGTGCCCGTTTGCCAGGGGTAGATGACGGCATGGCCTACAGCATCTATCTCTGCGCCGGGTTGTTGACCTGGGGCCTGTTCGCGGAAATCACGGTGCGCAGCCAGAACATGTTTCTGGATAACGCCAACCTGCTAAAGAAAATCAGCTTCCCACGGATCTGCTTGCCAGTGATCGTGCTGTTGAATGCCGGTATCAACTTCGCAATCATCATCAGCCTGTTCCTCGGTTTTCTGTTGATCACCGGTCGACTACCGGGCCTGGCGCTGTTGGCGCTCATTCCTCTGCTGGCGTTACAGGTGATGTTCTGTACCGGGCTGGGGATTATTCTTGGCGTATTGAATGTGTTTTTTCGCGATGTCGGGCAATTTTTCGCCATCTGTCTGCAGTTCTGGTTCTGGTTGACGCCAATCGTTTACCCGATGAGCATCCTGCCCGATTGGGTGCAGCGCTTGTTGCAACTCAATCCCCTGACCAACCTGATCACCAGCTACCAGAACATCTTCCTGTACGGCCAATGGCCCGTCTGGAGTTCGCTGCTGCCGATCATGGTCGCCAGCGTATTGCTCTTCGCCTTCGGGCTGCGGCTGTTTCGCCAGAGGGTCGGTGAAATGGTGGATGAACTCTGATGGGGCACATACGCGTCACCGGCCTGGGCAAGGCCTATAAACAATACCCTACACGCTGGAGTCGACTGGTTGAATGGCTGGTCCCGTTCTCGCCGATCCGCCATCGTCAGCACTGGGTGCTACAGGACGTGACCTTCCAGATTGCCCCCGGAGAATCGGTGGGTATCGTCGGGATCAACGGTGCCGGCAAGAGCACCTTGTTGAAGATGATCACCGGCACCACCCAACCCACCTGCGGCACTATTGAGCTCGAAGGCCGCGTCGCCGCCCTGCTGGAATTGGGCATGGGTTTTCATGCGGACTTTACCGGTCGGCAGAATGCGGTCATGGCCGGGCAACTGCTGGGTATGCAGGTCGAAGAGATAGAAGCGTTGATGCCGGAAATCGAACGTTTCGCGGAAATAGGCGACGCCATCGACCACCCGGTGCGCACCTATTCCAGCGGTATGCAAATGCGTCTGGCGTTCAGCGTGGCCACCGCGCGGCGCCCGGACATATTGATCGTCGACGAAGCACTGTCGGTGGGCGACGCCTACTTTCAGCACAAAAGTTTCGACCGCATCCGCAGCTTTCGCAAAGCCGGTACCACGCTGCTGATCGTCTCCCATGACCGAGGGGCGATTCAGTCGATCTGCGACTCGGCGATCCTCCTGGAAAACGGCCACATGGCCATGCACGACACACCCGAAGCCGTCATGGATTACTACAACGCCCTGCTCGCCGAGCGTGAAGGACAGACCGTGCGCCAGGAAGCCCTCGCTGGCGGCCAGGTCAGTACCATTTCGGGTACGGGTGAAGCCAGGATTCTGACCGTGCGCTTGCTCGACAAACATGAACGCCCCATCGACGCCGCCGAAGTCGGCCAGCCGGTCGTGCTGGAGGTGAATGTCGAGGTTCGCCAGGACATCGAACGGCTGGTACTGGGCTTCATGATCAAGGATCGCCTGGGCCAGGCCATGTACGGCATCAACACCCATCGCCTGGATCAGGCGCTGACCGATCTGCAAGCTGGCGAGCGCGTGACCTATCGCTTTGCTTTCGTCATGGGGTTGGGCAAGGGTAACTATTCCGTGGCGTTGAGCTTGTCACGCCTGGATTCGCACCTGGACCGCAACTTCGAGTGGCGCGATTACGGGTTGGTGTTCCATGTGATCAACAACCGGCACGAAGATTTTGTCGGCTGCTCGTGGCTGGCCGCGAAGACCACTGTCACGCGCTCGGGCGCGCCGGTCACTCCGGAGATCACGCCATGACGCGTCTTTTGGTGGAGTGCACGCACGTATTCCAGCACCCCAAGGTCAATTCGGGCATTCAGCGAGTGGTGCGCAACGTCGTCAATCAGCTACCGGAGTCTGTCGACGGCGTTGAATGCATCCCGGTTGTGTTGCTTAACGGCAAACTCTATCGGGTACTGAAACTCGGCGCGCTGAACATTCCGTTTTTCGATGCCTTGATGATCTTTGGCGGACGACTTGGGCGCTTGGCTCACCGCTTCTGGCAACTGCATCAGCGCCTGCACAACCGAAGCAACTCGCGGGTGATCAAGCGCCTGCTGCACGTGGCTTACCGGGTGACCGCGGTTACCTGCTTCGGCCTTCCACTGCGTGTGATCGAGGGCATCAACCGGTATCAATTGCCCAAACGTTGCACGCCGCTGCAGCACCAACCGGGAGATCAACTGGTGTTGCTGGATTCGTCCTGGCACACCGACTTTTTCCCGTTTGCCGAACAGCTCAAACGTCAAGGCGTGGGCATTGTTTCAGTGATCTACGATTTGATTCCCCTGACTCACCCACAGTTCTACGACACACGGCTGGTGCAGGTATTCAACGAGTGGTTCGACTGGATCACTCAAACCGCTGATGGCTACGTGGCCATTTCCGCCACTGTGCGTGACCAGGTGCGTGAGGAATTGCAGCGCCGCCTGGGTCCTGCCAAGACCAGTGAATTGTGGTTCGACTATTTCCACCTCGGCTCCGAACTGGATCTGAGCGAAGCCACAGCCGACGCCGAGCCCCGCCTGACGCGCATTTTCAAAACGCCAGAACCGGTGTTTTTGATGGTCAGTACCATCGAGCCGCGCAAAAACCACGACTACCTGCTGGACGCCTTCGAGCGGGTCTGGGCGGCAGGCTCCAATGCCCGGCTGTGCATTGCCGGGCGCGTCGGCTGGAAATGCGATGCACTGCTGGCCCGGGTCCGTAATCACCCGCAGCTGAACCAACGACTGTTCATGTTCAATGACCTGAGCGATACCAGCCTCGAACATGCCTACACCCACGCCAGCTCACTGGTGTTTCCGTCTTTTGTGGAAGGCTTCGGCCTGCCGCTGGTAGAAGCCATGCAGCGTGGACTGCCGGCCATGGGCAGTGACATTGCGGTCTTTCGCGAAATCGGCGGTGAGTTCATGGCGTACTTCGATCTGGCCGAGCCACAAAGCCTGGCTGATCTGGTCATTCGTTTCGAGAACAGCGGTCAATTCCCGGCCACTCGCGACGTCGCGGATTGGCGCTGGATCGGCTGGCGTGAAGCCAGTGCGCAATTGGCCGAACGCACACTGCGCAATCTCTCGGACGTGCCGCTCATACAAGAGAGGCAACATGCGCATTGCCCTTAACGCCCGGATTCTCCAGGCACCGCGAACCGGCATCGGCCACTACGTCGCTGAACTTGCGAACGCCCTGGCAGGTGAACCGGATATTGAACTGGCGCTGTTTCATGGCTGGGGCTGGAGTACTGTGCTGCCTGAAGCGGCCATGCCCGGTTATTCCCGACTGACACCATTGCTGCGGCAGATTCCGGGTGCCTATCAGGCCCGACGGTGGCTGGAGCAGAAACGCTTCGATCAAGGTCGCGCGCAAGCCATCGACCTCTACCACGAACCGAGTTTGTGGCCGTTGTCATTCGATGGCCCGACCGTCATCACCCTGCATGACCTGACTCACCTGCACTATCCCGAAACGCAGCCACCGGCGCGCTTGCGAGAAATCGAACGGCGCGTGGCCGACGGCGTGCGACAGGCAAGCCTGATTCTTACCGACTCGCAGTTCATTGCTGGCGAAGCCCAGGCACATTTCGGGTTACCGGCCGAGCGTTTTGTCGTCGCCCCTCTCGGTGTAGCCGCGCGTTTTCACCCGCGCTCCCCCGAGGCTATCGACGCCGTACTCAAAAGCCATGGCGTCGAAACGCGGGAGTATTTTCTCTGCGTCGGCACCCTGGAGCCGCGCAAGAACCTGACCCTGGCCCTGCGTGCCCATGCCCGACTGCCGGAAACCGTGCGCCAGCGTTTTCCGTTGCTGATCGCTGGCATGGCCGGCTGGCAGCGTGAGCAGTTCAACGACGAACTACGTTCGGCCCTCGCCTCAGGTCATGTGTGCCTTCTGGGGTACCTGCCCGATGAGGATCTGGCGCAGCTGCTGGCCGGTGCCCGGGCACTGGTCTTCCCCTCGTTGTACGAAGGGTTCGGCCTGCCGGTGCTGGAAGCCATGGCGAGTGGCACCCCGGTGATTCTGACGGGCGAATCGGCGATGCCGGAAGTGGCTGGCGATGCCGGCAACTATATCGAAACCCACGATCCGGACACGTTGCGCGATGCCATGCAGCGATTGATCGACGACCCGGCGCACTGGCAGGCCTGTCGCGAGGCGGGTTTGCAAAGGACGAAGCTTTTTTCCTGGGAGCGTTGCGCGACGGTGACTGCCCGCGCCTACCGCCAGGCTATGGAGAACTGATATGCGCGTTCTGCACTTTTACAAAACCTACTTGCCCGACTCCATGGGTGGCATCGAGCAAGTCATTTTCCAGATGAGCGAAAGCGGTGCGCGCCATGGTGTCGACAGCACGGTACTGACCCTGAGCAATAACCCGGCGCCGGACGTGTTGCAGATCCGCGAGCACCAGGTGCGACAGGCCAGGATGGACTTTCAACTCGCCTCCACGGGTTTTTCCTACAGCGTGTTCAAGCAGTTTCGTGAGCTCGCGGCTGAGGCCGACGTGGTCAACTACCACTTCCCCTGGCCCTTCATGGACCTGGTGCACTTTGTCAGTGCCAGCAAAAAACCCTGCGTGGTGAGTTACCACTCCGACATCATTCGCCAGCGTCATCTGCTCAAACTGTACCGTCCATTGATGCGCCGGTTCCTGGACAGCGCGGATCGAATCGCCGTGGCGTCCCCCAACTACTTTCACACCAGCGATGTGCTCAAGGACTACCGGGACAAGACCCGGGTCATTACCTACGGCCTGGACAAGTCGGGTTATCCGAAGCACGACGCGGCACGGACCGAGCGCTGGCGCCAGAAGCTGGGGGACAAGTTCTTCCTGTTCGTCGGGGTGATGCGCTATTACAAAGGGCTGCACATCCTGCTCGAAGCGATGCAGGGGCTGAACTATCCCGTGGTAATAGTCGGCGCCGGCCCGCTGGAAGCAGAACTGCATGCCCAGGCCAGGGCGCTGGGCCTGCAGAACCTGCACTTCCTCGGCTTCCTCGGTGACGAAGACAAGGTCGCCCTGCTCGAGCTGAGTTATGCGGTGGTGTTCCCGTCACACCTGCGCTCCGAAGCCTTTGGCATTTCTCTGCTGGAGGGCGCGATGTATGGCAAACCGATGATCTCCAGTGAGATTGGCACGGGCACCAGTTACATCAACATCCACAACGAGACCGGGCTGGTGGTGCCGCCGAGCAATCCATTGGCGTTCCGCGAGGCGATGCGCACGCTTTGGGAAAACCCGCTGCTGGCAGCACAAATGGGCGAGAAGGCGCAGGCCCGCTATCAAAATCTGTTTACCGCGGACGAAATGGGCCGCAAATGGGCGGCCTTGTATGAGGAGCTGCTGGAAGAAAAAGCCCTCGCCTACGCATGACGCCGATCCGGCGATGTAGAATTTCCATGGCTTGCGCACGACGTGTGCAGGCCGTCGACTTTCTCTATCAACCTTTTCCTGACTGCTGACCGCCTATGCAACGCCTGCTCAATGACCGTCTGGACTGGAACCTGCTGCGCACCTTTCGGGTGATTGGCCAGGAGCTGAGCATCAGCCGCGCCGCCGCCCGCCTGCACCTGACGCAACCGGCCGTGAGCCAGGCCCTCAAGCGCCTGGAAGAACAACTGGGCCGCCAGTTGATTGCCCGCCGCGGGCCACGCTTTGCCCTGACCGAAGTCGGCGAGCAGATCTTCGCCCTGGCCGGGGAGATCTACGGGCAAATGTCCCAGGTCAGCAGCGTGCTGGAACAACCGGCCGACGAAGTGATCGGCAAAGTGCGCTTGCTGATCATCAGCCGGATCTTCTCCGAACGCTTTGATGACTTCCTCGCCGACTTCCATCGCCAATACCCGCGAGTGGATCTGGAAGTCGATGTGATGCGCAGCTCCGACATCGTCAGCGCCCTCCAGGAAAAAACCGCGACCTTGGGCCTCAGCCTCAATCGGCGCCCGCAGCCACGCCTGCAGCAGCGCTTGTTCCTGCGTCAGCGCTATGCGTTTTTCTGCGGCAAGCATCATGCGATGTTCGGCCAACAGGACGTCGCCGAAGGGGATTTGCAACGGGAGAACTTCGTCAGTTTCACCAGCGACCAGATCGGCGGCATGCTCTCGCCACTGACGATTTTCCGCGATCAGCAGGGTTTCAGCGGCCGCATCGTCGCCTCATCACCGAGCCTGGAGGAAGTCCGGCGATTGGTGATCGCCGGCTTCGGTATCGGCTGTTTGCCCGAGCACGTGGTGGCGGCCGACGTCGACGCCGGATTGCTCTGGCGCCTGCCGCCCCACGAAGGGATTGCCGATGTCGACATTCATTTGCTGTGGAACCGCGAACAGCGCATGAGCCGGGCCGAGACGATCTTTCTCGAAACCCTGCAACAACGGCTGACGGACTAGACGCGCAAGACCTGTGCGACCTTCTCACCGGCGCGCAGGCGTTCAAGCAGGCGCGGCTCGGCGCGATCCGAAGCCAGCGCCTGCTCGATGACAGCCACCGCCGATGCCGTGTCAAGAAACAACACGCCGTTATCGTCCGCCAGCACCCAATCCCCCGGTTGCACCCTCACCCCGGCGCAGTGGATGGGCTGATTGATTGCACTGTCGCCGCGACCGTGCAGCTTGGTGGTCAACAGGCTGGTGCCACGGGCGAACACCGGTAACCCGGCTTCGCGCAGCTCCAGCAGATCAGTCACCGCGCCGTCCACGACAATGGCCACCGCCCCGGCGCAGCGTGCCGCGCAGCTCGTCACCGCCCCGACCGGCGCGTGCCGATCGTCGCCCCCGGTGTCGATCACCAGCACGTCGCCCGGCCTGATCCGCGCCAGGGCCTGGTTGACGGCAATGGCATCGGCGCCCACCAGTTTCAGGGTCAACGCACGGCCAACGACTTTCACATTGGGCACCATGGCCCGCAATTGCGGGTCGGCAAATCCCTCTTCGAGAAAATGCCCGAGGGTCGGAAAGCTCACCGCGTTGAACTGTTCGATCAGTTGTGCTTCATCCATGTTGCGGCTCCCTGGTTATCAGTTCGGCAACGCAGTCGATCTCCAGCGATACGCCCCACAGTGCCACGCACACCGTGGTGCGAGCTGGCGGCGCATGGCCGAGGAACTCGCGGTACACGGCGTTGAACGGCTCCAGTTGCGCGGGATCGGTCAGGTAGGCATTGACCTTGATCACGTGGCTGAAACCGGACCCGGCTTCAATCAGGATCGCTTCAAGGTTGTGCAAGGTTTGCCGTACTTGCTCGGGAAAATCAGCAGGCTGGTCGTCGAGACTGCCTTGGGCCGGAATCTGCCCGGCGGTGAACACCAGGTGGCCGCTGACCACGGCCTGGGAGTAAGGGCCGACCGGGCCGATGTAGCCCGGGGCCGATTGAATTCTGCGCATGTTTTTTACTCCTGGGATCAGGCCGTAGCGGATTTGAAGGGTTTGCCGGGGGCCGGATCGTTTGTCGGGACAACGCCGGGAACTTCGCTGATGTCTTTCTTGAAGGTCTCGGTCAGCAGCAATAACGCCACCAGGGAAATCAGGGCTGCGCCGATCATGTACCAGGCCACCGAAGAGCCTTTGCCCGTCGCGGCCAGCAATGCCGTGGTGACAATCGGCGTTGCCGCGCTGCCGAGCAGACCGGACAACATGTAGCTGATCGACAACCCGGAATACCGCACGCGAGTGCCGAACAGTTCAGCGAGGAAAGTCGCGATCGGCCCGTAGTTGGCGGCGAACGCGGTCATCAACAACAGGTAACCGAACACCACCATCGACAGCTCTTTGGTGTCCATCAACCAGAACATGGGGAACGCCACCAGTGCTTCGGCGATGATGCCGCCGACAATGATCGGCTTACGCCCGACACGATCCGAGAGCGCGCCGAATACCGGCAACATGAGGATGCACCAGGCGCAGGACAACAGCACCACACCGAGCATCACACTGCGGCTGAAACCAAGGTTCTGCGTGCCGTAAGTCAAACCGAACGCGACGATAATATTGAACGAAGCCCCCGTGGACATGGTGGCAATACCGCCCAGCACCACTTGCTTCCAGTACTTGCGGAACACTTCCGCCAGCGGCATTTTCACTTGCACTTCGGCTTCCTTGACCTTGTTGAAGGCCGGGGTTTCCGAGATGTTCAGACGGATGTACAAGCCGACGGCGATCAGCAATACGCTGGCCAGGAAGGGAATGCGCCAGCCCCAGGCCAACAGGTCCTCGGGGGACAGCCACGCCGCGATCAACAAGAAAGCCAGGTTGGCAATCATGGTGCCGGCCGGCACGCCGATCTGCACCCAGGAACCGTACAGGCCGCGCTTGTTGGCCGGCGCATGTTCCACCGCCATCAACACCGCCCCGCCCCACTCGCCACCCAATGCCAGGCCTTGCACGACCCTGAGTAGCAACAACAGGATCGGCGCCCAGATACCGATAGTGGCAAAGTCCGGCAACAAGCCGATGGCGAAGGTGGCCGCGCCCATGGTCAACAGCGAGATCAACAGCATCGACTTGCGTCCCAGGCGATCCCCGAAATGCCCGAACAACGCCGCACCGACAATACGCGCCAGATACGCCGAAGCGAAGGTGCCGAAAGCCAGCAACGTACCGATCAGCGGCACGAAATCCGGGAAGAACACTTTGTTGAACACCAGCGCCGACGCGGTGGCAAACACGAACAGGTCGTACCATTCCACGGTGGTGCCGATCACGCTGGCCACCGCGACTTTTTTCATGCTGATTGCAACTTCCGGTGGTGCGCCGGACTTTTCTGCGGACGATAGATCGCTCATCACTGTCTCCAGGAATTCTTCAAGAACTCGTTATTTAATTGTTTTGACTGGCAGTAAAACGGTTGAGGCGAAGGTTGTTGTTATGGCTCGCCCAATTGAGCGGGCGAGTTCGCAGGGCCTTTTTGGGGCTTGGAACCGGTCTCTTGTAGGAGCCGGCTTGCCGGCGATGGACTCCAGTACGCCGCGTTTATCCGGTTTACACGCGTTATCGTTAACGACCATCGCTGGCAAGCCAGCTCCTACAAAAGACCACGTGACCTCCAAACCCTGTAGGAGCCGGCTTGCCGGCGATGGACTCCAGTACGCCGCGTTTATCCGGCTTACACGCGTTATCGTTAACGACCATCGCTGGCAAGCCAGCTCCTACAAAAGACCACGTGACCTCCAAACCCTGTAGGAGCCGGCTTGCCGGCGATGGACTCCAGTGCGCCGCGTTTATCCGGTTTACACGCGTTATCGTTAACGACCATCGCTGGCAAGCCAGCTCCTACACGAGACCGCGTGAGCTCCAAACCCTGTAGGAGCCGGCTTGCCGGCGATGGACTCCAGTGCGCCGCGTTTATCCGGTTTACACGCGTTATCGTTAACGACCATCGCTGGCAAGCCAGCTCCTACACGAGACCGCGTGAGCTCCAAACCCTGTAGGAGCCGGCTTGCCGGCGATGGACTCCAGTACGCCGCGTTTATCCGGTTTACACGCGTTATCGTTAACGACCATCGCTGGCAAGCCAGCTCCTACAGATATTGCGTAATCAGTGTTTTCCGGGATTGCGTGAAGATCCATTTTTAACGGGATAGCGGTTGGCTTAATAACCCAGCAATCGGTCGGCACAGTTCAATAACGCTTCGCTGGCATTCAATCGACGGAAGTTCTCCGCTACTTGTTCGGCAATACAGTCATGGGAAGCCGCCGAGGCCATGTGCGGGGTGATGGTGACGCCGGGCATCGTCCACAGCCGGTGATCGGCCGGTAGCGGTTCCTGCTCGAAGACATCCAGCAAGGCACCGCGTAATTGCCCTTTCGCCAAGGCCCGTTCGAGGTCATCGATATTCAAATGAGCGCCGCGCCCACAGTTGACCAGTGCCGCACCGTTGGCGAGCTGTCCGAAAGTGGCACGGCCGAGGATGCCGCGGGTTTCACTGGTCAGCGGTAGCAGGTTGATCAGCAACTCGACGCCGTCGAGAAACGGGTTCAACGCCTCCGCTCCGGCGCAGGTGCGCACACCCGGCAAGTCCTTGCTGCGCCGCGCCCAGCCGCGCACGTCATAGCCCGCCGCGACCAGATCCAGGGCAATTGCGCTGCCCAGCGAGCCGAGCCCCATCACACCAACCTTGAACTGCCCCGCCGCCCGTTGCAGCGGCCGCTCCCAGTGCTGTTTCGGTTGCTGCGACAGCACTTGGTCGAAACCACGATGATAGTGAATCACCGCCCAACGCACGTACTCGGTCATGCCCTGGCGATGGCCCGGGTCGACCACGCGGCAGATCGGTAGATCCGGACACGACGGGTCGTGATCGAGGTGATCGATGCCGGCGGCCACGGAGTGAATCACCTGCAGGTTCGGCAACTCGCCGAGACTGCCCGGCAACGGAAACCAGCACGCCGCCATCTGCGCATCGGCTGCCCGGGAATCGTCGGCCAGCACGGCAGTGAGCTGCGGCGCGCTGCGGGCAAACGCGGCCTGCAATTGCTTGAGCAGCAAGGTGTCGCGGGACAACAGAACCACAGTGTTCATGACAGATAGGACTCGCGCTGGGATTCGATCAGGGTCAGGGCGGCCTCCCAGGCCAGGTCGATGATGTTGTCCTGCTCATCACGGTCAAACTGCTCGGCAGTGTGCGCGCACACTTGCGGTGACGGGTAATGCAATGCCGAACCACCGGCCAGGGCCTGCACCTGGGCCTGGCAGGCGCGCTCCAGGAAGTGGATTTCCTGGAACGCCTGGGCCACCCCCGAACCACCAACCAGCAGGCCGTGATTGCGCAGGATCATCGCCCGGTGCGGACCGAGGTCGGCAATCAGGCGCTCGCGCTCATCCAGCGACAGCGCGATGCCCTCGTAGGTGTGATAGGCCAGCTTGCCGTAGAACTTCAGCGCGTGCTGGCTGATCGGCAGCAAGCCTTGTTTCTGTGCCGCAACCGCCATGCCGGCCGCGGTATGGGTGTGGATCACGCAGTTCAAGTCCGGGCGCGCCATGTGGATCGCCGAGTGAATCACGAAGCCTGCTGCGTTGACCCGATGGCCTGCGTACTCTGGATCGACCACCCGCCCTTCCTGATCGATACGCACCAGGTCCGAGGCGCGCATACGGTCAAAGATCACCCCGTAGCGATTGATCAGGAAGTGGTGTTCAGGTCCCGGAATCCGCAGGGTGATGTGGGTGTCGATCAGGTCGGTCATGCGAAAGTGCGCAACCAGTCGATACAGTGCCGCCAGTTCACAACGGGCTTGCCATTCAACCGGGTCGATGTGTGCAGGTTTACTCACGAATACACCTCTTTAGCAGCGTGGGTGACGACCGGGTTGGCGCGCAGGCGGGCCAGGCCGCAAACACCGATCAGGGACAGGGCCGAGAGCAAGGTGAAGAACACCGCCAGGGGCAACCATTGTCCGGAAAACTTGCTGGCCAGCAGGGTGCCGATCAGCGGCGTGGTGCCCCCGGCCACGGCGCAAGCCAGTTGATAAGCGATGGAAATGCCCGAGTAGCGCAGGTGCACCGGGAAGGCCTGGGTCATGTAGCCGGCGATCACCGCGTACAGCGCCGAGAGAATCACCACGGCCAAGGCGATGCCGAGGGTCATCAACAGAATGTTCTGCGTGCCGACCAACAGGAACATCGGATACGGGGTGACCATGCACAGCAGCGCGACCATCTTGAGAAAACGCGCTTCGCCAATGCGTTCAGCCAGCAGCGCCGAGACCGGTTGCGAGAGCAACTGGATGACGGTCACCAGAAACAGGCAATCGAGAATCGTCGACCGGGCAATGCCCTGGTATTGGGTGACGTAGGTAATCATGAAAGTATTGGTGAAGAAGAACCCGGCCGAGCCGATGGTCACCGCCGCGGCGGCGAACAGGATCTGCCGCCAGCAGGTGCGGATCACCTCCATCACCGGATACTTGGCGGTTTCGTTATTGTCCTGGACCTTGGCGAATTCCGGCGACTCGTGAACCCCGGAACGGATCAACAGGCCGACCATCATCAACACGCCGCTGGCGAGGAACGGCAGGCGCCAACCCCAAGCGAGGAACTCCTCTGGCTCAAGGGACGTCACCAGACGGAAAGCGATCAGGGCCAGCAACAATCCGGCCGGGCTGCCGAGTTGGGCGAACGAGGCATAGAACGTCTTGCGCTTGGCCGGCGCATGCTCGCTGGCCATCAGCACCGCCCCACCCCACTCGCCACCGACCGAGATGCCCTGGATCACACGCAGGACGATCAGCCCGATGGGTGCCCAGATACCGGCGCTGGCATAACTCGGCAACAGGCCAATCCCGGCGGTGGCGATGCCCATCAGGGCCATGGTCACCAGCAGCATTTTCTTGCGCCCGAGACGATCGCCCAGATGACCGAACACCATGCCGGCCATGGGACGGGCAATGAAGCCGACAGCGAAACTGCCGAACGCGGCGAGGGTACTCATGACCGGGTCGCTGCTGGGGAAGAATACTTGCCCGAGCACCAATGCCGCCGCGGTGGCGTAGATGTAGAAGTCGTAGAACTCGATGGTCGTGCCAATGAAGGCAGCGGCCGCGGCTCGGCGCGGTTGGGCGGTAGTGTGCATACAAGGACCCTGTGTACTTATAGTTTTGGGCAGGTGTTGAGGGTGACGGTTGCGCTCTGTGGCGCTTGTGGGCTTTATCGCTTCCGTGCCAGGATTAGTCAATTTTCAAATTCTTATCTTTACTATTAGCGCTGCTACTGCATGAGGTTTTATGCCCTCCACTTCCAACCCTTGGGTCGGCCGGCGCTTTCTCAATGACCGCCTCGACTGGAACCTGCTGCGCACCTATCTGGTCATCGGCCAGGAGGGCAGCATGAGTCGTGCCGCCGCGCGACTGCACATCACCCAGTCGGCCGTCAGCCAGGCGCTGAAACGCCTGGAAGAACAACTGGAATGTGTGTTGATTGCCCGCAGTGGGCGACGCTTTGAACTGACGGAAACCGGGGAAGAAGTCCTGCGCATAGCGGCGGATATCTACGGTGATATTTCACGCCTGGGGACAGTGGTGGAGAGCCGTCATGACGACTTGGTGGGCAAGATTCGTATTCTCACCGTCAGCGGTGTTCAGGCTCGGCATTACGATGATTTCCTCGCTGACTTCCATGAAACCCACCCGAAAATCGAGCTGGAAGTCGAGGTGATGGGCAGTTCGAACATCATCAGCTCGCTGCTGCAAAAGACTGCGACGATCGGCGTCGGATTGTGCCGTTTGCCACAGCCACGGCTGGAACAACGGGTGCTGTTTCGCGAGACCTACGCTTACTTTTGCGGTCAGCGGCATCGGTTGTTCGGGCAAGAGAACCTGACCCTGGAGCAGCTCGCTGCGGAAAATTTCGTCAGCTTCACCAGCGATCAATTGGGCGGCAATCTTTCACCCTTGACGCTGTTCCGCGACCAGCAAGGTTTCACCGGTAAGATCGTCGCATCATCCACCAGTTTCGAAGAAATTTACCGCCTGATCTGTGCAGGTTACGGCATTGGCGCCTTGCCCACGCATTTGGTGCACCGGGATGTCGAGCAAGGCCTGCTCTGGCGCTTGCCACCGGAAGACGGGGTGGTGGATTTCGATATCCAGCTGTTGTGGAATCGCGAACAGAAGATGAGCCAGGCCGAAACGGTGTTCCTCGAGAGCTTCCAGCACATGCTCAGCATCCGTGAGCCTGTGCTGTGAAGCCCTGCTGATTCAGACGTGGGGATCGCCCGGCGCCTTGCTCGGCGCGGCGTACTGCGGCTTCAGGTGCCCGTCCTGATCGAGTAGCCAGGCGTCCATGATCTGCCGTACGACCGGTCCGGCGACACGACCGCCCGCCTCGCCGTTTTCGATCATCACCGAGATCACGATTTTCGGGTGCTCGGCCGGGGCGAAACCGACGAACAAGGCATTGTCGCGGTTACGCTCGCGGGTTTTCTCGCGGTTGTAACGTTCGCCCTGCTTGATCGCCACGACCTGCGCGGTACCACTCTTGCCGGCAATACGATACTGCGCCCCTGCCGCTGCGGCCCGGGCAATCCCGCGGGCATCATGCATCACCATCTGCATGCCATGATTGACCTGCTCCCAGTCGCGCGGATCCTTGAGCAGGATGTTCGGCACGGGATGCTCATCCACCGGCGCGACGCCATCCACGGTTTTGGCCAGGTGCGGGCGATTCCACACGCCTTTGTTGGCAATCAGCGCCGTAGCCTGGGCCAATTGCAGCGGCGTGACCTGCATGTAGCCCTGGCCGATGCCGAGAATCACCGTCTCGCCCGGAAACCAGGCCTGACGACGGGTGGCGCGCTTCCAGGCCTGGGATGGCATCAGGCCGGAGGCTTCTTCGTTCATGTCCAGGGAGACTTTCTCACCGAGTCCGAACATGGCCATGTAGTCGTGCAGGCGGTCGATCCCCAGCTTATGTGCCAGGTCATAGAAGTAGGTGTCGTTGGAACGCATGATCGCCGCATCCATATCCACCCAACCATCGCCGCTGTGGTTCCAGTTGCGGTACTTGTGATCGAAATCCGGTAGTTGGTAGTAACCGGGGTCGAACACACGAGTCTGTGGCGTGACGACACCGGTATCGAGGCCGGCGATTGCCACTTCCGGTTTGATGGTCGAACCTGGCGCGTACAGGCCGCGCAGCACACGGTTGAACAGTGGTCGGTCGATGGAGTCACGCAGCGTTGAGTATTCCTTGGAGCTGATGCCGGTGACGAACAGGTTAGGATCGAAACTCGGATTGCTGACCATCGCCAGCACTTCACCGGTCGACGGGTCCAGCGCGACTACCGAGCCTCGACGATCACCCAGGGCTTGTTCGGCGGCCTCCTGAAGCTTGACGTCGAGGCTAAGGACAATGTTCTCGCCCGGCACCGGGTCAGTGTGCTTGAGCACCCGCAGCACACGTCCCTGAGCATTGGTTTCGACCTCCTCATAACCGACATGGCCGTGCAGTTGCGCCTCGTAGAACTTTTCGATGCCGGTCTTGCCGATCGATTGGGTGCCTCGGTACTCGACCGTATCCAGAGCCTTTGACTCTTTTTCGTTGATACGTCCGACGTAGCCGACCGAATGAGCGAAGTGCGCGCCCAATGGGTAGTGTCGAACGAATTGCGGCTCGACATCGAGGCCCGGCAAACGGAACTCATTGACGGCCAGAACCGCGATCTGTTCTTCGCTCAGTTCATAGAACAACGTCACGGGTACGAAGGGGTGACGTGCCTGCTTCATCGCCTTGTCGAACTGCGAGCGGTCTTCGGCGGGCAAGTGCAGGAGATTGACCACCTCGTCCAGCTCGCTTTTAACATCGGTGGCGAGTTCGCGGGTGATGGTCAGGTTGAAGCTAGGACGGTTGTCCGCAAGGAGTACGCCGTTGCGGTCATAGATCAATCCGCGGGTAGGTGTAATCGGCAGGACGTGGACGCGGTTGTTTTCGGAGATGGTGGAGTGATAGTCGAACTCGACTACCTGCAGGACATACAGACGTACCACCAGCGCACAGGTAATGGCGGCAACGAACAGGGCGCAGGCCATGAGTCTCTTGTTGACCAGGCGTGTTTCTTTTTCATGGTCCTTGATCGGTATCGGTTCAGGCACTTGTACAGCAACTCTTTGAAAAGAACGCCGATCCGTGGGCGCAAACTCAGTCCATTAAAAATGAGCTGCACCATACCAAAAGCGTGGAGCCTGGTTCGTGTGATTTTTTTCACAATTGACCTTGGCTGGCTCGGCTCTTTTTTCGAGCGCAAAAACAAAACCCCAACTGCTTTCGCAATTGGGGTTTCGGAATTTAATCTTGACGATGACCTACTCTCACATGGGGAAACCCCACACTACCATCGGCGATGCATCGTTTCACTGCTGAGTTCGGGATGGGATCAGGTGGTTCCAACGCTCTATGGTCGTCAAGAAATTCGGGTACTGAGTCGTGGCCAGCTGGCCGCGCTTCAGCAAATTGGGTATGTGATAGCTTGGTGTTTTGTGAGCATTTCGAACTTTCGGTTCTTTCGTCTTCACACACCGCAATCTGATGCTCTTTCGAGTAGTCAAATTGCTTGGGTGTTATATGGTCAAGCCTCACGGGCAATTAGTATTGGTTAGCTCAACGCCTCACAGCGCTTACACACCCAACCTATCAACGTCGTAGTCTTCGACGGCCCTTCAGGGGACTCAAGGTCCCAGTGAGATCTCATCTTGAGGCAAGTTTCCCGCTTAGATGCTTTCAGCGGTTATCTTTTCCGAACATAGCTACCCGGCAATGCCACTGGCGTGACAACCGGAACACCAGAGGTTCGTCCACTCCGGTCCTCTCGTACTAGGAGCAGCCCCTCTCAAATCTCAAACGTCCACGGCAGATAGGGACCGAACTGTCTCACGACGTTCTAAACCCAGCTCGCGTACCACTTTAAATGGCGAACAGCCATACCCTTGGGACCGGCTTCAGCCCCAGGATGTGATGAGCCGACATCGAGGTGCCAAACACCGCCGTCGATATGAACTCTTGGGCGGTATCAGCCTGTTATCCCCGGAGTACCTTTTATCCGTTGAGCGATGGCCCTTCCATACAGAACCACCGGATCACTAAGACCTACTTTCGTACCTGCTCGACGTGTCTGTCTCGCAGTCAAGCGCGCTTTTGCCTTTATACTCTACGACCGATTTCCGACCGGTCTGAGCGCACCTTCGTACTCCTCCGTTACTCTTTAGGAGGAGACCGCCCCAGTCAAACTACCCACCATACACTGTCCTCGATCCGGATAACGGACCTGAGTTAGAACCTCAAAGTTGCCAGGGTGGTATTTCAAGGTTGGCTCCACGCGAACTGGCGTCCACGCTTCAAAGCCTCCCACCTATCCTACACAAGCAAATTCAAAGTCCAGTGCAAAGCTATAGTAAAGGTTCACGGGGTCTTTCCGTCTAGCCGCGGATACACTGCATCTTCACAGCGATTTCAATTTCACTGAGTCTCGGGTGGAGACAGCGCCGCCATCGTTACGCCATTCGTGCAGGTCGGAACTTACCCGACAAGGAATTTCGCTACCTTAGGACCGTTATAGTTACGGCCGCCGTTTACCGGGGCTTCGATCAAGAGCTTCGCGTTAGCTAACCCCATCAATTAACCTTCCGGCACCGGGCAGGCGTCACACCCTATACGTCCACTTTCGTGTTTGCAGAGTGCTGTGTTTTTAATAAACAGTCGCAGCGGCCTGGTATCTTCGACCGGCGTGGGCTTACGCAGTAAATGCTTCACCCTCACCGGCGCACCTTCTCCCGAAGTTACGGTGCCATTTTGCCTAGTTCCTTCACCCGAGTTCTCTCAAGCGCCTTGGTATTCTCTACCCAACCACCTGTGTCGGTTTGGGGTACGGTTCCTGGTTACCTGAAGCTTAGAAGCTTTTCTTGGAAGCATGGCATCAACCACTTCGTGTTCTAAAAGAACACTCGTCATCAGCTCTCGGCCTTAGAATCCCGGATTTACCTAAGATTCCAGCCTACCACCTTAAACTTGGACAACCAACGCCAAGCTGGCCTAGCCTTCTCCGTCCCTCCATCGCAATAACCAGAAGTACAGGAATATTAACCTGTTTTCCATCGACTACGCTTTTCAGCCTCGCCTTAGGGACCGACTAACCCTGCGTCGATTAACGTTGCGCAGGAAACCTTGGTCTTTCGGCGTGGGTGTTTTTCACACCCATTGTCGTTACTCATGTCAGCATTCGCACTTCTGATACCTCCAGCAAGCTTCTCAACTCACCTTCACAGGCTTACAGAACGCTCCTCTACCGCATCACCTAAGTGATACCCGTAGCTTCGGTGTATGGTTTGAGCCCCGTTACATCTTCCGCGCAGGCCGACTCGACTAGTGAGCTATTACGCTTTCTTTAAAGGGTGGCTGCTTCTAAGCCAACCTCCTAGCTGTCTAAGCCTTCCCACATCGTTTCCCACTTAACCATAACTTTGGGACCTTAGCTGACGGTCTGGGTTGTTTCCCTTTTCACGACGGACGTTAGCACCCGCCGTGTGTCTCCCATGCTCGGCACTTGTAGGTATTCGGAGTTTGCATCGGTTTGGTAAGTCGGGATGACCCCCTAGCCGAAACAGTGCTCTACCCCCTACAGTGATACATGAGGCGCTACCTAAATAGCTTTCGAGGAGAACCAGCTATCTCCGAGCTTGATTAGCCTTTCACTCCGATCCACAGGTCATCCGCTAACTTTTCAACGGTAGTCGGTTCGGTCCTCCAGTCAGTGTTACCTAACCTTCAACCTGCCCATGGATAGATCGCCCGGTTTCGGGTCTATTCCCAGCGACTAGACGCCCTATTAAGACTCGCTTTCGCTACGCCTCCCCTATTCGGTTAAGCTCGCCACTGAAAATAAGTCGCTGACCCATTATACAAAAGGTACGCAGTCACCCAACAAAGTGGGCTCCCACTGCTTGTACGCATACGGTTTCAGGATCTATTTCACTCCCCTCTCCGGGGTTCTTTTCGCCTTTCCCTCACGGTACTAGTTCACTATCGGTCAGTCAGTAGTATTTAGCCTTGGAGGATGGTCCCCCCATATTCAGACAAAGTTTCTCGTGCTCCGTCCTACTCGATTTCATGACTAAGAGATTTTCGCGTACAGGGCTATCACCCACTATGGCCGCACTTTCCAGAGCGTTCCGCTAATCTCAAAGCCACTTAAGGGCTAGTCCCCGTTCGCTCGCCACTACTAAGGGAATCTCGGTTGATTTCTTTTCCTCAGGGTACTTAGATGTTTCAGTTCCCCTGGTTCGCCTCTTGCACCTATGTATTCAGTACAAGATAACCATCTTATGATGGCTGGGTTCCCCCATTCAGACATCTCCGGATCAAAGTCTGTTTGCCGACTCCCCGAAGCTTTTCGCAGGCTACCACGTCTTTCATCGCCTCTGACTGCCAAGGCATCCACCGTATGCGCTTCTTCACTTGACCATATAACCCCAAGCAATCTGGTTATACTGTGAAGACGACATTCGCCGAAAATTCGAATTTCTCAACTAAGAGAACTCACAAATTTTACCTTAGCCTGATCCGTTACCAGTGAAAGTAACGTTCAGTCTATCTTTCTATCACATACCCAAATTTTTAAAGAACGATCTAATCAAAAGACTAGAAATCAATATTCATTACCGAATATTCATTTCTAAACTCTTAAACTTCGAAGCAGTTTATGGTGGAGCCAAACGGGATCGAACCGTTGACCTCCTGCGTGCAAGGCAGGCGCTCTCCCAGCTGAGCTATGGCCCCATAACAAAATTGGTGGGTCTGGGCAGATTCGAACTGCCGACCTCACCCTTATCAGGGGTGCGCTCTAACCAACTGAGCTACAGACCCAATTTCGAGCTTGTAACTGTTAGCGTGAGCTATCAGCTTGGAGCTTAAAGCTGCTTCTATCGTCTTCTTCAATGAATCAAGCAATTCGTGTGGGAGCTCATGGAGCAGCTGAGTCGTCGATTAAGGAGGTGATCCAGCCGCAGGTTCCCCTACGGCTACCTTGTTACGACTTCACCCCAGTCATGAATCACACCGTGGTAACCGTCCTCCCGAAGGTTAGACTAGCTACTTCTGGTGCAACCCACTCCCATGGTGTGACGGGCGGTGTGTACAAGGCCCGGGAACGTATTCACCGCGACATTCTGATTCGCGATTACTAGCGATTCCGACTTCACGCAGTCGAGTTGCAGACTGCGATCCGGACTACGATCGGTTTTGTGGGATTAGCTCCACCTCGCGGCTTGGCAACCCTCTGTACCGACCATTGTAGCACGTGTGTAGCCCAGGCCGTAAGGGCCATGATGACTTGACGTCATCCCCACCTTCCTCCGGTTTGTCACCGGCAGTCTCCTTAGAGTGCCCACCATAACGCGCTGGTAACTAAGGACAAGGGTTGCGCTCGTTACGGGACTTAACCCAACATCTCACGACACGAGCTGACGACAGCCATGCAGCACCTGTCTCAATGTTCCCGAAGGCACCAATCCATCTCTGGAAAGTTCATTGGATGTCAAGGCCTGGTAAGGTTCTTCGCGTTGCTTCGAATTAAACCACATGCTCCACCGCTTGTGCGGGCCCCCGTCAATTCATTTGAGTTTTAACCTTGCGGCCGTACTCCCCAGGCGGTCAACTTAATGCGTTAGCTGCGCCACTAAGAGCTCAAGGCTCCCAACGGCTAGTTGACATCGTTTACGGCGTGGACTACCAGGGTATCTAATCCTGTTTGCTCCCCACGCTTTCGCACCTCAGTGTCAGTATCAGTCCAGGTGGTCGCCTTCGCCACTGGTGTTCCTTCCTATATCTACGCATTTCACCGCTACACAGGAAATTCCACCACCCTCTACCATACTCTAGCTTGTCAGTTTTGAATGCAGTTCCCAGGTTGAGCCCGGGGCTTTCACATCCAACTTAACAAACCACCTACGCGCGCTTTACGCCCAGTAATTCCGATTAACGCTTGCACCCTCTGTATTACCGCGGCTGCTGGCACAGAGTTAGCCGGTGCTTATTCTGTCGGTAACGTCAAAACACTAACGTATTAGGTTAATGCCCTTCCTCCCAACTTAAAGTGCTTTACAATCCGAAGACCTTCTTCACACACGCGGCATGGCTGGATCAGGCTTTCGCCCATTGTCCAATATTCCCCACTGCTGCCTCCCGTAGGAGTCTGGACCGTGTCTCAGTTCCAGTGTGACTGATCATCCTCTCAGACCAGTTACGGATCGTCGCCTTGGTGAGCCATTACCTCACCAACTAGCTAATCCGACCTAGGCTCATCTGATAGCGCAAGGCCCGAAGGTCCCCTGCTTTCTCCCGTAGGACGTATGCGGTATTAGCGTTCCTTTCGAAACGTTGTCCCCCACTACCAGGCAGATTCCTAGGCATTACTCACCCGTCCGCCGCTGAATTCAGGAGCAAGCTCCCGTCATCCGCTCGACTTGCATGTGTTAGGCCTGCCGCCAGCGTTCAATCTGAGCCATGATCAAACTCTTCAGTTCAAACATCTTTGGGTTTTGAGAAAACCCTAAACTTGGCTCAGCAATCGTTGGTTACATCTTTGATTTCTCGCGGAGTAACTTGTGATGCTGATAATCTGTTGACTAGCAGTCTGACTCCACAAGCACCCACACGAATTGCTTGATTCAGTTGTTAAAGAGCGGTTGGTTAAGATCTTTCATCTCAACCGAGGCGCGCATTCTACAGCAGCCTCATTTGCTGTCAAGTGGTATTTTTCAGAAGTTTTCAAGGATTTCCTTAACAACTTCAACCACTTGCGCTTCAGATCTCTCATCAGCGGGAGGCGAATTCTACAGCGTTACACGCTGCTGTCAACACCTCTTTTTCAACTTCCTTTTGGCTTCGATGAACTGAAGCAACCTGCTGTCAAAAACTGCGTAACTCGTTGTTTACCAAGGAGTTTTCCGTTTCGACTGCGCCGGAAGTGGGGCGAATTATAGAGATCTGAAATCTGCCGTCAAGCACTGATTCAGGTTTCTATCGATATGTGCAAAAACACTGCTTATATATAGACGCGCCTGCAGGGAATGCGCAGTATATTGCCCAACACAATTAGAAACGACCTTGATTCCCATATTTCGGACGATGCCACGCAATGAATGATCAGCCTCGCAGCCTAGCCTCCACACTGTTCTCGGTCGGACTGCTGCTCATAGCCATGGCGTCGATCCAGTCCGGAGCCTCCCTGGCCAAAAGCATGTTCTCCGTTGTTGGTCCTCAAGGGACGACAACGTTGCGGCTGATTTTTGCCAGCGTGATCATGATGCTGATACTGCGTCCATGGCGGGCAAAACTCACCGCCAGATCCCTGCGCACCGTCATCGTCTACGGGATGGCGCTGGGTGGAATGAACTTCCTCTTCTATATGTCCTTGCAAACAGTCCCGCTGGGCATCGCAGTGGCGCTTGAATTCACCGGCCCTCTGGCTGTGGCGATCTACGCCTCGCGTCGCGCGATCGACTTTTTGTGGATCGCCCTGGCTGCCGTCGGTTTGCTGCTACTGATACCGACGGGAGAGGCGAGCGCGGGAATCGATCTGGTAGGCGCCGGTTATGCCTTGGGAGCAGGCGTCTGCTGGGCACTGTACATTTTGTTCGGCCAAAAAGCGGGGGCCGATAATGGTGTGCAAACCGCCGCACTGGGGGTAATGATCGCTGCGCTCTTCGTCGCCCCTATCGGCATCGTCCATGCGGGTTCCGCTTTGCTGACGCCTTCATTGATCCCCGTGGCCCTCGGCGTCGCCGTCTTGTCCACAGCCCTCCCCTATACCCTCGAGATGGTCGCCCTGACCCGCATGCCGGCCCGCACCTTCGGCACGCTGATGAGCATCGAGCCCGCCTTCGGCGCCTTATCGGGCTTGCTGTTCCTTCATGAATACCTCTCGCTGTCGCAGTGGATGGCAATCATGTGCATCATTCTGGCATCCGTTGGCGCAACCATGACCATGAGCACTTCCACCAGGCCAGCAGTAGCGGCAGATTGATAGTTGATATGACGAAGGTCTGGTATTTACCGATCAATTAGGCCATGTTTAGCCCCGCAACCCAGAGTCATACCATGGACTATTTCAGATAGGGATGTCGGTACGCTTCAAGCGAAAGCGAATGCAGCCAGACTCGGGCACAAGATCCGGGGACGCTATAAGGACAGTAATGAAACGATTTTTGATACTGATCGCCGTACTTGCAATTGCGGGCTGCGCAGCGACCTCGGAAACACAGATCAAGCATGGCAAGAAAGGGCTACATATCAACTGTTCCGGACTGTCTTCGTCCTGGGACAAGTGCTACGCCAGCGCCGCCAACTCCTGCGCACCCAAGGGATACAAGGTCATTGCCAAGTCGGGAGATGCCGTGGAAGAACCCGGCGACTACCCGTTTGGCCTCAATCCTGCGGGCTATACCAGCCGCAGCATGATTGTCATCTGCAAATAGGCAGGGCCGTCGCGTCAGGTTCTCGGACTTGCGATCTGACGGCCAATTTCCTCGTAGCTGGACTTCAGCACTGTGCGCTGGATATCCGGACTAGCCAGCATGCGCGCCACGACCAGCGCGCCAATACATTGCGACAGAATTGCCCACGCCAGGCTGTCGCTTTGCAGAACCCCCGCCCAACTTTCCTGTAGCCGACAAATCCAGTGCTCCGCCTGCTGACGGACAGTCACGTCGGAGCGGGCAATTTCCGCCCCCAATGCCGGCAATGCACAACCGGATTCAGGATTCTCGACGTGAGACATGCTCAGGTACTGCTTCAAGCAACGCTCAAGCTTGTCACGGTCCTGCCCTTCCCCCAGTCGCGCCATGCTTTGGCACAGCTCACGCTCGACAATGCTCGCAAACAACTCATCCTTAGACGAGAAGTGGCTGTAGAAAGCGCCGCCGCTCAAGCCAATCGCTTTCATCAGGCCGTCCACGCCCACCGTTGAAAATCCCGATTTCTTGGCCGATACCGCACTGCTTTCCAGCAGCCTTTGTCTGGTTTCCAGCTTGTGATTGGCCGAATAACGCATTGCCCTTCCCCTTAAATTGCTCATCTTGACGCCTGTCGAATCATAGCATAACGTTCGTTTAGTTAACGATCGTTTACCAAAAGGGATCTACCCATGAATAACAAGAAGGTCGTACTGGTCGTCGGTGCAGGTGATGCCACGGGCGGCGCCATTGCCAAGCGTTTTGCCCAGGAGGGATTTGTCGCCTGTGTCACCCGCCGCAGCGCGGACAAGCTCCAGCCACTGGTGGATGCCATCACGGCCTTTGGCGGCGAGGCCCATGGTTTTGCCTGCGATGCACGCAAGGAGGAAGACGTAATTGCGTTGGTTGAGCAGATTGAGAGCGAGATCGGGCCCATCGAGGCGTTCGTGTTCAACATCGGCGCCAACGTGCCGTGCAGCATTCTCGAAGAAACCGCCCGCAAGTATTTCAAGATCTGGGAAATGGCCTGTTTCTCGGGGTTTCTCAATGCCCGGGAAGTGGCCAAACGCATGGCCAAGCGCCAACGCGGCACGATCCTGTTCACCGGTGCCACCGCCGGCCTGCGCGGTGCCGCCGGCTTTGCCGCATTCGCCGGCGCCAAGCACGGGATCCGTGCATTGGCGCAGAGCATGGCTCGTGAACTGGGGCCGATGAACATTCACGTTGCCCATGTCGTCGTCGATGGCGCCATCGATACGGACTTCATCCGCGACAGCTTCCCCGAGAAATACGCGACCAAGGATCAGGACGGCATCCTCAACCCCGAACACATTGCCGAAAACTACTGGTACCTGCACAGCCAGCCCCGCGATGCCTGGACCTTCGAGTTGGACCTTCGCCCCTGGAGCGAACGCTGGTAAGCCCTCCCCCTACAACAATAAGCAGAGCGCACCGACCATGAGCAAAACCGTGGAATTCCTTTTTGACCTGGGCAGCCCCACCACCTACCTGGCGTATACCCAGCTACCGGCAATCTGTAAGCAAACTGACAGCCAGTTGATCTACATTCCGATTCTGCTTGGCGGTGTGTTCAAGGCCACCGGCAACGCCTCCCCGGCGACCATTCCGGCCAAGGGCCGCCACATGATTCAGGACCTCGACCGTTATGCCCGGCGCTACGGCGTGCCACTGAAATTCAATCCGCATTTCCCGATCAACACCCTCATGCTGATGCGTGCCGTGACCGGCATTCAGTTGCACCATCCCGAGCGCTTTATCGCCTTCATTGACTGCCTGTTCAACGCCCTGTGGGTCGACGGCCGCAACCTCAATGACCCGGAAACCGTAGCGGCGGTGCTGAGCGGCAACGGTTTCGATCCCAATGAAGTGCTCGCACTGACCGCCGACGAAACAGTCAAGGCAACCCTCAAGGACAATACCGAGAAAGCGGTGCAGCGCGGCGTGTTCGGCGTACCGAGCATGTTTGTCGATAACCAGCTGTACTTCGGCCAGGATCGACTGGACTTCGTACTCGAGGCCCTGAGTTAAATCTCGACCACCAACCGCCCCTTTGCCGCTCCCGACAAGAGCAGTTCATGGGCGGTTTCTGCCGATTCCAGCGTGAAGGAGTGCGGGTCAAGCAACGGCATGAGCTTGCCCGCCTCAATCAACCGCGCCGCCTCGTGCAGAATCTCTCCGTGATGCTCACGCCCCTTGCCGGTCAGAAGCGGCAGCAAAGTGAAGACACCGGAGTAAGACGCCCCGCGAAAGGAAAGCGGTGCCAGGCTGTGCTGCCCCCACCCCAGGCAACTGAGCACATGACCGTGATACATCCGTGCCGCCTTGAATGACGCATCCAGCGTTTCACCCCCCACGGTGTCATAGACAATGTCGAAGCCCTCGCCCGTCGTATGCTCAGCCACATAGTCTGCAACCGAAGACTTGCGGTAATCGATAAACGTCGCGCCGACCCCTTCGATGATCGATTGCTGCCCCGCAGAGCCCGTGGCAAAAACTTCTGCGCCAAAAGCGCGGGCGATTTGCACCGCAACATGGCCAACACCACCGGCGCCACCATGGATCAATACCTTCTGCCCGGGCCGAACACGAGCCCTGTCCACCAGACCTTCCCAGGCGGTGATCAGCACCAGCGGCAAACCGGCAGCCTCACGCATGCTCAGGTTGTGTGGTTTTCGAGCCAACAGTCGTGCGTCGACCACCGCGTACTCGGCCAATGATCCTTGAACACCACCAATACCGGTGGCCATGGTGTACACCTCGTCCCCCGGCAGCCAGCCTCTGACGTCCTCCCCCAACGCCTCTACGGTTCCAGCCAGATCCATCCCCAGTATCGCCGGCAATGGTTGAGCCGCATGGGCCGCCTGCCCGGAGCGGATTTTGCCATCCAGCGGATTGACACCACTGGCCTTGATCCTGACCAATACCTGCCCCGCCTGCGGCACGGGCCGTGGGATCGAAACCAGACGTAAAGGCGCATTGGCCGAGTCGACCATCAAAGCGCGCATATTCAGTGAGTCAGTCATTTCGCCATGTCCCATCAGTAGTGAATGCAGGACTGATTTTGTCTTGCTCAATTCATGCCGATAAGACGCCATATCGCTATAGTGACCATTCCATTACGGCATCAATGAGAAGTTCCGTGGACAAACTCAATGCAATGGCGGTTTTCGTGCGGGTGGTCGAACGGGGCAGTTTTTCCGCCGTAGCCCGGGAGATGCAGACCAGCCAGCCGACCATCAGCAAAGTGTTGCAAGCACTGGAAACCCGATTGGGCGGAAAGCTGATTGCCCGCAGTACGCGCAAGCTATCCCTGACGGACGAAGGTCAGCGGTACTACAACGAATGCCGACTCATCCTCGCCGCCGTGGACGCGGCGGAACATAGCTTTCAATCCGGTCGGGAAAGGGTCGTCGGTCCGTTGAAAATCGGCTCGTCGGTCAGTTTCGGCCGCTTGCAGATCGCCCCCCGGTTACCGGAATTTCTCAAACACTACCCCGACGTACAGATAGATTTGCAATTGAGTGATCAGAACCAGGACCTGGTCAGCGAGGGGCTGGACGTGACATTCCGGATCGGTGCCCTGAACGACAACGGCCTGATCGCTCGCCTTGTCGGCACGACCCATCGGGTAACCGTCGCCTCACCTGACTACGTCAGGCAAAACGGCCAACCGCAAACACCGCAGGAACTGGGCAGGCACAACTGCCTGATGTTCAACCTGCTGAATAGCCAAAACCTGTGGGTGTACACAAAAGACGCCCAACGCTACGAAGTGCGGATCAAGGGCAATGCGCAGAGCAACAGTTCCGAGGCGATCCGCGAAATGGTGCTGGGGGGATTGGGGATTGCGCTGTCACCGGTGTGGCTGTTCAGCGAAGACCTGGGCGCCGGCCGGGTGAGCGCGATTTTGCAGGATTACAGTACGTTGTCGCTGCCAATTTATGCCGTATCCCCGGCGAATCGTCGCCAATCCGCCAGGGTCAAAGCCTTTGTCGACTACATGACTCAGGCGCTGGATAACGCGCCCGAGCTTCACATCAGATAGCCGCAGTACGGGTATTCAACCAATCCAGCGCAGCGCCCTCGACCAACGGGCTCAGACGCTCGCGCACTTCGGCGTGGTAGGCGTTGAACCACTGCTTTTCGTCTTCGCTCAGCAGCGACGTTTCCAGGCAACGCGTATCGATCGGGCACAGGGTCAGCGTTTCAAACTTCAGGAACTCGCCGAATTCGCTTTTACCCGCCTCACGGTTCATCGCCAGGTTTTCGATCCGCACACCCCAACGACCCGGACGATAGGTGCCCGGTTCAATGGAGGTGATCATGCCGGGTTGCATCGCGGTTTGCGGTGCAGGTGCAGCCTGGTAAGCGATGACTTGCGGACCTTCGTGGACGTTCAGGAAGTAGCCAACGCCATGACCGGTGCCATGACCGTAGTCGACACTTTCCGCCCAGATAGGCGCGCGGGCGATGGCATCGAGCAGCGGCGACAGAATGCCTTTGGGGAACTGCGCGCGGGACAGGGCAATCACGCCCTTGAGCACGCGGGTGCAATCGCGCTTTTGCTCATCGGTCGGAGTGCCCACCGCGACCATCCGCGTGATGTCGGTAGTGCCCCCCAGGTACTGGCCGCCGGAGTCGATCAGCAACAGACCGTCGCCTTCGACCACCGCGTGCTCTTCTTCGGTGGCGTGGTAGTGCGGCATCGCGCCATTGGCGTTGTACGCGGCGATGGTGTTGAAGCTCAGCGACACGTAGTCCGGACGGCGCTCACGGGCGGCGGTGAGTTTTTCATCAATGGTCAGTTCGGTGATGCGCTCGCGCCCCAGTGCCGAGTCCAGCCAGGCGAAGAATTCGCACAGCGCTGCACCGTCCTGTTCCATGGCCTGACGGATGTGTTCGGCATCGGCCAGGCTTTTTTGCGATTTGGCCAGGGTGGTCGGGTTCAGCCCTTCGATCAGTTTCACCCCGCTGTCGAGGTTGTCCAGCAACCCCGCCGTGACCCGCGCAGGGTCGACTTGCAGGCTCGCGCCACTCGGCACGGCGCGCAGTGCAGCGGCAACTTCGCTGTAGTCGCGCAAGGTCACGCCGTCCTGTTCGAGGACTGCACGCAACTCGGCGCTGACCTTGCTCAAGGCCACGAACAGCGTGGCCTGTTGCTGATTGATCAGGGCAAAGGAAACGAATACCGGGTTGAACGACACGTCGCCGCCGCGCAGGTTGAACAGCCAGGCGATGTCATCCAGTGTGGCGATGAAATGCCAGTCGGCACCCCGCGCCTGAAGGGTTTCACGCAGTTGGGCGAGTTTTTCGCCACGACTGACCGTCGCTTGCGGTGGCAGGTGTTGATAGATCGGTTCGTTCGGCAGACCTGGGCGGTCGCTCCAGACACCGCTCAACAGGTCGATGTCGGTGCGCAGACGGGCGCCACGCTCTTCAAGTTTGCTGCCCAGGGTCCGTGCCGAAGCCACGGCCATGACCGCGCCATCGACTGCCACAACGCCACCCTCGGGAGTTTGCTCGGCTAGCCATTCCAGTGGCCCGGGTTGACCCGGTTGCAGCTTGACCAGGTCAATGCCGCTGCCCTTGAGTTCCTTGGTCGCCTGCTCCCAGTAACGGCTGTCGGCCCAGACGCCGGCAAAATCCGGGGTCACGATCAGCGTGCCGACCGAACCATGGAAGCCCGACAACCACTGGCGCCCCTGCCAGTAACCCGGCAGGTACTCGGACAGGTGCGGGTCGGCCGACGGCACCAGCAAGGCGTGAATGCCTTCCCGGCTCATCAGCTCGCGGGTTTGCGCCAGGCGCTGGGGCACCGATCCATTGATCGAAAGCTGCGTATTCATCGTGTCTCCTGCTAACCACTTCATCATTATTGTTGAGTGCCGATCAGCGCCGGCGCTTCGTCGCCCTACTGCCAGAATGCCGGAGCACTGGCGCAGGCCGCCTTGATCAGTTGAACCGCCTGGTCGATGTCCTGCTCGGTGGTAAAACGCCCGAGACTCAAGCGGATGGTGCGACTGGCCGAGCGGGCGTCGTGCCCCAGGGCCAGCAGTACATGGGATGGGGCATTGCTCGCGGAGTTGCAGGCCGAGGTCGCGGAAAACGCAATCGAGGCCTGCAACGCTGCCGGGTTGAACTCACCTTCTGCGAAGGTCAGGCTCAGGGTATGGGGGATGCGCCGGGTCGGGCTGCCATTGAGCCGCACGCCGGGAATGCTCGACAACTGCTCGAGCAAGCGCTCACGCAAATACACGATAACGGCTTTCTCTTCATCAAAAGAGGCGGCCGCCAAGGCGAAAGCCGAGCCCATGGCGACAATCTGATGGGTCGCCAGAGTACCGGATCGCAAACCGCCCTCATGCCCGCCACCATGGATCTGCGCCTGCAAACGCTGCTGGGCGCGCGGACCGACGTACAACGCACCGATGCCTTTGGGGCCATAGAGCTTGTGCGCGGAAAACGACATCAGGTCCACTGCCCACTGCGCGAGGTCGATCGCCACTTTGCCCGCGCCCTGTGCGGCGTCGACATGGAACAACGCCCCGCGATCACGCACGACCTGACCGATGGCGGGAATATCGTTGAGGGTGCCCAGCTCGTTGTTGACCAGCATCAGCGACACCAGGAAAGTGTCCTCGCGCATGGCTTCGCTGACCGCTTGCGCGGTAATCAGCCCCTCGGCGTCCGGCACCAGGTACGTCACGGCGACACCGGCATCCTGCAATTGTTTGGCGGTATCGAGGATGGCCTTGTGTTCGATCTGGCTGGTGATGATATGGCCGCCGCCAGTACCGCGGGCCTGGGCCACGCCTTTGAGCGCGAGGTTGTTGGATTCAGTGGCGCCGGAGGTCCAGACGATCTGCCCAGGCGTCGCGCCGACCAGTTCGGCGACCTGGCGTCGCGCCTGTTCGACCGATTGCCGGGCCTGCTGGCCGAAGACGTGGGAACTGGAGGCCGGGTTGCCGAAATTGCCGGTAAAGCCCAGACATTCGACCATCACCTTGATGACCCGCTCATCCACCGGCGTGGTGGCGGCGTAATCGAAATACAACGGACGTTTATTCATAAAAGACTCGCAGAGCGTGTTCCGGGATCAGGAAGCTCGTAACTGCAAACGGCAAAGCGCAGCCTTGTGAGCTGCGCGCTGTTTTCAGAACGTACCAATACCTGATCGGATGCCGTTAAAGAAGAACTACTTCATTTAAAAGTGCGTAGGAACGCTCCTGAAAAGTCAGCTTAACAGGCATCGGGCAACCGGTTGAAGCAATGCGTCAGCTAAAGCTTTCGAGCATCAGCGGATACAGCGAGACCACCAGCAGCGCGGCCATGCCCCAATTGAACAGGCGCAGCCAGCGACGGTCCTTCAGGACATTGCGCAACAGCGTGCCGCAAGCGGCCCAGACACCGACACTCGGCAGGTTGATGATGGCAAAGACGGCAGCGATCACGATCACATTAGTGAAGTAACCTTGCATCGGCGTGTAGGTGCTGATGGCGCCAATGGCCATGATCCAGGCCTTGGGATTGACCCATTGGAACGCGGCGGCGCCCAGATAACTGATCGGTTTCGCCTCGCCTTGCTGGCTCTCCGAGACCGGTCCGGAATGGGCGATTTTCCACGCCAGATACAGCAGATACGCCGCCCCCACGTAACGCAGCACGGTGTAGAGCAACGGGTAAGTCTGGAACACCGCGCCCAGGCCAAAGCCGACCGCCACCACCAGTACAAAGAAGCCACAAGTGATACCGAGCATGTGCGGAATCGTGCGGTTGAAGCCGAAGTTCACCCCGGATGCCAGCAACATGGTGTTGTTCGGGCCGGGCGTGATCGAAGTGACGAGGGCAAACAGGGCGAAGCCCAGCAGCAGATCGAGTGAGAGCGTCATGGGTGGCAGTCCGTCAGGGTCAGTCAGGTATTGACCCTACCGCACACCTTGGGCGAAACCCATGGACAGTTGCGCGAAACTTGGAGCAGTACAGTTTTGCCTCAGCTAGGACGACCGTGCAGCTGTACAGATCGCCCGGCGTTCATTTCACCCTGGTTGTCGAAGCCGAACGACTTCTGCGGCTGGCCGAGCAGTTCGGCTTTCTTCGCGTGGTATTCATCGAAGGACAGTCCACGGCGGTTCAGCGCTTCCAGCGCCAGTTCCTTGCTTTCTTCAGCCGTGTAAGGACGAAGCTCCGGGGAAACATGGCTGGCACATCCGGCGAGTACAGAGACGGCGAGCATCAGCAAAGTGGCAATCATCGGTTTCATTTCTGGCGTCCTGGCGACTGGGTTCGAGGCAATGAACACAGGCTACCCGCGCCTCCCGGGCAGCAGAAATCAACGCTTTCAATAGTGCCTATCAGCAAATGGCGATCATTGTCCTTGCCTGTATCAGCCGACCAGACTGCAATGCAGTGCGTTGTCGTGGCTGCGCTGCAGACTGTGCAGCACCTGGAACGATCCGAAGGTCACCGCCTTCGCCTGATGGGCGCGGATCAACTGCCAGAAATCCACTTCGCCGCTTTCAAAGGCCCGGAACGCGGCCTCCCCTGCTTCTCGGGTTTGCCATTGCAGATAATTGAGTACGCGTCGGCCATCGTCGCTGGCCTGGATACTGGCACTGAGAAAGCCACGGTGCTGCCGGGCCAGATGCTCGGTCTGGGCCGACAGGGCCAACACCAGCGCGGGCTGTTGATGCGGCTCGATCTCGAATTCGATCAGTTGGGCAAAGCTGCGATTGTTCTCTGAGGCTTGCATGAAATGTCCCCACTCACATGTAAGGCGAATCTTGCGATCCGAAGGTGTGCAGGGTAAAACCTCTAGTTAACTAGAGGTCAAGAGGCAATTTTTAAATGATCACCCCGGAAAACCTGCACAAGGAACTCACCGTCGGCCAGGTCGCGGCGCGCAGCGGTGTGGCAGTCACGGCGCTGCACTTCTATGAGTCCAGGGGGCTGATCAAAAGCAATCGCAATCAGGGCAACCAGCGCCGCTATCCGAGGGAAGTGTTGCGACGGGTGGCGTTGATCAAGGTTGCCCAGCGCCTGGGGATCCCTTTGGCGGAGATTGGCGAAGCGCTCAAGAGTCTGCCCGACAATCGGGCGCCGACGGCGGCGGACTGGAAAATCCTGTCGGCGCAATGGAGTCGGGAACTGGATGAGCGCATCAACCAATTGACCCTGCTGCGCGATCGTCTCAACGGCTGTATCGGTTGTGGTTGCCTGTCGATGGAGGCTTGTCCATTGCGCAATGCCGGCGACGTGCTGGGGGAACGCGGGCCGGGGGCGCACTGGCTGGAGCCGACCTGATGGCATTTGTGTGGCGTTGCTGCTCGTCGGGCGCTCGGTGAGGCGAAAGAGACTGGCCTATATTTATTCGGTCGTATAACGGCACAGGCACTTTCCATTCACACAACAAGAACAGGGAGATCCATCATGAGCGTCAAACCCATTCCGGAGGGGTATCACAGCATCACCCCCTACCTGGGCATCAACAAAGCCGCCGAAGCCATCGCCTTCTACAAAAAAGCCTTCGGTGCCATCGAAGTCATGCGCCTGAACATGCCCGATGGCGGTGTCGGTCACGCCGAACTGCGTATCGGCGACTGCCCGATCATGCTGGGCACACCTTGCGATCAAGGACCACTGCGCAATCCGGACAATTCGCCGTCCGTGGGTCTGCATTTGTACGTTACGGATGTCGACAAGTCCTACAAACAGGCCATCGATGCCGGTGCAACGGTGGTGTCCGAGGTCAAGGATCAATTCTACGGCGACCGTTCGGGCACCTTGAAAGATCCCTACGGTCACCTGTGGTTCCTCGCCACTCGCAAGGAAGACCTGACCCAGGAACAGATCGAGCAACGGGCGAAGGAGATGTTTTCGCAGGGTTGATCTTCGGTGTTGGAGCGGGCCTCTTCGCGAGCAAGCCCGCTCCCACATTGATCCCGCTTGCCGTACACGGTTCATGAACAAACACACCACACTTTGAGCCTTGCTCTCGGCCTCCGGGGATTTCAGGATGGCGGCAACCATTACAAGGAGTCACCCATGTTTGCCGGATTCCGCAAAGACCAGTGCCACGTCAACGGTGTGGATATCGCCTACCGCATCGGCGGTAACGGGCCTGCCCTGCTGTTGCTGCACGGCCATCCACAGACCCATGTCATCTGGCACAAGGTCGCCGGGCAACTGGCCAAACACTTCACCGTGGTGGCCGCCGACCTGCGCGGTTACGGCGATAGCGGCAAGCCGTCGGCGGACGAGCACCATAACCACTATTCAAAACGGGAGATGGCCCGGGACGCCGTCGAGTTGATGAAGTCCCTGGGGTTCGAGCATTTCTCGATCCTCGCCCACGATCGTGGTGCCCGGGTTGCCCATCGCCTGGCGCTCGACCATCCAGATGCCGTGCGGCGCATGGTACTGCTCGACATCGCCCCGACCCTGTCGATGTACGCGCAAACCAACGAAGCCTTTGCCCGCGCCTATTGGCACTGGTTCTTCCTGATTCGTCCGGCACCATTGCCGGAAACCCTGATCGAAGCTGATCCGGAGTCCTATCTGCGCAGCGTCATGGGCAGCCGTAGCGCCGGGCTCAAACCCTTTACCGACGAAGCCTTCGGCGAATACCTGCGCTGCCTGAAACAGCCAGGGGCTGCACGCGGCATCTGCGAGGACTATCGCGCCAGCGCCAGCATTGACCTGGACCACGACCGCGCCGATATCGAGTCCGGCCATCAGCTGAATCTGCCCCTGCTGGTGTTGTGGGGCGCCGAAGGTACGGTCGGGCGCTGCTTCGAACCGCTCGAGGAGTGGCAGCACGTGGCAACCGACGTGCGCGGCAAAGCCTTGCCGGCCGGCCATTACATTGCCGAAGAAGCCCCTGAACTGTTGCTCGCCGAGGCGCTCGACTTCCTGCGCTGAGTCTTCGTTCCCGCGCCGGGCTCACCGCGCGCGGGTTGTTCCGCGCTCCCCCTCTCTGCCTCGCCCTCAACAACTGCGCTGACCTCAAGGCACTTTCGCAAGCAAGCCCAATCCAGGCTTCCGGTAATGCGAAACATTTTCTTTCATTTCTCCGTTCGGGATTTCCCCTGCTCATCCGTCCTACCTAGATGCAGTCCTTTCGCGTAGGCAAAAGCCACGACTGGACCTTCAGGGCCCTCAATCCTGCGAAGCCCGCAGCCGAGCAGCCTCTCATCCAGGCAAGACCTCCAATATGTCAAAGAAGTCCCGTTCAAAAATCTGGTTCCTGGTCCATAGCTGGCTGGCGTTGCCGATCTGGTTTTTCGTGCTGATCGTCTGCGTGACCGGCACCCTGGCGGTGCTCAGCCAGGAAATCGTCTGGCTGGCCAACCCGTCCATGCGCGCCAGCCAGCCCTCGGACGATGCACCGCTGCTCAGTTATCAGCAGGTCATCGAGGCCATCGACAAGGCCGAGCCGCAGACCGTGGTGCAGAGCATCAGTCGGCCCGACGAGTCGCACTTCGCGCTGGATGTCGAAGTCAGCTACCCCGATGGGCGCTCGGTGGTGATTTACGTCAATCCGTACAGCGGCGTTATCCAGGGTGTCGCGCCGGAATTCAACTTTCGCGCGTTCACCCGCGCCCTGCACGGTTGGTGGCTGGTGCCGTTCACCAATGGCTATAGCTGGGGCTGGTACCTGGTGTCGTTTCTCGGCCTGCCGCTACTGGCTTCACTGGTCACGGGGCTGGTGGTCTACAAACGTTTCTGGAAAGGTTTTTTCCGCCCGACCCTGCGTATTCGCCACGGCGCGCGGATTTTCTGGGGCGACTTCCACCGCTTGAGCGGCATCTGGTCGATCTGGTTCATCGCGGTCATTTCCATCACCGGTACCTGGTTCCTGATCCAGGCGCTGCTGTTCGATAACCAGATTTCCATATCCACGGAAAAGATCATTCCGGCGATGTCCCGTGAAGCGGTGCCGCTGTCGCCCGATGGTTCGCCTGCGCCGCGCATCGACCTTGACCGCGCGATTGCAATTGCCACGCAGAAAATCTCCGGGCTGGAGGCCAGCTTCGTCAGCCTGCCAGGCAATGCCTACAGCCATCTGGATGTCGGCGGACGCGGCTGGTATCCGCTGATGTTCCAGACCGCGACCATCAACCCGTATAACGGCGAAATCGCCGCCACGCGCCTGATTTCGGACCGTTCGACCCTGGAGTTCGTCACCGAATCCATGCGCCCGCTGCACACCGGGGACTTCGGTGGCCTGTGGATCAAGCTGATCTGGGCGTTCTTCGGTCTGCTGCTGAGCATGATGGTGCTCAGCGGCTTGCTGATCTGGACCAAGCGCACGGCGCTGGCCACCGCCAATGCCTTCAAGCGCAGCAACAAAAAACCGCGTGGTACCGCTGCGCAACCGGCCACGAACAATGAACCGTCGGAGGTCAACCTGTGAGCAAAGTCATTGCGGCCTCACAACCTTCGCGCCTGAGCGTTTTCTGGCACAAATGGCGCTTTCACCTGAATGTCCTGTTGCTGCTGATTCCACTCGGTTTCATGCCCAAGTACTTCGCGGACGAGGCGCTGATGCGTGGTGACAGTGGCCTGGGCGAACGGGAAATCGGTGAAGTCCAGGTCGGCCCCTGGAGCCTGCGCCTGGCGGAGCTGCGCAATGCCGCGCCCACGCTCGATGGCCCGGCCGGCTACATGAAGGGCTTCAACGCCGCGCTGTGCGATGCCTGCATCGGACAGGTCAAGGCTACGTACCTGCGCATCGGCAAGCCCCGCAGTCTGCGTGCTGCCGGGGTGATTTTCTTCGGCACCCCGTATCGCATGGGCGCTTCGCTGCCCGTCCCGGAAAAAACCACGGCCGACGCCGAGCTGTGGATCACCATGGAAGGCTGGGACGGCTCCATGTATCAGGCATTCATACCTTTGAGCCAGGCCTCCCCCGCCACCATCGCCTGGCTGAACAAACAAGGAGGCAAACCATGATCCCCCCACTTCGCCCGCTCAAAGCCCTGTTGCTGGTGCTCTGCGGCGGATTCAGCGCCAGCGCCCTGGCCCACAACCCGATGTGCGAATGCAAGGCCATCGACGCCGAGCAGATCAAATGCACCGGCGGTTTTTCCGACGGCAGCGGCGCGCCGGGCGTGACCCTCGATGTGATCGGCTACGACGAAACCATTCTGGTGCCGGGCAAACTCGGCGCCGATTCGACCCTGACCTTCAAGAAACCCGGCGCCGAGTTCTACGTGCTGTTCGACGCAGGCCCCGGTCACGTGGTGGAAATCGACCAAGCGGACATCGAAGCGCCATGAGCACTCCAACAACCCAAGTCGTACGCCCGGCCGGTGCCGGCCACGAAACCCTCTACGTTCTGCTGATGTGCCTGGTGATCCTCGCAGTCGCAGGGACTGTGGTGCTCTGGCGCGGCGAATCCCATGAGGTCAGCAGCGTCAACAGCCATCAACTGGATGCCCGCCGCGACCTCAGTGCCTCTGAGCAAGGTATCTATGCCGATTTGCGGGTGACGCTGGACGAGATTCATTGGCTGCGCCAGGAACAGCAAACCCTGCCGACTCCCGAGGTCCTCGCTGAGGAAGGCTTTGCCCCATTTGCCCAGGACGCCAGTTCCGTCAGCCGTGGCGGCCATGCCTGGCAATTGCTCAACGCCAAGGCCTACTTCGGCCAGAGCCAGGTGCCGACGGTCGCCGGTTCATTCCTGATGCGCCTGACCGCCACCGATGCCGCCCCGGACATCTGGCTCAACCGCGCCGGCACGCCCACGGCTCCGGCTGACCTCAGCGATGCCTCGCTCGAAAGCACAGGCTGGCAACAGATCGTCGCGCAATTCGATGCTGGCGTGACCCGCCAGCACCGGCACTGAACCCTCGCCCCACTCGAGAGAAGACCGCTTTCCCATGCCCATTTCATCTCAACGCTCTATCTTGCGCTTGCTGCTGGTCGGCCTGCTGGCCTGCCTGCTGCCATCCCTCGCCAGTGCCGACGACGCAGCCAAACGCCTGCGCATCGGCATCACCCTGCATCCCTATTACAGCTACGTGGCGAACATCGTCGGCGACAAGGCCGAAGTGGTGCCGCTGATCCCGGCCGGTTTCAACCCGCATGCCTACGAACCCCGCGCCGAAGACATCAAGCGCATCAGCGGGCTGGACGTCATCGTGCTCAACGGCGTAGGCCATGACGATTTCGCCGACCGCATGATCGCGGCCAGCGAAACCCCGAACGTGCCGGTGATCGAAGCCAACGAAAACGTGCCGCTGTTGGCGGCCACCGGCGTTGCCGCTCGTGGTGCCGGCAAAGTGGTAAACCCGCACACCTTCCTGTCGATCAGTGCCTCGATTGCCCAGGTCAACAACATCGCCCGGGAGCTGGGCAAGCTTGATCCGGCCAATGCCAAGACCTACACCGAGAACGCCCGCGCCTACGGCAAGCGCCTGCGCAAGATGCGCGCCGACGCCCTGGCCAAACTGACCCAGGCACCGAACGCCGAGCTGCGGGTGGCCACAGTGCACGCGGCGTACGACTACCTGCTGCGTGAGTTCGGCCTGGAAGTGACTGCAGTGGTCGAGCCGGCCCATGGCATCGAGCCGAGCCCGAGCCAGCTGAAAAAGACCATCGATCAACTGCGTGAGCTGGACGTGAAAGTGATCTTCTCGGAGATGGACTTTCCCTCCACCTACGTCGACACCATCCAGCGTGAGTCCGGGGTGAAGCTGTATCCGCTGTCGCACATCTCCTACGGCGAATACACCGCCGACAAGTACGAAAAGGAAATGACCGGCAACCTCAACACCGTGGTGCGGGCGATTCAGGAGTCCGGCGCATGACATCGAAAGAAACGCTCACCACCCCAAGCGCCGAATACCCTGTGGGAGCGGGGCCGGCCTTGGAGTTTGCCGATGTCAGCCTGACCCTCGGGCGCACGACGATCCTCGACAAGGTGACCTTCCAGGTCCGTCCCGGCAGCGTGCACGCGTTGGTTGGTCCCAATGGCGGTGGCAAGAGTTCGTTGATCAAGACCCTGCTCGGGCAAATGCCGCATCAAGGCCGCTTGAGCCTGCAATGGCCGGGCGAGCCCGGCACCATCGGCTATGTACCACAGGCACTGGAGTTCGACCGGGGCCTGCCGATGACCGTCGACGATTTCATGGCCGCCATGTGCCAGCGTCGCCCGGCGTTTCTCGGTTTGAGCAAACACTACGCGGCGGCGATTGGCGAGGCCCTTGAACGGGTCGGCATGCAGGACAAACGCAAGCGCCGCATGGGCGCGCTGTCCGGCGGTGAGCGGCAACGGGTGTTGCTGGCCCAGGGACTGATCCCGCCTCCGCAATTACTGGTGCTCGACGAGCCGATGTCGGCCCTCGATGAGGCCGGCATTCAAGTGTTCGAACGCTTGCTCGGCGACTGGCGAGCGGCGGGCATCACCGTGCTGTGGATCGAGCATGACCTGGAAGCGGTCGGGCGCCTGGCCGATCACGTCACCGGGCTCAATCGCCGGGTGCTGTTCGATGCCACGCCGCAACAGGCGCTGACACCGGAGCGTCTGTTGACGCTGTTCTCGACCCACCCACGGAGCCTTGCCTGATGAGTTACGAAGCTTTTCGCCTGATGGTCCAGGGCTGGGCGTCGTCGGGTTATCTGCCCGAGGCGCTAGCCTATGGGTTTGTAGTCAACGCGTTGATTGCCGGGCTGCTGATCGGCCCGGTGCTGGGCGGCCTGGGGACGCTGGTGGTGGTCAAGCGCTTCGCGTTTTTCTCCGAAGCCGTCGGCCATGCCGCGTTGACCGGCGTGGCCATCGGCATTTTGCTCGGCGAACCCTACACCGGCCCCTACGGCAGCCTGTTCGGCTACTGCCTGCTGTTCGGCATTTTGCTCAACTACCTGCGCAACCGCACCGGCCTGGCGCCGGACACCTTGATCGGCGTGTTCCTTTCGGTGTCGCTCGCCCTGGGCGCCAGCCTGCTGTTGATTCTGGCGGGCAAGATCAACGTGCACATCCTGGAAAACGTGCTGTTCGGTTCAGTGCTGACGGTCAACGGCAATGACCTGCTGGTATTGGCCATCGTCGGTTCGCTGGTGATGGCCCTGGCCTTGCCTTTGTACAACCGCATCATGCTCGCCAGTTTCAATCCACAACTGGCGGCGGTGCGCGGCGTGGCGGTGAAGACCCTGGATTATCTGTTCGTGATTCTGGTGACGCTGATCACCGTCGCCGCCGTGAAGGTCATCGGCGCGATTCTGGTCGGTGCCCTGCTGGTGATTCCGGCAGCGGCGGCGCGTTTGCTCAGCCAATCGCTGAAGGGCTTTTTCTGGTGTTCGGTGCTGATCGCCACCGTCAGCACGCTGTGCGGGATTCTTGCGCCGATCGTCTTCGACCTGCCGATCCCGTCCGGTGCCGCGATCATCCTCGTGGCCGGTATCGCCTTCGCCCTGGCCGCCCTCGCGCGCGGCGTCGTCCCCAGCCTGAAAGGGAACCTTGGATAAATGAATTTTTCACTGCGCCAACTGACCCTCGCCGTTGCCCTGTGCGGTCTGACCACCACGGCCGTCGCCGCCGGCAGCGGCAAACCGCTGCGCGTACTGGCCTCCTTGCCGATTACCTATGGTCTCGGTGAAGTGCTGCTCAAAGGCACCGATGTCAGCCTCGAACGCGCCGCGCCGGCCAACCTGCCCGGCAGCCGCCAGACCGCCTACTTCACCGGGCGTGGCGCCCCGGCGCTGGCCAAGCTGGCAAATGATGCCGATGCGGTGATCGGCCTGCGTTCACTGTGGCCAGACGACCCGCTGTACCCGATCTCCCGGCGCAGCAATATCCGCATCATCGAAGTCGATGCCGCCCGCCCGGTGGACGGCGCCCTGCCCGGTATTGCCGTGCAACCCGGCAGCAAGGTCGACGGGCTGAACAGTCAGCCATGGTTCTCCAGCAACAACATGGGGCGCATGGCCGATGTGATGGCGGCGGACCTGGTGCGCCTGGCCCCCGAGGCCAAGCCGAAAATCGACGCCAACCTGGCAGCGCTCAAGCAACGCCTGCTCAAGCTCAGCGCCACCAGCGAAGCGCGGCTGGCCAGTGCGGACAACCTCAGTGTGATGAGCCTGAGCGATCATTTCGGCTACCTGATTGGTGGTCTCAATCTGGAATTGATCGGTCAGGACCCGCGCCCCGACGCCGAGTGGACAGCCGAGGCGCTCAAGCAATTGGGCACAACGCTCAAGGACAATGATGTGGCGGTGGTGCTGCATCACCGGCAACCGTCGGAGGCGCTCAAAGCCGTGATTGCCGGGTCGGGTAGCCGGTTGGTGGTGTTGAGCACCGATGCCGAGAATCCGGTGGCTGAACTGGAGGGGAATGTGGATTTACTCATCAAGGGACTTGGCGGCGCGTAACCTCGGTTGGACCGCGTTATCGTTCTTCGCGAGCAAGCCCGCTCCCACAGGGGACCGCATTCCAAATGTGGGAGCGGGCTTGTCCGCGAAGGCAGCCGGACAGACAACACAAACTCCATGCATGAAAAAGCCCGCTGACTGTCACCGGTCCAGCGGGCTTCTTTTTGCATGACGACTCAGTGCGCCACAGCCGCCTGCTCATCCATCTTTTGCCGCAAGCTCAACGGACGCATATCGGTCCAAGTCTCTTCGATGTAAGCCAGGCATTCTTTTTTCAGCCCGCTTTTGCCCACGGTGCGCCAGCCTTGTGGCACGGCTTTGTAGTCGGGCCAGATCGAGTATTGCTCTTCGTGGTTGACCACGACCTGAAAGAGGATGTCCTCGCGGTCGAATACTGACGTCATGGTGTCTCTCCATCGTTGTAGGGCGGGCTGCGCTGTGTGCGCAGCCGTTATGTAGAAGGAACGTTCCCCGGGGCGAAAAATTTAGGGATTGGCGATGGCAGCGGCCAGGGCCCGACCAAAAATCTCGGCCACACGATCGATTTGCGCAGCGGTAATCACCAGTGGCGGCAGAAAGCGCACCACCGCGCCATGGCGGCCACCCAGTTCCAGGATCAAGCCACGCTTGAGGCATTCGCGCTGCACCAACGGAGCCAGGCGGGCAAAGGCCGGCGGGTGACCCTGGGCATCCAGCGCGCCCGTCGGGTCGACCAGTTCGACTCCGAGCATCAAGCCACGCCCACGAATATCACCCAGTTGCGGGAAGTCCCGCTGCAGGATGCGCAAGTGCTCGGCCAGGCGCTCGCCCATCGCGGCGGCATGCTCGCAGACCTTGTGTTCGACCAGATAACGCATCACGGCGGAACCGGCGGCCATGGCCATCTGGTTGCCACGGAACGTCCCCGCATGGGCACCCGGCAGCCAGGTGTCGAGCCAGTCGCGATAGACCACCACCGCCAACGGCAGGCTCCCGCCGATGGCCTTGGACATGACCACGACATCGGGAATGATCCCGGCGTGCTCGAAGGCGAACATCTTGCCGGTGCGGGCGAAACCGCTCTGGATTTCATCGACGATCAGTGCGACGCCCGCCTTTTCGGTGATCCGGCGCACTCCGCGCAACCAGTCCAGGTCAGCCGGAATCACCCCGCCCTCGCCCTGCACCACTTCCACGATCACCGCCGCCGGCAATTGCACGCCGGCCTCGGGATCGTTGAGCAGGTTTTCCAGGTAGCTCAGGTTGGCTTTGACCCCTTGTGCACCACCCAGCCCGAACGGGCAGCGGTAATCGTAAGGGTACGGCATGAACTGCACGCCGCTGCCGAGCAAGGCGCCCAGCGGTTTTTTCGGCCCGAGGCTGCCCATCAGGCTCAACGCGCCCTGGCTCATCCCGTGATAACCGCCCTGGAACGAGATCACGGTGCTGCGACCGGTGGCGGTACGCACCAGTTTCAGCGCAGCTTCCACGGCATCGGTGCCGGTCGGGCCGCAGAACTGGATCTTTGCTTCAGCAGCCAGGGCAGTCGGCAGCAGGCCGAACAGATCCTGGACGAACTGGTCCTTGACCGGCGTGGTCAGGTCCAGGGTATGCAGCGGCAGTTCATCGGTCAGCACTTGTTGGATGGCTTCGATCACCACCGGGTGGTTGTGCCCCAGGGCCAGGGTCCCGGCACCGGCCAGGCAGTCGATGAAGGTGCGGCCTTCGACGTCTTCGACGTAAATACCCTTGGCGCGCTTGAGCGCCAGGGGAATGCGTCGCGGATAGCTGCGGGCGTTGGATTCCTGCTGGCTCTGACGGGCGAGCAATGGCGATTCGTTGAACTGATAAAGCGTCTCGGCGGACGTCACCGGCTGCTCTTCGATAAGGCTGGTAGCGACTGACATCTCTCTAACCCTCAGTAAAGTTTTCCTGTTCTGGAAACGCATCAGCGCTTGAGGGATTTAGGCGGTAACACGCAAACCTCTGTAGGAGCGAGCTCTGCTCGCGATGGACTCAAGAACACCGCGTGCATTCAGAAAGCACGCGTTTTCGTTATCGACCATCGCGAGCAGAGCTCGCTCCTACATTGGCATGTGGTGATTTTCAGATAGATTGCAGCGGCATCGTCAGCTCTACCCGCAAGCCGTCCGGACGGCTATCGAAATGCAACGTGCAGCCGCAACGCTGGACGATGGCCTGGACAATCGCCAGCCCCAGACCACAACCGGTGCTCTGGCCGTTGCGCCAGAAACGCTGGGTCAGATGTTGCAGATCCTCTTCGGCGATCCCCGGGCCATGGTCGCGCACCACGAACTGCACACGATTGCCGGTGGTTTCCAGGCTCAACTCCACCGCTTTGTCGGCAGGGGTATGCCGCAGTGCGTTGTCGAGCAAGTTGCGCAGTGCGGCAATCGACAGCACCGCGGGCATTTGCACAGGCGCAGCGGAGACCTTGCCCGGCGCCTGGAATTTGATGCGTTGACGATCGCCGCTCGCCGCGTCCTGGATCGCCAGTTTCGCCACTTGCTCGGCGTTGCACTGCACACCGTCGTCAAACGACAGGCTGCCCTCGACTCGCGCCAGCAACAGCAATTGCTCAAGGGTACGATGCATGCGATCCGCGCCCTCTTCGGCCCGGGCCAGGGACTGATCCCGGGCATTGCCGTCGGTCATGCGCGCCACTTGCAGGTGGGTCTTGATCGCGGTCAGCGGGCTGCGCAACTCGTGGGCCGCATCACCGGTCAGGCGCCGCTCACGCTCGATGGTCTTGCCGATGCGCTGGAGCAACTGGTTCTGGGTTTCCAGCAAGGGTTGCAGCTCGCTGGGCAGCGGCTGGATCTGCAAGGGCTCGAGGGAGTCGGCGCTGCGGCGCATCAACGCATCGCGCATGCGGTTGAGCGGCGCCAGCCCCTGGCCGATACCCAGCCAGAGCAGGCACAGGCATCCGAGCAAGGCCACGCCCACCGGTACCGAAGCGGCCAGCAGGATCGACATGTTCAACGCCTCGCGCTCGATCTGCCGGTCGGCGGTGGTGATGCGCAGATCGCCCCGGGCCAATGTGAAACTGCGCCACGGCGCGCCGTCGATCATCTGATCGTGAAACCCCAGTTTCTCGGCCTCCAGGGCTTGCTGGGGATCGCTGTGGCTGCGGGCAAGGATTTCACCACGCAACGAGCTGACCTGGCACGCCATGCCACCGGGAATGTTCAATTGTTCGGCGCTGAAATGGGTACCCTCGCCCTTGCTCGGCACGGGCGGCAGTTGCTCCATCAGGCCGGCGACCATGCGTGCCGACGCCACCAGGCGCTGGTCGAGGGAAAACATCATTTGATTGCGCAGATCGCTGAGCATCCAGGCCGCGGCCAGGGCCCAGATCAGCGCAAATGCGGCGCCGAGCGTCAGGCTCAGGCGCAAACGCAGACTCATCACTTCGATTCTTCTCCGCCATCAGCCGGCCCCAGGCGATAGCCCAGGCCGCGCACGGTCTCGACAATGCCATTGCCAAGCTTGCGCCGCAGGTGATGGATATGGACGTTGAGGGCGTTGCTCTCCAGTTCGTCGTTGAAGCCGTAGACGCTGTCCTTCAGTTGCTCGGTGGACAGCACCCGGCCACGGTTATGCAACAAGGCTTGCAGCAGTGACTGCTCGCGGCGCGACAGGTCCACCGGCTGCCCCGCGAGCATGGTTTCGCGGCTGCTCGGGTCGTAGGTCAGGGCACCATGTTCGATCAGGTTGACGCTGCGCCCCGCCACCCGTCGCAACAGCGTATGCAGGCGTGCAGCGAGTTCACGCAAGTCGAACGGTTTGAGCAGGTAATCATCGGCACCGGCTTGCAGGCCATCGACGCGGTCGGTGACCGAGTCACGCGCGGTGAGGATCAGGACCGGCAGTTCCAGGCCTTGATGGCGCAACTGCTGCAGCAGCTTGAGGCCATCTTCGTCCGGCAGGCCAAGGTCGAGCACCATCACGTCAAACTCCGCCACCTTGAGCATCGCCCGGGCGGAGGACGCCGTGGCAACGTGCTCCACGGTCAGGCCCTGGGCGGTCAGGCCGGCGACAATGCCGCTAGCGATCAGCTCATCGTCTTCGCAAACCAGTACGTGCATGGGGAGCCTCGTAGAAATAAAGCTGATTAAGCCTTTGACCGATTAAGCCGACATTATGCCGTACGCGCTAGCGCCACAAGGCCGGGGCGGTTAATCATCGGTTAATCGCAACCCGCCACTGTGCACGTCACTAGCACTGGGCAAAGGCTTATCCATGCATCGTCTGTTTTTACTGTTTACCCTTCTGATCGCGGGCCTGGCCCAGGCGGCAAGCAATCCGTTCGACACCAAACCAGAGTTTCTCCCGGTCGATAAGGCATTCACCTTTACCTCTGAACGCCTGGAATCCGGGGAAACCCAGCTCTATTGGCAAATCACCGACGGCTATTACCTGTACCAGAAACGCTTGAAGTTCGACGGTTTGCCTGTCGCGCAGCATCCCGCGCTGCCCGAAGGTGAAGCCCACAGTGACGAGTTTTTTGGTGAGCAGCAAGTCTACCGCCAGGGTCTGGAACTGAAGATACCTGCAGGTGCCAGCGGCCAGATCAAGGTCAGCTACCAGGGTTGTGCCGATGCCGGCTTGTGTTATCCGCCGCAAACCAGAGTTGTGGACCTGGGCAACGCCAGTGCGCAAAGCGCGGCCAATGAAGCACCGGACCAGGCACTGGCCAGCAGCCTGCAACAACGGGCGTTGGGCTGGAGCCTTTTGCTGTTCTTCGGCCTGGGCCTGTTGCTGGCCTTCACCCCGTGTTCATTGCCGATGCTGCCGATTCTGGCGGGGTTGATCGTCGGCAGCGGCGCCACGCCCAGACGCGGCTTCGCCCTGGCCAGCAGCTACGTGATCAGCATGGCGCTGGTGTATGCCGCGATGGGCGTTCTGGCCGCCTCCCTCGGGGCGAACCTGCAAGCCTGGTTGCAAAACCCCTGGCTGCTGGGCAGCTTCGCAGCGATTTTCGTGCTGCTGGCGCTGCCGATGTTCGGCTACTTCGAACTGCAACTGCCGGTGGCCGTGCGCGATCGCCTGGAAAACGTCTCGCGCAATCAGCGCGGCGGCAGCCTGATCGGCGCGGGTGTGCTGGGTGCCCTGTCCGGCCTGCTGGTCGGGCCCTGCATGACCGCGCCGCTGGCCGGAGCCCTGCTCTACATCGCGCAAAGCGGTAATGCGTTGCACGGCGGATTGATCCTGTTTGCCATGGGCATCGGTATCGGCGTGCCGCTGCTGTTACTGGTGACCGTCGGCAATCGCTTCATGCCCAAGCCTGGCGCCTGGATGAACCTGGTCAAAGGTATTTTCGGCTTCCTGTTCCTCGCCACCGCGTTACTGATGCTGCGCCCGGTGCTGGACGAATCCCTGTGGGTCGGCTTGTGTGGTGCGCTGCTGCTGATCGCCGCCTACAGTGCCTGGAAGCAGTCGGAAGGTTTCGGCCGTATCGCGCATCTGTTTGGCGCCAGTTCGTTGTTGCTCGGTTTGTGGGGCAGCCTGCTGGTGATCGGGGCGGCCGGTGGCAGTGACGATCCGTTCAAGCCGTTGCAGGTCTTTCGTGCCTCGAACCAGGCGGTGGCCGCCGTGCCGGTTGGCCACGATGCCTTCACCACCATCAAGGATCCGCAGGCACTGCAACAGGAACTCGACACTGCGCAGGCTCAGGGCCAGTGGGTGCTGCTGGACTACTACGCTGACTGGTGCGTGTCGTGCAAGGTCATGGAAAAACAGGTGTTCGGCAAAGCCAATGTCATGCAAGCCCTGAGTGACGTGCGCATGCTCCGATTGGACGTGACCGCCGACAATGCCGCCAGCCGCGAGTTGCTCGCTCGTTACAAAGTGCCGGGGCCACCGAGCCTGCTGTGGATCGGCGCTGATGGCGAGGAGCGTCGTAGCCAGCGCATTACTGGCGAGGTCGATGCCGATACTTTCCTGCAACGCTGGACTACTACCCGAGACGCCCGTTAATGCTGACCTTTACCCTTGGCACCTTTGCCATCGCGCTTAATCACCTGCTGCTGATCAGTGCGCTGGCGCTGGCCACTTTTGTCGGCTGGCGGGTTGCCAAGCGTAGCGGTGACAACCCTGAGTCAGTACTGTTCAGCCTGTTTCTGCTGGGCATGCTGGCGGCCCGAATCAGTTTCGTGGCCGTCTATTGGGCCCACTATCGCAACGATCCGTGGCAGGTCATCGACCTGCGCGATGGCGGTTTCCTCGCCTGGCCGGGGGTGATCGTCGTTTTGCTTGCCACACTGTATCGCGCCTGGCGTCGCCCGGGTTTGCGCCGTCCATTGGGCTTTGGCGTGGCCAGCGGCCTGGCGTTCTGGCTATTGGCAACGTTCTCCCTGTCGATTTATGAACAAGGCACGCGCCTGCCGGAAATCGTCCTGAAAAATGCCGCCGGTGAAGTCGTGCAATTGGCCGACTACAAGGGCGGTCCGTTGGTGATCAATCTCTGGGCCACCTGGTGCCCGCCGTGCCGCCGGGAAATGCCGGTGCTGGAAAACGCCCAGCAACAAAGGCCGGACCTGACGTTCCTGTTCGTCAATCAAGCGGAAAGCATGCAGAGCGTCGCGACCTTTCTGGAAACCCAGGGCCTGAGCCTGTCCAACGTGCTGTTCGACGGCGGCGGACGACTGGGCCAGGCCGTCGGTTCCATGGCATTGCCGACTACGCTGTTCTATAGCCCCGAAGGTCGCCTGCTGGGCAGCCATCTGGGCGAGTTGTCGGACGCCAGCCTGGCCCGCGCTCTGGAAAACTTCGACACTGTACCCGCCACCTCTTCAAGGAAACTGCCATGCCCCGCCTCCGCCACCTGCTAACCCTGAGCCTCGGTGCGGCCCTGATTCACCTGCCAACGGTGCAGGCTGAAGAGTTGCCCGATGCGATCAAGAAAATCGAGGCCAAGGGCGCGAAAATCGTCGGCCAGTTCGACGCCCCCGACGGTTTGCGCGGTTATGCCGCGCAGTACCAGAGCCGCGGCATGGCTCTGTACCTGACCCCGGATGGCAAACACGTATTGCTGGGCAACTTGTATGACGCCGAGGGCAATGACCTGAGCAGCGCACCGTTGCAGAAGCTGGTGTATGCGCCGATGGCCAAGGAAGTCTGGGCCAAGTTCGAAACCAGCAACTGGATCGGCGACGGCAAAAAGGATGCGCCGCGCGTGGTGTACCTGTTCAGTGATCCGAACTGCCCGTACTGCAACATGTTCTGGGAGCAGGCCCGACCGTGGGTCAAGGCGGGCAAGGTGCAGTTGCGCCACATCATGGTCGGTATCATCCGCGAAGACAGCCCGGGGAAATCCGCCGCACTGCTCGCCGCCAAAGACCCGGAAAAAGCCCTGCAGGATCACGAAGCCGCTGGCAAGGGCAGTTCGCTCAAGGCCTTGAAGGAAGTACCGCCAGCCGTTCAGGCGAAACTCGCGGCCAACATGCAATTGATGGAAGAACTGGAGTTGCAGGCGACGCCGGCGATTTTCTACATGGATGACAAAGGGGAATTGCAACAGCAGCAAGGCGCACCGTCACCGGACAAACTGGCGAAGATTCTCGGGCCGAAGTAGGTTTTTGCTTTAACGGGTAGCGACTGTACTGGCGCCATCGCGAGCAAGCTCGCTCCTACAGGGATAGTCGATTACCTGTGGGAGCTACCTTGCTCGCAATGGCGTCGATAGATTCGACTAAGCTCTGTCAGCCAAGAATTCCAGCAGGGTTTTGGTCACAAATTCAGGATTTTCCAGATTGGAAATATGCCCCGCCCCCGGCACCAGCAGCCATGGGCAGCCAATCGACTCAGCCATTTCTCGTGCTTCCGAGGGTGGGCGCGGCTGGTCCTGATCGCCGCACATCACCAGTGTGGTCGCAGCGTCCAATTCGCCCAGACGCGGAAACAGATCATCCCGCCCAAACGTAATCCGCCCCATCGGCACGATGCTTTCACGCAGGCGCTCCGAGGGCAGAGCCGCCAGGGAAGCACGAAAATCCCGATAAAGCGCCGACTGCGGATCAATGCCCGGCCGGAAGAAAATCGGCACCACGATATCGAGCAGCGCTGGAGTGATGACACCGGCCTCTTCGATCTGCTTCAACAGTGAAAAGTAATACTGGCGAGTCGGCTCCGGTTCGGCGCCTACATAGGTGTCCATCAGCACCAGCCCGTTGATTCGCTGCGCTGCCGATAAGGCCAGCCGCACTCCCCACATGCCACCGACCGACAATCCGACCAGCGTGACCCGCTCGATATCCAGATGATCGAGCAGGACCAGAGCCTGACGTGCAATGTCATCCAGCGAAGTCGTACCGACTGGCAACGGCCCGGATTCACCGTGGCCCCACAGGTCCAGGGCGACCACCCGATACTGTTGCGTCAGCGCGGCAATCTGCGGCGCCCACATGGCCTGGTCCCACAGGTAGCTACCGGCCAGCAGCACTGCTGGGCCGGTGCCCTGATCGATGTAGTGAAGGGCCTGTCCGTCTATCGTCACGAAGGGCATCGACTGTCTCCTCGGAAAAATTGAACCGCAAGACTGAGCAGCTGACGGATCGCAGTCAATCGCACGATTGTATGCGTTTGTATAACCGCCATCACGAGCTGGCGCTCGGAGCCATTGGTCGGAAACGTCTTTTCTGGCCAGTAAAACTGTCAAGTCTGACAGTAGCCATTGCCCTGTTTCGAGAGGATAACTAACCATTGCCTGAATGGCCGATGTACACACAGGAGTGGTTAACATGGCTAAAAAAAGATTGCCGGAATTGCCGTCCCCCAAGGTCAAGTACGCAATCAGTGAAACCTGCTCTATCCCTGGAGTCCATGAATGGCACCAAGGTGGAAAGTACGCAACACGATTCGATAGATAAACTGACCATCTATTCCTGTGTAAGTATCTGACCGTACGTTGATACAGTGCATATCGACGTACGGTCAGATGCTTACTTCACGGTGCTGGCGATTTACAACCCCTCGATATACGCTGACTACCCCTTCACTTCCACAGGTGTTTTCTTTTCGTCCTCGATCAGGCTGTAGCGATAGACTCGACCCGCTTGTTTGTCGAACGCGAAATCATGACCTGGAATCAAGTGTACTTTTTTGGTCGGTTTGCAATCATCTTCGTTCTTGGCCGCGCAATCCTTGAACGCGTCGATGACTACGACGCTATTGCCATTGTTTTTCAACTGGTAGCGATTTGCAGTGTTGTCTATCTTGGTATCAAAACGGGTAGTGGCCGGGCGAACAAAAAACACCATGCCATAACCGGCCATTACGTTGAAACCGGCAGACATTTCCTTTTCATAAGTGTCCCGCTCAGTGTCCGAGACGGCGAACCTGTCTTCCTTTTCTGGAACGACGGGTAAAAAGCGAACCCGGAAATAGCGTTCTTTACTACGATCACCGGTATACAACAGGCGAGTACCCTGAGTTCCTTTGGCCGGTACGATCAGCCTGGCCGGGCTGGCGACCAGACCGTCACGGGTACTGCCACCGACACTCTTCAAGGGCTCTTCACGGGAAGTTCCATTCTGCTGATAAAAAATCTCCTTGATCTCAACCTTGACGAACGCCGTTGAAGTACCACCGTTGTGAATACGTTTCAGATAAGTACTTTGATTGCCCTTCATAAAGTCATAGAAGGTACCAATTTGCAGGCTAGGACCGGCGTGCGCGCACAGACTGAAAAAAAATGTGCACAAAAACATATAAATAAATTTCATGAGATAAAACCTCGTACTGGGACAACAGCCTGAGTCAGCCTCAGGCTTTGCTACTGCGATTAGATATCGGAATCAAAAGTTACATTGATGGTTCCTTGATAGCTGCTATCGTCATGCATCGTTTCAACTGAATCTGACGGCACTTCAAAATGCAGCAGGCCAGGCTCTCGGGTGGGTAACCCTGAAGGTACTAAATGCTCCAGGCCAGCACCTCCTATCGTCAGTGGACGCCGTACTACCGACTGACCTGTACTGTCCACCCAGGGACTTGGCAGGCTGACACGGATATCGACAGGTACTTCGTGAGCTCCGTTGCTGATCAGACAGGTTCCAATTCCCATTCGACTGCAACTGAGATCCATCTTAAACGGCGTAGAAGTCAAGATGAAAAACCGCAAGTCACCCAATATTTTCTCGGGTCGTCTTCCATGATTGATCCACTCCATCCAGCCGCCTTTGGGCGCCAGGGCAACACTGTCTGCGGACATTTTTACGTTGACGTCCTGCCTTACCGCCAGGTTTAAATTGAATGTCATTACAGCGTCATTGGGGTTCAAGACACCCATATCGAAATCGCCGCTGGTGGAATAAGTATACGCCCCTTGATAGTCGCCACTTATCAACTGCTCCGGTCGAACAGCTCGCAACTCATAATGTACATCGAGCCTTTGCAAGGACATGCCGGGAATGTTGTATTTCGGACTCCTTGAGCAAGTGGTGACGTTCTGCGGTGTCAACCAAAATGTCGTAAAGTCTGTTCCATTAGGATCAGCCCCCTGGGAAGTAGCATTTATTTGCTGGCAGGGAGCAATTGCCTCAGCCCACGAGGGTTGCCAGAGAAAGGCATGATAATCAAACACAGGCACTCCCCCCGGATGTCCGATTATCGCTTGCGCTGTATTATTCAAGCGATAACGGGTCCCCACTCCGGCAATGCGAATTTCGACTTCCGCCGTTTCGCCAGGAATCACCGCATGCTCGACAGTAAATCTGCGCCATGTCGCCGGAAAACCAAAGGGGATCACATGATCCCTGGGAATGACCCCTGACGACGTAAAAACAATAGGAAAGCTGTTACTTCGAATATTCCTGCTACTGCAATTACCCGGAAATTCCGCGCAATAACCGGTAATAGGAGTTAGATTGATAATCTCCGCGTTCCCCGGACTAATCGGATCCGGCCTAATCTCGGCTTGTACGTCCAATACCGCTGCATTGGCTAAACTTGCAAACCCGCAAAGTGCCGATCCCAGCACCAGACGGTTGATTAACTTGTTCATTTGACTGTCCTGTGTACGCCATGTTCTCGCTGCTGTTGTATAAGTGCCCATCAACTGGCTTTCTCAGACTTATAAGCAGCTTCGGCCAAGGTGTCCGGATGACACCGCAGATCCCCTACCATCAGCACATCATTCTCTCGACGCTGGGAGGCCGGATCGAGCCTGAACTGGCATAACAACTGACTGTCGTGCCGCACTTCAAGTGTAGGAGAGTTCTCGCTAAGTTCCATTGAAAAGAATCCATCGACTTCGCTGACGCCACGACTGGCATGGTTGATTACGTGGTGGCCTTTCAACGGTTTTCCACTGGCATCCAACAGCCGCCCCATCACGGTTACAGTCTTCAGAATGCGAACCTGGCGATAATCCACCCCTCCCTTGTTCAAGTGATAGGTGGTGCGCGCAGGCTGGATTGCCGCCGCGGGAACATCAGTGCCCTTGAAATCAAAATTCACCGTGCCGTTCTTGTATGCAGAAACGGGAATAAAATTGCGCCCCGGCCGCAATGTGGCGTGGGTACCGGCGAAGTCGTCGGCCCGCAGTTCGATATCATCGAGATCGCTTTCGACATCGACGATCATTCCCGCCTCTCCGGTTGAGGCCTGGCTACTCAATACAAGTTTTTTGCCACTGACCGCCAAGGTACTGTCCAGATTCAAACCGCCGCTGATCTGACCGTTGAAGGAGGAACGTTGCGCATGCATCGAACCGCTGACCTGGTCAGTCTTGAAATCAGCCGTGCCCGCCTGACCTGTCCCGTATACGTCTTGACTGACGGTTGCAGAAACACTTTGCAGGACGTGATCCTTGAGGTCGCGACGATAGGTAACGGACGCGTTGGGGTCCCGCCCACCGTCACGCGATGTACGTTGACCGACGCTACCGGTCACCTGATGACCGTCGGAACCCAGTGCCATGCGCAGGCTGATATCGATCCCGCGGTTGCGCTGGTCGGCAGTGCCCACCGTGCCCGGTCGATCGAACACCGCCACGCGCCAGTCCGCGTTGTTGCCGAACAACTGCGCGTTGCGGGTCCAGCTCAGGTCGATGCCCAATCCTTCGTTGTAACCCTGGCTTTGAGACACTTGCGCGCTGAGCGAACTCTTGCTGTTCAGGCGCTGATTCACTGACAGCGAGGTATTGCTGGTTTGTCCGTTGTAGGTGTTGCGTTGACGGATGTGCGTCCCGTCCGGCAGCACTTCGTAAGTATTACGGGTGTCCAGCCAGCTGCGCTGATGACGCAACACCACACTGCCGCCGTTGTAGCGATGCACACCTTGCACCTCCATCCCCGTGCCTTCTCCTTTGGTCTGGGAAAGGCTGGTGTAAAGGGATGTTTTCTCACCCACCGTCCAGTCGGCGGAGGTGCCCAACTGCATCTGCTCCTTGACCTGACGGGCGGAAAGCCCCAGGACAACTCGCGGATGCAGCAAGAAATTAAAGGCTGCGCCTGCCGTCAGATCACCGTCATCGCGCTCCTGCCAATTACTGAGCAGTTTGCTCTCGCGACCGGCGAACAGGTTGTAGCGCCAGCGATTTTCCGGGTTGCGCCAGTTATTGGGCTTGTAAATAAGTTCCGAAGTGGTGGTAATCACTTGACCGTCTTCGACCAAGCGCACTTCCACTTCGTAGATTCCGCCGGGCAGCGGACGCGTATCGAGCGTCTGCAGACCGCTCGCCACTTGCTGACTGTTGATCAGCACACCGTTGCGATAGATTTCCACCATCGCTTGTCGGTTGGCGGTCACCGTAATGGGATAGAGACTAGGGTTGGCGTTGTCGATCGCCAGGCTATCGGAACTGCCGTACATCAGTCCCATTACCGTGTCGGGACCTCGCCCGATGGTGCGCACAGATCGAGTCAGACCTTGGGCGCTGGGCGTGAAATACCCGGCACGGATGAAGCTGCCCTCCAGTTCCCGTTGGGTATGCAATTCATGGACAGCATGCTTGATGCCAGTGTCCATCCCTGACATGCGCGACAGTTGAGCATTGAACGTGTTCGTCCAGTTGCCCAGGCTCGCGGTTGCGTCCAGGCCATAACGGCCGGCGATATTCTGCTGCTGACCGCCGCTGATGTTCAGTTGATTGCGCACAATCATGCCGTGGCTGCCGCCTTCAGGCTGATCATGAAACAGTCGTGCTTGCGGATCGCGCTCGGCGTTCGCCGTCACCAACGACACCATGGAGTCTTCCAGGCTGTAGTGAACCGATTGCAATTGCCGAGGGCAGCCACTATTACAGGCACCCAACGCCGCGCCCTGCGTCAGGAAAGCCGCCCACTCATCACGCTCGCTCGCAGTAAGGTCACTGTTGCGTGTGTCCGTAAAGTTGATCAGCGTCACTCGCTCATCGCGGGTCAACAGGATCATGGCTTCCCCCAGGAACTGTCGATCGACTTCGACTCGAACAGCCAAGGGAACATCAAAGAAAAATTCATGAAACTCTGCAGGCAAACCTTCAGCCTGCTGGAGCAAACTTATGGACTTGTTCGCAGGCTGGCTTTCATTGGCAAGCGCACCTGCGCAAATAATAAGCGCAAGCGCTCCTGCGATAGGAGTCGTCGGAAACATTGATCAATATCTCAAGTTAGCGCTTGCATGTGCAAGAAAGAATGCGACCGGCTGCGCCGGCCACATAAAGGACATACCGTTAGTTACAACTATTCAGTAACTATCAAGGCGCGTCGAACAGCACACGAACGTTACCGGTGTAGTTACCTTCCTGGTAACCGCCGCTCGGCTCGTTTGGCGTAATGCTCAGGGGAGCGATAATTTCAGAGGTTGCAGCGCCAGCACCAACAACTTCCACATCGCTACCCAAAGCCAACTGAATGCCATTGAACTTAATGTCCAACGTAATTTCTTCTGTGCCAGAGCTCATGACCGCTGGGTCCAGCAGGGTTGCCTTGATGGCAGGACCAGCGTCAACGGCGCTTTTCACCTTGAAATTACGGCTGATGCCTTCCAGCTCTGAAGTTGTAGTATTCCAGGCCAATTGTTGAGGCATGATTACAGTGTCGATGTTGACTGGCTGCACATAGAAGTCGGCGCTCGGAATATCAGCGTAGACTTGAATTGTATGAGTTTGTGGAGTAGCCAGGGCAGCCGAGGAAACAAAAGCCAAAGCAAGCACCGGGGCCGAAATTGCAATTTTCTTGAACATTGGATTCACCTTTAAACATCTGATTAATAGTGCGTGCTTCGGCCAAACGACAAAAGTCAGGCACCGGGTTATTGATCAACATCAGTAAATAGATGTTGCGTTTCAACGGCGCGCATCTTCTCGTTTTCTGTAGGAATGGTATGCAAGATCTATCTGCAGTATCTGTAGGATTTATCCCCACTGGGACATTGATGCAGCCCACCGGCCAAAGCTTGTAGGAAGCATTTTTTTGAAATGACTGATCCGATCCAGTTGTCTCCAACCAGTTTTCAAGGGCATTTGAGGTGATCAGGATTATGCAGAGCGAAACCACGAGCAAACACATGGCCGGCGCCCAAGGGAGAAGGATAGGGTGTTGTTAGCCTGTTCTGACGAAACAGTCTGCCGGCCGTTTACAGAAGTCAGGCTGAAAAAAATTGATCACATGGGTGATTGCCACCCGGAAAATTTGCTTGTAATGAAGCCTGCGCTACGCCCATAAAAAAGTCCCGATGCAAGGCATCGGGACTTTTTTGTGCACGAGTAGTCAGCGACACAGGAAAACGACTATTTCCTCTGAGGAGGAACACCCTGCCCTGGATACTGAATGGTCACCCTGTCCGAATGATGACCCGATTTATCGAAGGCGGTAACGCCAAGTACATATTGCCGCCCCGAATCCAATCCGGCAATAGCAAACTCCGTTTCCGTTGTTGTCCCCAATCGATCACCGTCTAGATCAATTTCATACTCAACGGTACCGGAACTGTCGTACGACTTCTCCCAACCAAATATCACACCAACATTGCTGGTACGTAAGTTCTCAGGGTTTGTAGGTGCGGTAAAGTCTGGAAAGTTGACGACTATACAGTGAGGTTCCGACTTATAAAACTCATCATCAACTGTACGAATGCAGTAAACATGATCCCTTCCCTCCAGAGGACGCGTATCTGTATAGGGAGGTGCTGAAGGCGTATCAAGCAATTCTCCGTCTGGTCGTATCTCATAAGTACGCCGACCACCATCCACTACCCCGTCATTCCAAAAAAAAGATACTGAGTTGGGTGTTTGATTGTATGCCTGGAAAAAATCTGGTGCTTGTGGGATCACTCTAACAGCCGTGCGAGTGAGGATCAAGGCCGGCTTGGTCCTCTTCCCTTCAGCATTTACTCCAACAATAAAATAAGAATATTCAGTATTTGACCTAAGCGCCCCGTGAGTAAACACTGTAGCGGGCCCTTCATATATCACTCGACCAGAGCCTTCGCCTGCAGAGGTAAGAATATATTTCACTAGAACTTCGCGATTCTCCCACGACAACTCGATAGAATTTCTTGTCGTAGAGACAACCTTATGAGAGAGAGCTGAATCATCAAAATTTGGCTTATTCATTTACCACCCCACCGAGAAATTTTTACAACTACAGTGCTTTTCCATAAAAACACTCTGCACCTGTATTAATCCATAAAAAAACCCACCAACACACTAGCAGAACTGCTAGGACACTCTAAAAATCACTTCCAACTCGCGCAAAAACTTCTACTTTTCATAAGCTTAACACTTACCCCCATTCGCCTTGACAAACCCAATCGCTGCACACGAATACAATCGCGAACAACAAAACAAAAAACACTATCGAGTCAGTTAGCCTACGTTTTTCCCTTAACTTGCATTCGCAACCAGCCTACGAATGCCGCGCACCAACCTGTTATTTCTTACAGGTTCCAAAGACTCTGAATCGCGCTATAAAAGAGCCCTGGAGTTACTCACCGCCCTCCAGGGCGCCCCTACCCCGGGAGACCAGCCATGTACACTGCGAGCCCAACCCAGCTCCGATCTGAAAGACTGCACGCCAAGCCACACGGCTACGCGGATACACCTCATATCCCCCCGAAACTCTCCGCCAAAGAGCAGGAAATCCTGAAGTGGTGTGCCATGGGAAAATCGTCCTGGGAGATCGGACGGATCCTCAATTGCTCGGAGGCAGGAGTGAATTATCACTTCTGCAATATTCGTCGAAAATTCGGCGTCAGCTCACGCTGGCTAGCGCTGATCAAAGCAGTGGAAATGGGAATGATCCATTTGGAGGGAGAGGCAGAGCTTCATCTAACGGTTGCACAGATAACTCGATGACCATCAAGACGGTTGTAGCGCCCCAATGTGCACAAGGTGACTCGGCAGAGTCCGGCTCGCCACTAACCCGTGGTCGAACCCGGCCAGCTCCTCCACCGCGCTGCCCTAATACATCGCCCACAGCGGCGCATGTCTGCGGATTCTACCCGGGCAAGCCCGCTCCCTTAGGGATCAATGGTGGCCACAAATGATGTATCCACCACAAGCCATTGTGGGAGCGGGGCCCGCGAAGAAGCCCCATAAACGCTAGAGAATCAAAACCCCTCCAGCTCCGCCATCAAATCATTCAAGCGATCCACCTTCTCCTCGGTGATCTCACTCGCCGCCAATCCATCGATATACCCGGCCAGTTCCTCCACCGTGCTGCACTCGAACATCGCCCGCAGCGGCACGTCCCGTTGCAGGGTTTTCTGCACCCGCGAAGCGATTTGCGTGGCCAGCAGCGAATGCCCGCCCAACTCGAAGAAGTTGTCGCGAACGCCCACCCGTTCGACCTTCAACATCTCGGCCCAAATGTCGGCCAGGGTCTGCTCCAGGTCATTGCGCGGTGCCAGGTAATCCTGACTGCCAATCTGGCCGATCTCTAGCGCCGGCAGTGCCTTGCGATCCAGTTTGCCGTTGGCATTGAGCGGCAGTTTGTCCAGCCACAACCAATGCAGCGGCACCATGTACTCCGGCAGTTCGGCACGCAGTCGCAGCTTGATTCGCTCCAGTCGCTCGCTTGAATCAAGCGAAGCATCGCCTGCGACCAGATAGCCAACCAGGTGCTTGCCGTTGACGCCCTCCTGCACGGCAATCGCCGCATCGCGGACGTCCGGTTGTTCATGCAGGCGAGCCTCGATTTCACCCAGTTCGATGCGGTAACCACGGATCTTCACCTGATGGTCGACACGACCGACGTATTCCAGCACACCATCGCTGCGACGGCGGGCCAGGTCACCGGTGCGATACAGCCGCTCGCCCGGCGCGCCGAACGGGTTCGGCACAAACACCGGTGCCGTGCGCAATGGATCGCTGACATAGCCGCGGCCGACTCCAGTGCCGGCGACGCATAACTCACCCACCGCCCCCAGTGGCACCAGCTCCAGCGCCCCGTCGAGCAGGTACAGACGGTTGTTGTCGGTCGGCGTACCGATCGGCAAAAAGCTGCCGCGGGTCGAGGCCAGGTCGACACGGAAGAACGCCACATCATCCGAGCACTCCGCCGGGCCGTAGGCGTTTACCAGGCCGATCTGCGGATAGTGCTGCAACCATTGATGCGCCAGCTCCGGGGGCATTGCCTCACCGGTCGGCAGCATCCAGCGCAGGCCGTCGAGGCTCATGCGCTCCTGGGCGAGCATGCCCTGGATCAGCGACGGCACGCTTTCCAGCACGGTGATGCCCTGGGTCGCGACATGCGCCAGCAAGCCCTGGGGATCATGGGCGATGGTGTTCGGCACGATGTCCACCCGTGCACCGAACAACGGCGCGGCGAGGAACTGCCACACGGAAATGTCGAAGCTTTGCGAGGCGGTTTGCGCGATCACATCGGCGTCGCTCAGGTTCAGGTACGGCACCTTGCTCAACTGGTTGTTGAGCATGCCGCGCTGTTCAACCATGACACCCTTCGGCAAACCGGTGGAGCCGGAGGTGTAGATCACGTAGGCCAGGTTATCCGGGCTACTGTAACGCCCAGGATTGTCCGCCGGCAGCGCAAGGGCCTGGACTTCCTCCCAGACCAGCAGCCGTGGCCGGCTGGAGCAGCCGAACTCGTCGAGCAGGGCCTGCGCCTGCTCACGGCACGCTTGCGTGCACACCAGCAATGGCGTGCGGCTCAGATCGATGATCCGATTCAGACGCTGGCTCGGCAAACCCGGGTCCAGCGGCAGGTAGCCCGCCCCGGCCTTGAAGCTGCCGATGATCATGCCCAGCAATTCGAGGCTGCGTTCGGCCAGCAAGGCTACCGGTTGATCCCGACCGACACCGGCGGCAATCAACGCATGACCGAGACGGTTGCTGCGCTGGTTCAGTTCAAGATAGCTGTACTGGCGGTCCAGACAACTGGCGGCAATCCGCTGCGGGTGCATCGCGACCTGGGCTTCGAACATCGCAACGTAGCTCTGTTCCAGCGGATAGTCGTGTTCGCTCTGGTTGCAGCCATGGAGGAGGAAGTCCTGCTCCTCGGTACCCAACAACGGCAGGTCGGCCATGTCGCCATGGAAGCCATCCACCAGCGCCAGCAGCAAACGCTTGAACTCGCCGAGCATGCGCTCGACCGTCGGCTCATCGAAGTAGCGCTGGTCGTAGGACAGGTGCAAGCCCAGGTCATCACCTGGATAGCACACCGCCGTCAACGGGAAGTTGGTGTGGGTGCGGCCAGAGTCCGAGGTCGCGTTGAGGCTCTGCGCACGGTCCAGCACCGAGGTTTCCACCGGGGCGTTTTCGAACACGAACAGGCTGTCGAACAGCGGCTGGCCTTTGGGCAGTTCGCTTTGCTCCTGGATGTTCACCAGCGGCAGGAATTCGTACTCGCGCAGTTGCATGTTGTTGTCGAGCAGACCGCTGAGCCACTGGCGCACGCTGCAGCGCTGGCCGTCCTCGGGCATTTTCACCCGCAGCGCGATGCTGTTGATGAACAGGCCGACGGTGCGCTGCATCTGCGGCATGTCCACCGGACGCCCGGCCACGGTGACGCCGAACAGCACGTCGCGATCGCCGCTCAAACGCCGCAGCACCAGCGCCCACGCCGCCTGGGCGAAGGTGTTGATGGTCAACTGATGGGCCTGGGCCAGTTCGCGCAATTGCGCACCGTCACGGGCATCGAGCCTTGTGTAGCAGTCGCCGACGATCATGCCGCCGCTGTCGTCAGCGTGTTCGCGCAGGATTGGCCGGTCGCTCGGGATCGGCGTGGTCCGTTCGAAGCCTTGCAGGTTGGTTTTCCACCATTGCCGCGCTTCGGCCAGGCTCTGGCGTTGCAGCCAGCCGATGTAGTCGCGATAACGCGGCGGCACGGCCAACTGAGTGTCGCGGCCTTCGCCGAGGGCGCTATAGATTTCGAAGAAATCGTTCATCAACAGCGAACGGCACCAGGCATCGATGAGGATGTGGTGGTTGCTCATCATGAACCAGTAGCGCGCCGCACCGACCCGGATCAGACGTAAGTGGAACGGTGCCTGGTTGAGCAGATCGAAACCCGCCTCGCGTTCGGTCTTGAGCAGGGTTTGCAGCTTCGGCTCTTGCCCGGCTTCGGCCATGTCGCCCCAGTCGAGGTACTCGATCGGCGTGCTGCCTGGTTTGTGGATCACTTGCAGCATCTCTTCGCCGACGTTCCAGCAGAACGACGCGCGCAACGCTTCGTGGCGGGCGATCACCGCTTGCCAGGCCTGGGCGAAACGCTGCGGATCGAGCTCGCTGTTGATGCGGTAGCGGTCCTGCATGTAGTACAGGCCGGTGCCAGGCTCCAGCAAGGTATGCAACAGCATGCCTTCCTGCATTGGCGTCAACGGGTAGACGTCTTCTATGACAGCGGCCGGAACCGGCAGCGCATCCAGTTGCGTCTGGTTGAGCTGCGCCAGCGGGAAGTCAGACGGCGTCAGGCCACCGGCATCGTCACGCAGGCAATGTTCGATCAGGCTTTGCAGCTCGCCCAAGTAAGCGTCGGCCAGATCGTTGATGGTTTGCGCATCGAAGCGTTCGGCGCTGAACGTCCAGCGCAGCACCAGTTCACCGCCATACACCTGACTGTCGACGCTCAGCTCGCTGGGCAACGGTGCATTGGCATCGTGGGCCGCGCCGATGGCTTCGTCCAACGGATGGAACAACGCATCGGCTCCAAAGCTCTGGTCGAACTGGCCCAAGTAGTTGAAGGTGATCGGCGCCACCGGCAACCCGGTCATGCTCTGGCGACTCAGGTCATCGGCGAGATACCGCAGCACGCCATAACCCAAACCTTTGTGCGGCACGGCGCGCAGTTGCTCCTTGATCGCCTTGATCGAAGCGCCCTGCCCGGCGGCTTCTTCAATGTTCGACGGGGTCAGGCGCAACGGGTAGGCGCTGGTGAACCAGCCCACGCTGCGGGTCAGGTCGATTTCCTCGAACAACGCTTCGCGGCCGTGACCTTCCAGTTGGATCAACGCCGATGCGTGACCGCTCCAGCGGCACAGCACCCGGGCCAATGCGGTCAGCAACAGGTCGTTGACCTGAGTGCGATAGGCACTCGGCGACTGTTGCAGCAATTGCCGAGTGCGCTCGCTGTCGAGGCGCACGCTGACGGTTTGCGCATGACGATTCTGTCGACCGCCGTCCGGGCGATCGCACGGCAGTTCGGCGCTCGGTCCGGCCAATTGCGTCTGCCACCAGCCCAGTTCCTCACGCAGGGACTCGCTGCCGGCATAAGCCTGCAAGCGTGCGGCCCAATCCTTGAAGGCGCTGGTTTTCGCCGGCAGTTTCACGGACTGCTGCGCGTCGAGTTGGCGGTACACAGTTTGCAGGTCGTCCAGCAGCACGCGCCATGAAACGCCATCGACCACCAAGTGGTGAATCGCGATGAACAGCCGTTGCTGGCCCTCGGGACCGTCGACCAGCAGCACACGCATCAGCGGTCCTTCTTCGAGGTCGAGGCTGCGTTGGGCATCGGCGAACAGGGCGGGGCATTTATCCATCGACGAAACACGCACCTGCCACAGCACCGCCGCGTCGGAAATCGCCTGATGCTGTGCTTGCCACTGACCGGCGACCTTACTGAAGCGCAGGCGCAAGGCATCGTGCTGCTCGATGACCGCCAGCAGCGCTTGCTCCAGGCGATGGGACTCCAGAGGTGCGGTCGGTTGCAGCAACACTGCCTGGTTCCAGTGTTGGCGTTGCGCAATATCGGTGTCGAAGAACCAGTGCTGGATCGGTGTCAGTCGCGACTCGCCCATGATCAGGCCTTGTTCGGCGCTGACCTGCTCGGTGCGCGTGGCCACGGCGGCGAGGGTCTGCACCGTCTGGTGCTGGAACAGGTCGCGCGGGCTGAAGTGAATACCCTGCTGCCGCGCCCGGCTGACCACCTGGATCGACAGGATCGAGTCGCCGCCCAGTTCGAAGAAGTTGTCGTTGAGGCCGACCTGTTCGACGTTCAGCACTTCGCACCAGATCTGCGCCAGCGTGAGTTCGAGCTCGTTGCTCGGCGCCACGTACTGCTGGCGGTTCAGCTCCGGGTCCGGTGCCGGCAGTGCACGACGGTCGAGTTTGCCGTTGGCGGTCAGCGGCATGCACTCCAGCAGGATCAAGTGCGTGGGCACCATGTAGTCCGGCAGCTGCGACTTCAAGTGTGCCTTGAGGGCTTCGCGCAATACGCTGTGTTGCGCTTCGCTCTGCCCGGCGATGTCACTGACCAGGTAACCGACCAGTTGCTTGCCACTCGGAGCATCGAGGGCCAGCACCACCGCTTCACGGACCGACTCGTGCTCCAGCAAACGGGTTTCGATCTCGCCCAATTCGATGCGGAAGCCGCGAATCTTCACCTGATGGTCGATCCGTCCCAGGTATTCCACCAGGCCATCGTCGCGCTGGCGTACCAGGTCGCCGGTGCGGTAGATACGCCCGCCATTGGCGGCAAACGGGTCGGCCACGAAGCGCTCCGCGGACATGCCCGGCCGCTGGTGATAACCCTGCGCCAGGCCAGCGCCACCCACGTACAACTCGCCAGTCGAACCCTGCGGCACCAACGCCAGATCGGCATCGAGGATGTAGGCCACGCGGTCGCCGATCACGCTGCCGATCGGCACACTGCCGGCGCCCTCTTCCAGCACTTCAGGCGCGAGGCTGGCCAGCGGCATGACCACGGTTTCGGTCGGGCCGTAGGCGTTGAAGAACAGGTTCGGCGTGAATGCTGCACGAATGCGCGCCAGGTGTTCACCGGTCAGCGCTTCGCCGCCGGTGATGATCATGCGCACCGGCAAGACTTCATTTTGCGTTGCCAGCCACTGCGCCAACTGGCTGCCGTAGCTCGGGGTGAAACCCAGGACGTTGATCTGATGACGACGGATCAGGCCGCAGATTTCTTGCGCGTCCCACTGCCCTTGCGCCCGCAACACCACCTGCGCGCCGCTGAGCAGCGGCACCAGCAAACGTTCGGTGGCGGCGTCGAAGTTGATCGAGTAGAAGTGCAGTTCACAGTCGTCCGGGCGCATGCCGAAGCGCTCGATCACCGCGCGGCAATGCATGGCGATTTCGCCGTGGGACACCACCACGCCTTTGGGTTTACCGGTCGAGCCCGAGGTGTAAATCAGGTAGGCGTGATGCTGTGCCAGGCTGATCAGCGGCAGCTCGGAGGCTGGGTAATTGGCAAGCGCGGCCGCGTCTTCTTCCACGCACCAGCGGCCAACCGATGACGGCAACTCACCGAGGGCCTTGAACATCGCGGCATCGCTGAGCAGCAGACCGATGCCGCTGTCTTCGATCATGTAATGCAAACGGTCCAGCGGATATTCCGGATCAAGCGGCACATAGGCGCCGCCGGCCTTGAGGATCGCCAGCAGGCCGACAACCATTTCCAGCGAACGCTCCAGTGCCAGCCCCACGCGAACCTGCGGCCCGACACCGCGCTCGCGCAACATCCATGCAAGGCGATTGGCACGGCTGTCGAGCTCGGCATAGCTCAGGGTCTGCCCGGCGAAGGTCAGGGCCGGAGCGTCCTTGCGCAGCAGGGCTTGCTCGGCGAACAGGTGATGGATGCACTGATCCAGTCGATGTTCGCCCGGTTCGACAGCGAGGCTGTCGAGCAGATGTTGCCGTTCGCCAGCGTCCAGTAGCGGCAATTCGCTCAAGCGTTGCTGCGGATCGGCAATCAGCGCCTCCAGCAGGTTGCGCCAATGCGTAGCCATGCGGGCGATGCGCGGCTCGTCGAACAGATCGGTGCTGTAGGTCAGGCAGCAACCGAGGCGATGGTCGAGGTCGGTGACTTCCAGGTTAAGGTCGAACTTGGTCGCCCGTGCATCGTTGACCAGGTACTCGACTGTCATGCCGGCCAGGGTGCGGCTTTGCTGGAACTCCCAGCGCTGTACGTTGCACATCACCTGGAACAGCGGGTTGTAGGCGGCGCTGCGCGGTGGCTGCAAGGCTTCCACCAGATGATCGAACGGCAGGTCCTGGTGGGACTGGCCTTCGATCACCGTGTGGCGAACCTGCTCGAACAGTTCACTCACGGACATTTGCCCGTCGAGCTGGCAACGCAGCACCTGGGTGTTGAGGAACGCCCCGATCAGCCCTTCGCTTTCCGGGCGAATGCGGTTGGCCACCGGCGCGCCGATGCGCAAATCGGTCTGGCCGCTATAGCGATACAGCACTGCAGCCAGGGCGGCGGTCATGGTCATGAACAATGTCAGGCCATGCTGCGCATTGAAGGCGCGGACTCGTGCGGCGAGGTCGTCGCTCAGGTCAAAACGGTACAACTCACCCTGGTGGCTTTGCACCGGCGGACGCGGACGGTCGGCCGGCAACTCCAGCAGCGGGTGTTCGCGACCCAGTTGCGTGGTCCAGTAATCGAGCTGGCGCTGACGCTCGCCGGACTCCAGCCACTGACGCTGCCACACACAGTAATCCAGGTACTGCACCGGCAAAGGCGCGAGCGGCGATTCACGGTCATCGACAAAGGCTTCGTACAGCGCGCTGAGTTCCCGGGCGAAAATATCCATCGCCCAGCCTTCGGTGACGATGTGGTGCAAGGTCAGCACCAGGTAGTGTTCTTGCTCGGCAGTCTTGACCAGGCATGCGCGCAGCAACGGCCCGGTTTCCAGGTCGAACGGCTGGTGCGCTTCGTCGTCGGCCAGTTGCTGGACCTGCCACTCGCGGCCTTCGGCATCCAGCGCGGTGAAATCCTTCCACGCCATGCGCACATCGGATTGCCCGTGCACATGTTGACGGGCGACGCCGTCAATGCTCAGGAAGGTGGTGCGCAGGGTTTCGTGGCGCATGATCAAGGCTTGCAGCGCAGCTTCAAAACGCGCGACATCCAGCACGCCGCGCAGGCGCGCCATGCCGCCGACGTTGTAGGCCGGGCTGTCCGGCTCCATCTGCCAGAGGAACCACATGCGCTGCTGGGAATAGGACAGCGGTATTACTTGGTTGCGGTCGACTTTTTCAATCGACGGCTGTTTATTGGTGCTGCCGCTGGCCTGGATCAAGCGAACCTGTTCGGCAAATGCACCGAGTTCGCTGTGCTCGAACAGCGCCCGCAGCGGCAATTCGACGTCGCAGGCCTGGCGGGTGCGGGAGATGATTTGCGTGGCGAGCAGCGAGTGGCCGCCCAAGGCAAAGAAATCATCGCGCAGGCCGACTTGTGCCAGGCCCAGCACTTCGCGCCAGATACCGGCGATGTGTCGTTCCAGCTCAGTCACTGGCTCGACATGTTCGCGCACCTGCCACTGCGGTTCCGGCAAGGCGCGGCGGTCGAGTTTGCCACTTGGGCTGAGGGGCATTGCATTCAGGCGCATCAGTTGCGCGGGGACCATGTATTCCGGCAGTTCGGCGGCCAGTGCGCTTTTCAGGCGGGCGGTCTGCCCGCCTTCATCCCCGGCATTGTCCGCCGCGGTGTAGTAACCAATCAGCTGCGCACCGGCCACGGTTTCGCGCACCAGCACCACGGCCTGCGCAACGCCGTCCTGGGCCAGCAGTCGCGCTTCGATTTCCTGCGGCTCAACGCGGAACCCGCGCAGCTTGACCTGCTGATCGAGACGGCCGAGGTATTCGATCACGCCGTCCGCCGTCCAGCGCGCCCGGTCGCCGGTGCGATACAGGCGCGTGCCCGGCTCACCCAATGGGTCGACCACGAATCGTTCAGCGGTCAACGCCGGGCGACCGAGGTAACCACGGGCCAGACCAACGCCGCTGATGCACAACTCACCCGGCACACCGGCCGGAACCGGATTGAGATCGCTGTCGAGCACGCGGCAGATCACGTTGCCCAGTGGTCGGCCAATCGGTGAGCGTTCGCCGTCGGCGCTGGAGCAATGCCAATGGGTGACGTTGATCGCGGTTTCGGTCGGTCCGTAGCGGTTGTGCAATTGCACCGCCGGCAGTTGCGCCAACACCCGGTTGCGCAGCTCCGCGGGCAAGGCTTCGCCACCGGAGAATACCCGGCGCAGGCTGGAGCATTGCGCGCTGAGGGGTTCGTCGATGAACAACGAAAGCAGTGGCGGCACGAAGTGCAACGTGGTCACGCCGTAGGCTTGCACAAGCTGCGCGATGCGATGCGGATCGCGGTGTTCACCGGGACCGGCAATCAACAAACGTGCACCGGTGATCAGCGGCCAGAAGCACTCCCACACCGACACGTCGAAACTGATCGGCGCCTTTTGCATCAGCACGTCGGTTTCGTTCAGGCGATAGCTGGCCTGCATCCATTGCAGGCGCTCGGCCAGCGCCGCGTGGGTGTTGCCGACGCCTTTTGGCTGGCCGGTGGAACCGGAGGTGTAAATCACATAGGCGAGGTTGTCGCCATGCAGATGCAACCCCGGCGCATGGCTTGGCCAGCTCTCCAGATGCAGGGCGTCCATGGCGATCACGCTGACGCCATCCGTCGCCGGCAAGCGCTCCAGCAATGGGGTTTGCGTCAGCAGCAATTCGACGCCGCTGTCGCTGAGCATGTAGGCCAGGCGCTCGGCCGGGTAGTCCGGATCGAGCGGCACATAGGCGCCACCGGCCTTGATGATCGCAAGGAGGCCGATCAGCAGTTGCGGCGAACGCTCGCAGGCGATCGCCACACAGACATCCGGGCCGACACCTTTGTCACGCAGGTAATGGGCCAGGCGATTGGCCCGGGTGTGCAGTTCGGCGAAGTCCAGGCTGCCGCCGTCCCACAGCAGCGCGGTGCGCTGTGGCGTCTGGCGTGCCTGCTCGTTGAGCCGTTCGGGCAGCCATTGATCGGCCGCTGCGCGCACCGCGCTCGCCCAGCCCGATTGCTGATGCTGCTCGGCGGCCGTCAACAATGGCAGGTCACCAATGGCGGTGGCCGGTTGCTCGCAGATGGCTTGCAGCAGGTTGCTGAAATGCTCGGCCAGACGCTCGATGGTCGCGGTATCGAACAGCTCGCTGGCGTAATCGAAGGACAAGGTCAGGCGACCGTTACGGTCTTCTTCGCTGTGCAATTGCAAATCGAACTTGGCTTCGCGGCTATGCCACGGCAGCTCTTCGGCCAACAAGCCCGGCAGGCGTTTGAAGGCACTGAGGTCGCGTTGCTGGTGGTTGAACATGACCTGGAACAGACCCTGCTCGCGGGCCTGCGGGAAGGCTTCGAGCAGTTGTTCGAACGGCAGGTCCTGATGGGCCTGGGCATCCAGCGCGGCGAGTCGGGTTTGTGCCAGCAGCTCAACGAATGGCAGGCGCGAATCCACCTGCGCGCGCAGCACCTGGGTATTGATGAAGAAGCCAATCAGCCCTTGGGTTTCCAGGCGCGGACGGTTGGCATTGGGCACGCCGATGCGAATATCACGCTGGCCGCTGTAGCGGTGCAACAGTCCCTGAAACGCCGCGAGCAACAGCATGAACGGCGTGGATTCATGGGCCTGGGCGGTCTGGCGAATGGCATCGCTGAAAGTCGCCCCCAGGCGCACCCTGTGGCGCGCTGCACTGCGCAGTTGTTGTGCCGAGCGCGGATGATCGGTGGCCAGGCTCAACACTGGATGCTCGTCGCCCAACCGGGCTTTCCAGTAAGCCAGTTGCCGTTCGCCTTCCCCTTGCGCCAGCCATTGGCGCTGCCAGCTGCCGTAATCGGCGTACTGCGTCGGCAATGGCGCCAGCAGCGCTTGCTGGCCCTGGGAAGCGGCCGCGTACAACCGCGAGAACTCGTCGATCAGCACATTCAACGACCAGCCATCGGCAATGATGTGGTGCAGGGTCACCAGCAACTGGTGATCCTCGTCGTCGAGGCGCACGAGCGTCACCCACAGCAGCGGGCCTTGCTCCAGATCGAACCGGGTACGCGCTTCATCCTCGCGGATTTGCAGCGCTCGGGCTTCTCGCTCGGCAACCGGCAGGTCGCTGATGTCGATCATTTGCAGGTTGAACCCGGCGGCCGGATCGACCTGCTGCAACGCCACGCCGTCACGCTCGAAAAAGCGTGTGCGCAGGGATTCATGACGCTCGATCAACTGCTGGAAACTCACGCGCAAGGCGTCTTCATCCAGCTCGCCACGCAGACGCAAGCCACCTGGAATGTTGTAGGCGCTGCTCTGCGGGTCGAGTTGCCAGGTGATCCACAGACGGTTTTGTGCCAGCGATTGCGGCATCGGTTGCTGGCGCGACAGCGCAGTGATCGCGCCCTGCGCCAGGCCACCGTCCTGTTGCTGGCGGGCCACTCCATCGGCGAAAGCCTCCAGGGTCGGGGCTTCGAAGAGCAGGCGCAGGTTCAACTCCAGCCCCAGTTCTTCACGCAGGCGCGCGACCACTTGCGTGGCTGCAATGGAGTTGCCGCCGAGCAGGAAGAAGTGATCGTCGGCGCCCACCTGCTTGACCTGCAACTGCTCGCACCAGATCCGGCCGATCAGGCTTTGCAGTTCCGAGCCCGACTCGATCTGACCTGCGCTTTCGGAGCTGGCCGGCGGGAACACCGCATAGCTGTCGAGGCTACCGTCCACCAGGCGATTGCGGCACGCCGAGCGTTGCAGTTTGCCGCTGGAGGTCTTCGGCAGAGCGCCCGGATTGAGCAGCACCACCACGCTCGGTGCTTCCTGATACGCCTCGGCAACGGCCTGGCGGATGGCTTTGATCAACGCTTCGGGCGGCAGGATTTTCTGTACGCTGCGGCTGATTTCCGCGGCGATGCCGATGCCTTCCTGACCGTCCACGTTGACGGCGAACGCGGCGACGCGCCCTTTGCGCACCACCTCCACTTCACGTTCGACGGTCTGCTCGATGTCTTGTGGGTACAGGTTGTGCCCGCGCACGATCAGCATGTCTTTCAAGCGACCGGTGATGAACAGCTCGCCGTTGCGCATGAAGCCCAGGTCACCGGTGCGCAGCCAGGTCTGGTCGGCATGCTGGACGAAGGTCTTGGCGGAGGCTTCAGGGTTGCGCCAGTAGCCGTGGGCGATGCTCGGCCCTGCGGCCCAGACTTCGCCGACTGCGTTGTCGCCCATCGCAGTGAGCGACGCCGGATCGACAATCAGCACGGCGTGTTCAGGCTGGCTGACGCCGCAACTCATGATCGGGCTGCCTTCGCCCGGTTCGGCGCGGTTTTGCGTAAGGGCCAGATCGTCCACCCGCAGATTGCCAATGCCTTGGCCACGGGCTGTACCGGCCACGAACAGCGTGGCTTCGGCCAGACCGTAGGAGGCCATGAAGTTGTCCGCGGTGAAGCCGCAGGTCGCGAACTTCTCGGCGAAGCGTTCCAGGGTGTCGAGGCGAATCGGTTCGGAACCGGAATACGCCACGCGCCAGCCACTCAGGTCAAGCCGTTCCAGGGCCGACTCGCTGACCCGCTCGCTGCACAGGCGATAGGCAAAATCCGGCCCGCCGCTGATGGTGCCGCCGTATTCACTGATCGCCTCCAGCCAGCGCAACGGCCGGCCAAGGAAGTACGCCGGCGACATCAATACGCAAGGCACGCCGCTGAAAATCGGCTGCAGCAGGCCACCAATCAGGCCCATGTCGTGGTACAGCGGCAGCCAGCTGACGATCACGTCGTCGGGGTTCAGATCGATGCCGAAACCGTGGCGAATCAACAGCTCGTTGGCCACCAGGTTGCCGTGGCTGACCTCCACGCCTTTGGGCAGCGCGGTGGAGCCGGAGGTGTATTGCAGGAAGGCGATGTGATCGTTCTGCAAATCCGCCGCGACCCAGCGCTCGGCCAGCGCAGCGTCAAGGGTATCGACACACAGCAACGGTGGCGCCCCTTCGATTTGCAGCAAGGCGTCGCGCAGGCCGGCACTGGTCAGCAGCAAGCGCGGCTGGGCATCGCTGATGATCGACAACAGCCGCTCCTGATGATGACGGCGCGTCGACTCCGGCGGATAGGCCGGCACCGCGATCACCCCGGCGTACAGGCAACCGAAAAATGCCGCGACGTAATCCGGGCCGCTGGGGAACAGCAATACGGCACGGTCGCCAATATCCGCTTGAGCCTGCAATGCGCCGGCAATCGTCCGCGCCCGCAGATCCAGCTCGCGATAGGTGAGCACCACAGCCTGATCCGGGGTCTCGGCGAGAAAGCGCAAGGCCACCCGATCCGGCGTCAGGGCCGCTCGGCGCTGAAGGGCTTGGACCATTGTGCTGGGGAGTTCGAACGCGTCGGTCATGAGGTTTCCTGCCTGATTTCGGCTTGGTAGGAGCGAGCCTGCTCGCGAAAATCCGGAGAACACCGCGGGGTGTCAGGCGCCCATCGTCATCGTTGACGACCATCGCGAGCGAGCTCGCTCCTACAGGGTGATGAAGGTTGCGCTGTGCAATTCACCAATGAGAACGGATGACGTCTGGAAATAATTAGTCGCCAGGCTGGAACACCAAGCGGGCTGTGGTGCGTCAGCGTGTCGCAGTTCTCACTCTGCACTTTTGTAGCGCATTAGTTCTTTTTCTCATTTGACAATCATTATCATTAAGCCTAATTTGTCGCTCGATTGTGCAGGACGGCCCCCCGGTTTATCCCCCGTCCCACTAACCTTTTGGCAGCAGGGTGATTTCCATGATGGAACCAGTGTCCACAAGCAGGTGCGATACACCGCTACTTCAGGCATTCGTCGACAATCGACTGATTCTGGTGAAGATCGCAGCCCGAATTACCGGTTGCCGTTCACGCGCCGAGGATGTTGTGCAGGACGCGTTCTTCCGGCTGCAATCGGCCCCGCCCATCACCAGCTCGATCAAGGCTCAGCTCAGCTACCTGTTCCAGATCGTGCGCAACCTGGCGATCGACCACTACCGCAAGCAGGCGCTGGAGCAGAAGTATTCCGGTCCTGAAGAAGAAGGGTTGAATGTGGTGATCCAGGGTGCGTCACCGGAAACGTCGCATATCAATTTCTCGACGCTGGAGCACATCGCCGACGCGTTGACCGAGTTACCGAGTCGCACCCGCTATGCCTTCGAGATGTATCGCCTGCACGGCGTACCGCAAAAAGACATCGCCAAGGAGCTCGGTGTATCGCCGACCCTGGTGAACTTCATGATCCGCGATGCGCTGGTGCACTGCCGCAAGGTGTCGGGCAATCGTGGAGATATGGCTGCCCGCCAGTAAGATCTGAAATCGGCGGAGCTCCCTTCGCGAGCAAGCCCGCTCCCACAAGGGAATGCATTTCAAATGTGGGAGCGGGCTTGCTCGCGAAGGCTGACTCAAGACCGCAACAAATCTTGAGCCTCAAACATCACGCCAACTCACAACGATCAAAAAACCGCTCCCGCCCCAACATCATCAAGGCCGCGCGCTTGTGCGGGAAGTCGAACTCTTTCTCGCAGTGAAAGCACTGGTTCTGCATGTACCCGATCATCTTCGCGTTATCGGCCCGAGGTTCGGCAACCACGCGCTGCGTACGCGGATCATCGAGAAACAGGTAGTGCACCAGCGCCGATAACCAGCTCGCCACCTTGTGCGGACCACGATGGTTTTCCTCGCCCACCAGCATGTGGATGCCACGGTCGTAATCGCCGGTCGCGTAGAACGGCGCGATGCGATCTTCCTTGGCCCAGTAGGCTTCGAAGTAAGCAAACGGTTGATCGTCGAAACAACCGATCAGCGTCAGGGTGTGCGGATCGGTCTCGAGTTTGCCCAGGTACTCGCGATGCTGTTCGAGGCTGCCCTCCTCCTGCCAGAAACTGGCGACACGCGGGCTGTTCTGCCAGCGATTGAAGCGCGCCAGGTCTTGCTCGATTTCCAGCGTACGCAAAGAAACCCAGGCCCCCAGCCGCGCATCGAAGCGTCGATACACTTCACCCCGGGGCTTGACCGGTCGCAACGGATGACGCTTGCCGCCGGTGATCACCATTTGCTGCGGATAACTGCCGGTCAGGGAGTGCCCCAGCCACGGCTGCGGCAACTGCCAGAACAAAGTGCGCTCGCAGTGATACTGGCCGCTGACGGAAGTCGAGACCAGCAAGCCGCTCAACACGACTTCGGTTGGCACGTCCTGCAGCTGCCAGACCAGGCGCTGACAGTCCGGGTCGCGGGAAAACAACCAGTAACAGGCCGCCCACAACGCCTGTCCTTCAGGGCGGTTGAATCGCTCTTGCAGGTGCACGTGCAACTCGGGGCCACGAACCAGCCGCAGGGTGAGCAACGGTTGCCCCTCCAGACTGAGGCTCAGGCGGCTTTCGCTTTCATCAGCAGCAAGACGACTGCCATTGGGCAGGCACAGGGCAGTCAGGTCATTCAGATTGGACATGGGGCGGGCTCACGATAATCGTCGACAGTTCAACGAGGTGACGTGAGCCACGATGGGAAATTTAGGCAAAGTCCGTCAATTGGCGACTTGTGGCGCCGATTCGCTGTGCGGGACAGGCACCACCGCAATCTTGTACGGATCGAAAATCCTCAGCATCTGGCCGTTGTCCCGCAAGCCTTGCAACAACTTGCCGAAGGCTTCACCACTGATGGGCGCGGCCGGACGCACAATGGCGTAGTGGTGATAGATCTGATCGATGCGATCGGACACCAGTAACTCGTTGGCGACTTTCAGATTGCGCAAAAAGTAGTCGTTCAGATAAGAGCGCGTAACCAGGGCGATGTCGGCCCGCCCGCGCAACACCATCAGCAGATTACTGTCATGGGAATAGGTCAGCGTGGCGTTGTAGTTTTTCGTCAGGTACTGCGGCTCGGCGTTGAAGTTGGCGAACTCGTAGTGATAGCCGCTGAACAGTGCCAGGCGCTTGCCGCTCAAGTCGGCAAAATAGCTTTGCTGCCGGTCGGGCAAGCGTTGCGCGACAAAAATCTCGGCGTCTTCCAGCCCCATGTCGACGGCTGTATGGGGAATGTCTTCCCAACCCCAGGCAGGATTTTCGAAGATGGCCATGTCGATCCGGCCCTGCTTGAAGTCACCGAAGCGCCGGGGTATGGACGTGGGCACCAGGACAAACCGGTAGTCACTTTGCGATGCGTTCAGGGCTTCGACCAGTTGCGGCAGCAACCCGGTGTCCGCCCCGGATTCCGGGCGCACGGTGTAGGGCGGAAAGTGCGCGGCACCAATGCGCACCTGTTGCGCAGCCTGGGACGGCACCATCGCTGACACCGCAAGCATCGCCAGCAAAAGCCGCGAGGCCATCCGAATTGGCGAACCCATCAAAACAACCCCACTCCCCAGTAAAACGGCATCAATGCCTTCAAGCTAGGCGCTTTTGTCCAGTTAGCCAGTTTAATGCTGGCCAATACAAGCTTATTGCCGGTCTTCCAGCACCAGAATCAACGCTTCATCGGCCAACTGATCAAGGCTCATGCTACCGCCGGCGCGAAACCAGGTGGTGGTCCAGGACAATGCACCGGTCAGGAAGCGTCGGGTAATGAACACATCACCGCGGATAAACCCGGCGGCCTTGGCTTCGCCCAGTACTTGCAGCCAGATGTCTTCGTAGACATCGCGCAGCGCCAGGACCTTGGCCTGGCCGTCTTCGGACAGCGAGCGCCATTCGTAGACCAGCACCGCCATGGCCTCGCCGCTGCCGCCCATGATCGACTGCAATTCACAGCGGATCAGCGCCAGCACCCGCTCGCGCACATTGCCGGCCTCGGCGATGGCCGCACGCATCAACGCGGTGTTGTAGCGGATGGTTTCTTCCATCACGGCGCGCAGGATTTCGTCCTTGCTTTTGAAGTGATGGAAAATACTCCCGGACTGAATGCCCACGGCCCCGGCCAGGTCGCGCACGGTCGTGCGCTCATAGCCTTTATTGCGGAACAGGTGGGCCGCCACTTGCAGCAGCTTGCCCCGGGCGCTGTCCGGATCGGTCAATTGGCCGTCGTCCACCAATTCGCGCATGACCCTCAGGGCTTTTTGCTCGTCCACCCGTTCTCTCCTACAGTCGATCAATCAATAACGCCGATCCCCCCGAAAACAGCGGGGTTGCGCGGGCAATTTAAGCTCATGGATGCAACCAAGCAAGCGCTTGGGCAGAAGATAATCAAGTCATTTACAAACCAAGCGCTTGCTTGGTAATGTCGATGCACTTCGGTTGGAGGTGGCTATGGAACGGACTGCGCCAAAAACAATTCGCATCGGTTGCGCCAGCGCCTTCTGGGGCGATACCTCGACCGCTGCCGCGCAACTGGTGGAACACGGGCATCTGGACTATCTGGTCTTCGATTACCTGGCCGAGATCACCCTGTCGATCATGGCCGGCGCGCGGATGAAAGATCCCCAGGCCGGCTACGCGGGCGATTTCATCGAAGTGCTCGCGCCCTTGCTGCCGCAACTCGCGCAGCACAACATCCGGGTTATCAGCAATGCTGGTGGGGTCAATCCCCAAGCGTGCGCCGCCGCCCTGCAAGCGGCCTGCGACAAAGCCGGGGTGGCGCTGAAGATCGCCGTGCTGCTGGGTGATGACCTGCAACCGCAATTCAAACAGCTGGGCAACCTGGGCATTCATGAAATGTTCAGCGGCGCGCCCCTGCCAGCGATGTGCGTCTCGACCAATGCCTACCTCGGCGCACCCGGCATCGTCGAAGCCTTGCGCCTGGGGGCAGACATCGTGATCACCGGGCGCGTGGTCGACAGTGCGGTGGTCAGCGCTGCATTGGTGCATGAGTTCGGCTGGTCGTGGCACGACTACGACAAGCTCGCCCAGGCCGCGTTGGCCGGGCACATCATCGAATGCGGCGCCCAGTGCACCGGCGGCAATTTCACTGACTGGCGCGACGTCCCCGACTACGAACACATCGGCTTTCCCATCGTCGAAGTCAGCGCCGACAGCCAGTTCATCGTCAGCAAACCCGAAGGGACCGGCGGGCTGGTCACGCCGCTGACGGTGGGCGAACAGATGTTGTATGAAATCGGTGACCCGCGGGCGTACCTGCTGCCCGACGTGGTATGCGATTTCACTCAGGTCAAACTGCTGCAGCAAGGCAAGAACGCGGTGCAGGTGCACGGCGCCAAAGGCCTGCCGCCGACCGCTCAGTACAAGGTCAGCGCCACGTACCCCGATGGTTTTCGCTGCACCGCCAGTTGCCTGATTGCCGGCATCGATGCCGTCGACAAGGCGCGGCGGGTCAGCGCTGCGATCATCAACAAGACCTCGGAAATGTTCCACCAGCGCGGCTGGGCACCCTATAGCGACGTGAATATCGAGTTACTGGGCAGCGAGGCCACCTACGGCCCCCACGGCCAGCGCCAGGACAGCCGCGAAGTGGTGATCAAACTCGCGGTGCGCCATCCGGACAAGCGCGCATTGATCGTGTTCTCCCGGGAAATTGCCCAGGCCGCCACCGGCATGGCACCGGGGCTGACCGGCATTGTCGGGGGCCGGCCGACGGTGTATCCGCTGATCCGGCTGTTCTCGTTCCTCATCGACAAAACCGCCTGCACGCTGGACATTGATTGCATGGGCCAGCGCCACCGGTGTGCCCTGCCCGCCCTCGATGTCCTCGACCCGCTGGACCTGCCAGCCCCGCTCACTCCACCAAAACCGGCTGGCCTGGCCGACGCCAGCGTGGCCCTGGTCAAACTGGCGGTCGCCCGTTCCGGTGACAAGGGCAACCACAGCAACATCGGCGTCATGGCCCGCGCGCCCGAATTCCTGCCCTGGATCGCTGAAGCCTTGACCCCGGAAGTGATCGTCGACTGGATGGGCCACGTCCTCGATCCCATCCACGGGCGAGTCGAGCGCTGGTACTTGCCCGCCAGCCACAGCCTGAATTTCCTGCTGGAAAACGCCCTCGGCGGCGGCGGTGTCGCCAGCCTGCGAATCGATCCGCAAGGCAAAGCCTTCGCCCAGCAACTGCTGGAAATCCAGATTCCGGTGCCGCAGCGCATCGCCGACCAGTTCAACTAGAGGATTGCCGCCATGGCCTACGACTCGATTTTCAAAGCCGATTTGTTTGCCGGCCAAAACATCATCGTCACCGGTGGCGGCAGTGGCATCGGCCGCTGCACCGCCCACGAACTGGCGACCCTCGGCGCCCATGTGCTGCTGGTCGGGCGCAAGGCCGACAAGCTCAAAACCGTTGCGGCAGAGATCACCGACGACGGCGGCAAGGCCGATTGGGCGGTGTGCGACATCCGCGAGGAAGAAGCCGTGACGCATCTGGTCAGTGAGCTGATCCGCAAGTTTGGCCCCATTCACGGCCTGGTCAACAATGCGGGCGGGCAATACCCCTCGCCCTTGGCCTCGATCAACCAGAAGGGTTTCGAAACCGTGATGCGCACCAATCTGGTGGGCGGTTTCCTGATGGCCCGGGAAGTCTTCAACCAGTCCATGAGCAAGCACGGCGGCGCCATCGTCAACATGCTCGCCGACATGTGGGGCGGCATGCCCGGCATGGGTCACTCCGGCGCGGCACGTTCGGGCATGGACAACCTGACCAAGACCGCCGCGTACGAATGGGGTCATGCCGGAGTGCGGGTCAACGCCGTGGCGCCGGGCTGGATTGCCTCCAGCGGCATGGACACCTACGAAGGCGCCTTCAAGGCCGTGATCCCGACCCTGCGTGAACACGTGCCGCTCAAGCGCATCGGCAGCGAATCGGAAGTCAGCGCGGCGATTGTTTTCCTGCTCAGCCCGGCAGCGGCGTTCGTCAGCGGCAGCACCCTGCGCATCGACGGCGCCGCCAGCCTCGGCGGGCGCGCCTGGCCGATCCACAAGGCGACCAACAGCGAGTCGTACAACGGGTTCCACCGCGCCTACATACCCGACGTACTGAAGGACAAGGAATAATCCATGCCAGTGATTCAGTCGCTACTCGATCCCCACAGCGAGCAGTTCGCCCAGAACCGTTCGGCGATGCTGAACGCCATCGAGCAAGTCCGCGCGCTCGAACTGAACTTGCTGAACAAGGCGGCCGAAGCCAAATCAAAATTCGAAAAGCGCGGTCAGTTACTGCCCCGCGAGCGTCTGAATCTACTGCTCGACCCCGGCGCGCCGTTTCTCGAGCTAGCCAGCCTGGCCGGCTACAAGCTGCACGACGACAAGGACGGCAGTTCCGCCGGTGGTGGCTTGATCGCCGGCATCGGCTACGTGTCCGGCGTGCGCGTGCTGGTGGTGGCGAACAACAGCGCCATCAAGGGCGGGACCATTTCCCCCAGCGGTTTGAAAAAATCCCTGCGCCTGCAACAGATCGCCATGGAAAACAAACTGCCGGTGATCACCCTTGCCGAAAGCGGTGGCGCCAACCTCAACTACGCGGCGGAGATTTTCGTCGAAGGCGCGCGCAGCTTTGCCAATCAGGCGCGGATGTCGGCCATGGGTTTGCCGCAAGTCACCGTGGTGCACGGCTCGGCCACGGCGGGCGGTGCCTATCAGCCGGGGCTGTCGGATTACGTGGTGGTAGTGCGTGGCAAGGCCAAACTGTTTCTCGCAGGCCCCCCACTGCTCAAGGCCGCCACCGGCGAAGTCGCCACCGATGAAGAACTGGGCGGCGCCGAGATGCACGCACAAACCGCCGGCACCGCCGAATACCTGGCTGAAAACGACGCCGACGGTGTGCGCCAGGTACGCGAGATCGTCGCTTTGCTGCCGTGGAGCGAACAGCTGCCGCAACGCCCCGAACGGCGTTGGGACGAACCGCTCTACCCCATCGACGAACTGCTCGGCCTGATCCCGGATGACCCGAAAAAACCCTACGACGTGCGCGAGATCATCGCGCGGATTGCCGACGCTTCGAACTTTCTTGAATTCAAGGGCGAGTTCGATCAGCAAACCGTCTGCGGTCACCTGAAAATTCAGGGCCGCGCCTGTGGCTTCATCGGCAACAACGGCCCGATCACGCCAAAAGGCGCGAGCAAGGCCGCGCAGTTCATCCAGCTGTGCGACCAGAGCCAGACGCCGCTGCTGTTTTTCCACAACACCACCGGGTTCATGGTCGGCACCGAATCGGAACAGCAAGGTGTGATCAAACACGGCGCGAAGATGATTCAAGCGGTGGCCAACGCCCGGGTACCGAAGCTGACCATCGTCGTCGGTGGCTCCTACGGTGCTGGCAACTATGCGATGTGCGGACGTGGCCTCGACCCGCGCTTCATCTTCGCCTGGCCCAACAGCCGCACCGCCGTGATGGGCGGCGCGCAAGCGGGCAAAGTGCTGCGTATCGTCACCGAAGCCAAACAGGCCAAGGACGGCCTGGTGCCCGATCCGAAAATGCTCGACATGCTCGAACAGGTCACCGCGCAGAAACTCGACAGCCAGTCCACGGCGCTCTACGGCAGCGCCAACCTGTGGGACGACGGCTTGATCGACCCGCGCGATACAAGGACCTTGCTGGGTTACTTGCTGGACGTCTGTCACGAGGCCGAGGTGCGGCCATTGCAAGCCAACAGTTTTGGCGTAGCCCGGTTCTAGGCCGGCTCAAGGAGAACAATAAAAATGATTTTCACCCAGGAACACGAAGCACTGCGCCGCACCGTGCGTCAATTCGTCGAGCACGACATCAACCCTTACGTCGAGGAGTGGGAAAAGGCCGGACGCTTCCCCATCCACGACATCTTCCGCAAGGCCGGCGACCTCGGCTTGCTGGGCATTTCCAAGCCGGAAAAATTCGGCGGCATGGGGCTCGACTACAGCTACTCGATCGTCGCCGCCGAAGAGTTCGGCACCATCCATTGCGGCGGCATCCCGATGTCCATCGGCGTGCAGACCGACATGTGCACCCCGGCACTGGCACGCTTCGGCTCCGATGAACTGCGCGACGAATTCCTGCGCCCGGCCATCAGTGGCGATCAGGTCGGCTGCATCGGCGTCTCCGAAGTCGGCGCCGGCTCCGACGTCGCCGGGCTGAAAACCACCGCACGCAAAGACGGCGACGACTACGTGATCAACGGCAGCAAGATGTGGATCACCAACTCGCCGAGCGCCGACTTCATCTGCCTGCTGGCCAACACCTCGGACGACAAACCGCACATCAACAAGTCGCTGATCATGGTGCCGATGAAGACTCCGGGCATTAGCCTGAGCTCGCACCTGGACAAGCTCGGCATGCGCAGTTCGGAAACCGCCCAGGTGTTTTTCGACAATGTGCGCGTGCCGCAGCGCAACCGCATCGGCCATGAAGGCGCGGGGTTCATGATGCAGATGTTGCAGTTCCAGGAGGAACGCCTGTTCGGCGCGGCCAACATGATCAAGGGCCTGGAGTATTGCGTCGACAGCACCATCGAATACTGCAAGGAGCGCAAGACCTTCGGTAACGCGCTGATCGACAATCAGGTGATCCACTTCCGCCTGGCTGAACTGCAGACCGAAATCGAATGCCTGCGGGCGCTGGTCTATCAGGCCACCGAGCAATACATCAAGGGCCAGGACGTCACGCGCCTGGCGTCGATGGCCAAGCTCAAGGCCGGGCGCCTGGGCCGCGAAGTCAGCGACAGTTGCCTGCAGTATTGGGGCGGCATGGGCTTCATGTGGGACAACCCGGTGGCCCGTGCCTACCGTGACGTACGGCTGGTGTCGATTGGCGGCGGCGCCGACGAAATCATGCTGGGAATCATCTGCAAACTGATGGGCATTTTGCCGGGGAAAAAGAAATGAGCAGCCTGCCGGTTTGCCAGACCTTGTTGCTGGAACTGCACAACGGCGTGTTGCACATCACCCTCAACCGTCCGGAATGCCGCAATGCGATGAGCTTGCAGATGGTCGCCGAACTGCGCTCGGTGCTGGCCGCGGTACGCGATAGACCAGGGGTTCGCGCCCTGGTGATCGGCGGCGTCGGTGGGCACTTCTGTGCCGGCGGTGACATCAAGGATATGGCCAGTGCCCGTGCTCAGGGCGCGAGCGCACACCGCGACACGAATCGAGTGTTCGGTGCGCTCCTGCAAGAGGTGCAACAGGCGCCACAAGTGGTAATTACCGTACTGCAAGGTGCGGTGCTCGGCGGCGGTTTCGGCCTGGCCTGTGTCAGCGATATCGCCCTGGCCGATCACCAGGCGCAATTCGGCCTGCCGGAAACCAGCCTCGGCCTGTTGCCGGCACAGATCGTACCGTTCGTGGTGCAACGCATCGGCCTGACCCAGACCCGGCGCCTGGCCCTGACGGCAGCGCGTTTTGATGGTACCCAGGCGCGCCGCATGGGGCTGGTGCATTTTGTCGAGCATGATCCACAGGCCTTGGCCGAGCGTCTCGATGAGGTCTTGGCCCATGTGTTGTGTTGTGCACCCGAGGCGAATGCGATGACCAAGAAACTCTTGCTGGCCAGTGCCGGACAACCGCCGGATGAGTTGCTTGATCAAGCGGCGCAATGGTTCAGCGAAGCGGTGACCGGAGCCGAAGGCATCGAGGGAACGATGGCCTTCGTGCAAAAACGCAAACCGGGGTGGGCCCCCTGAAAAGCTTCGCGAGCAAGCCCGCTCCCACATTTGAAATGCATTCCCCTGTGGGAGCGGGCTTGCTCGCGAAGAGGCCCGAACAGACATCGCAAAACCAAGGGAACAACCCATGCCCGGACTCAAAAAAATCCTCATCGCCAACCGCGGTGAAATCGCCTGCCGCATCCAGCGCACGGCCCAGGCACTGGGCTATCGCACCGTCGCCGTGTTCAGCGATGCCGACGCCGATGCCCTGCACGTGCGGATGGCCGACGAAGCCGTCAACATCGGCCCGGCCGCGGTGCAACAGTCTTATCTGAACATCCTGGCCATCCTCGACGCCGCCCGGCGCACCGGCGCGGATGCCATCCACCCGGGCTACGGCTTCCTCTCGGAAAACGCCGGGTTTGCCATCGCCTGCCGGGACGCCGGCATCACCTTCATCGGCCCCAGCCCCGAGGCCATCGAACTGATGGGCAGCAAGCGCCTGTCGAAGATCGCCATGCTCGAAGCCGGTGTGCCCTGCATCAACGGTTATCAAGGCGCCAAGCAGGACGACGCGACCCTGAGCCGCGAAGCCGAGCGCATCGGCTATCCGTTGATGATCAAGGCCAGCGCTGGCGGCGGTGGACGCGGCATGCGCCTGGTACACGACGCTGGCGACTTGCTGGAACAGATTCGCACCGCGCGCTCCGAAGCCTTGAACGGTTTTGGCAGCGGCGAACTGATTCTTGAACAGGCACTGATCGAACCCCGTCACGTCGAGATCCAACTGTTCGGTGACCGGCATGGCAACCTGATTTACCTCGGCGAGCGCGATTGCTCGGTGCAGCGCCGACATCAGAAAGTCATCGAAGAGGCCCCCTGCCCGGTGATGACGCCTGAACTGCGCCAAGCCATGGGCGAAGCGGCGCTCAAGGCCGGGCGGGCGGTGCAGTACATCGGCGCGGGCACCGTAGAGTTTTTGCTGGATGCCCGGGGCCAGTTTTACTTCCTGGAGATGAACACCCGTCTGCAAGTGGAACACCCGGTGACCGAATTGATCACCGGGCTGGACCTGGTGGCCTGGCAGTTGAACATCGCCGAAGGGCAGCCGCTGCCATTGCGCCAGGAACAGGTGCAACTGCACGGGCACGCCATGGAAGTGCGCCTGTATGCCGAAGATCCGGCTCAGGGTTTCCTGCCGCAAACCGGGCGCGTCATGGCCTGGGAACCGGCATTGCAGGACGGCATTCGAATCGACCATGGCTTGATCGAAGGCCAGGTCATCAGTCCCTTCTACGACCCGATGCTCGGCAAGCTCATCGCCCACGGCGCCACCCGCGAGGAAGCCCGACGCAAACTGCTGCGGGCGGTTCAAGACAGCGTGCTGTTGGGCGTGCAAAGCAATCAGCGCTTGCTCGCCAGCCTGCTGGAGCACCCGCAGTTCGCCTGCGGTGAATTCAGTACCGGGTTCATCGCACAGCATTTTTCCGGGCATGCCTGCCTGCACCCCCACGCCCCCGCTGCGCACCACCTGGCCATTGCCGCCGCCCTCTTCTATCAGGCTTCAGCGCAGGCCCATCCGGCCCCGCTTTGCGGTTGGCGCAACAACGCCAGCGTGCCGCTGCACTATCGCATCGGCCTTGAGGATCAGGACTGGATGGTGACGTTGCAGGCAATCCCGGGCGAGCCGTTGCGCATTCAGGTCGCCGGGCACAACCTCGAACTGAAGGGCCTTCACAGCGACGGGCGCAGGGTTTCCCTCGAAATCGATGGTATCCGCCAGCGCCACGCCTATCGCCTGGAGGCCGGGCAACTCTGGCTGTTTACCCGTCCGGGCAGCTTGCAGTTTGCGGATCGCACTCAGGCGCAGGTTTCCAGCCAGGCCAGTGTCAGCTCCGGCACCCTCAAGGCACCGATGGACGGGGCGATTGTCGACGTCCTGGTCAATGAAGGCAGCCCCGTGAGCAAGGGCCAATTGCTGGTAGTACTGGAGGCGATGAAAATGGAGCACCCGTTGAAATCGGGCATCGACGGTGTGCTCAAACGCCTGCAAGTCAAAGTCGGGGATCAGGTAAAAAACCGGCAGATTCTGTTGGAGGTCGAATAAGCCGCTAGGCGGAACCTCCGGGTTTGGCTACGCTCAAACCCTACAGGACGCGGATACCAGGAAACCTGCAATGCCTCATTGGCTGGTCATTGATCTGGAGGCCACCACCGATGAAGGGGGATGGCCCGTAACGGATATGGAAATCATTGAAATCGGCGCCACCCTGGTGGATCGCAAGGGACGCGAACTGGACCAGTTCCAGCGCTTCGTCCGCCCGTTGCGGCGGCCGTTGCTGACGCCGTTTTGCCGCGAGCTGACACACATCACCCAAGCCAACATCGATGCCGCGCAACCGCTGGGCGAAGTCTGGCCGGCGTTTGAACGCTGGCTCGGCCAACACCACACGCGACTTGAAGGCTGGGCCAGCTGGGGCGATTACGATCGTAAACAACTGCTTCAGGAATGGCAGCGCCTGGGACTCGCCAGCGTGCTGGCCACCGTGCCGCACATGAACCTCAAACAGCGCTTTGCCAAGGCCCGACGCCTGGAACGCCCGCTGGGGCTCAACGGCGCCCTGCAACTGGCCGGCCTGCAGTTCACCGGCCAGCAACACCGGGCACTGGAAGATGCGCGCAATACTGCACGCCTGCTGCCGCTGGTTCTTCCGCTTTAGACAGGTGACGACACCAAGGGCCTTGTGCATACTGGCCGGCCCTTTTTAGCCCTTTTCGAGGAATCGCCCATGTTTAAAGTCAACGAGTACTTCGACGGCACCGTCAAGTCGATCGCCTTTGGCACCGCAGAAGGTCCAGCGACCATCGGCGTCATGGCTCCGGGCGAATACGAATTCGGCACCAGCCAGCGTGAAATCATGCACGTGGTCAGCGGCGCATTGACCGTCAAACTGCCAGACAGCAGCGACTGGGAAACCTTCGCCGCCGGCAGCCAGTTCAACGTGCCGGCCAACAGCAAGTTCCAACTGAAAGTCGCCGTCGACACTGCCTACCTGTGCGAATACCGCGGCTAAACCTGCGCGGCCTCTTCCAAAAAAAGTCGCCGCAATAAAAATGCCCGTGTTGTCAGACACGGGCATTTTTTATTCTGCGCAAAATTACTCGAGGATCTCCACCGGCATACCGACTTCGAGTCGACCGTTGCCGTCATTGACCAGGTTCTGGCCGAACATGGCGCCGTCGGCCTGGGCGCGGTACTTCTGCAAGGTAGCCAAGGGTTCGCGATCGTCGCTACGCTCCCCGGTTTGCGGGTCGATGGTGGTCAGGATGCAACGTGAACACGACTTGACCACGCGGAACTCGACCTCGCCGATGCGGATGCGCTTCCAGCCGTCTTCGGCGAAGGCTTCGCTGCCTTCGATCACCAGGTTCGGCCGGAAACGCAGCATCTCCAACGGGCGTCCAACCCGTTGCGACAGGTCTTCGAGGGAGGCCTGGCCAATCAGCAACAGCGGATAGCCATCGGCGAACGCCACCTGATCGTCATCCTTGCCGTACCCGGCCTCGGTCATCCGCGCCCGATCAAGCGGCACTTGCACCAGACGTGTCGGCTTGCCAATGAACTGGCTGACCCAGGCCCCTGCTTCATCGCCTGCATCGGGGACTCGCAAGGTATCGCGCCAGATGGTCACGCCACGCAACTCTGCATCGTTACCAGGCAAGGCAATGTCGATCGGCGAATGGCCGGGCGCGTTGAGGGTCAAGCCACCTTCGGCATTCCACAACGCTGACAACTGGCTCATCTGCGCCACCGCACGCTGGGTCAGGAAACGACCGCTGGCCTCATCCACCAGCATCCAGCGGCGATCACCGTCCAGCCCGAGTTTATCGAGACCGATCTGTTGCAGCGTCTCGCCTCTGGCGGACTTCAACGGATAACGATACAGCGCGCTCAGACGCAACATGGCCAGCTCCCTGGTAGGTAAAAACGCCACCCTATACGAGCTTGAAGGCCGAATCAAAGTCTGACGATCTAAGGGAGCGGGCTTCGAGAACCTGGCCAACAGATACACCGCCTTCGCGAGCAAGCCCGCTCCCACAGTGGAGGCGGGTTGACCGGCAAATCCGGGGGCATAGCTGATCTAATGTGGGAGCGGGCTTGCTCGCGAAGGCGGTCTATCGGTTTACATCGACGGCGACTGACACGATCGAACCATCACACCCCACTCCCACAGTTGTGCGGACCCGCTCAGGCCGGTACTTCGTCCAGCATCAGGCGCTGGCGCACCACGTCGACGAGTTTGTCCGGCTGGAATTTGGAGAGGAAATTGTCGCAGCCGACCTTTTTCACCATCGAGTCGTTGAAGCTGCCGGACAACGAGGTGTGCAGCACCACGTACAAGCCACGCAGGCGCGGGTCATTGCGAATTTCGGTGGTCAGGCGATAGCCATCCATTTCCGGCATTTCCGCATCGGTGAAGACCATCAGCAATTTTTCGGTCATGTCCACGCCAGTGTCGGCCCAGCCCTTGAGCATGTTCAAGGCCTTCAACCCGTCGCTGGCGATGTGCATCTTCACGCCCAACTGTCCCAGGGTATCGCGCAACTGCGCCAGGGCCACGTTCGAGTCATCCACCAGCAGCACTTCACGGCCACGGGCACGTTCCAGCACCGGATCTTCGAGCTTTTCGCGAGAGACTTTGGCGTTGTACGGGACGATTTCGGCCAGGACCTTTTCGACGTCGATGATTTCCACCAGTTGATCATCGACTTTACTGATGGCCGTCAGGTAATGCTGGCGGCCGGCACTGGTCGGTGGCGGCAGGATGGCTTCCCAGTTCATGTTGACGATCCGGTCCACGCCACCGACCAGGAAGGCCTGAACCGAACGGTTGTACTCTGTGACGATAATCGTGCTGCCAGGCCCCGGCACCAGCGGGCGCATGCCAATGGCCTGGGACAGGTCGATCACCGGCAAGGTCTGGCCACGCAGGTTGACCACGCCGCACACAAAAGGATGGCGCTGCGGCATCAGCGTCAACTTTGGCAGTTGCAAGACTTCCTGCACTTTAAAGACGTTGATCGCGAACAATTGCCGTCCGGCGAGCCGGAACATGAGAATTTCCAGGCGATTCTCACCCACCAGTTGCGTGCGTTGGTCTACTGTGTCGAGAATGCCGGCCATCAATGACTCCTGGTCTTGTTCGGATGAATTCACTTAAAGAAGGTTATCGGCTGTTTTGGCCGAAGCTTGACCCCCCTCTAAAATGCCACGCCAAGGCATTGATGTCATATTAACATCATGCTTTACTGGCGCTGCGATTCCATCTGCCGTACTTCTGCGCCACGCGACCACAGTTCACGTGATAGGTTCCGCTGCGTAAGGGATTCCCCTATCAACAATCAGGTGCAACCTGATATTCGCAATATCCAATAGCCATTAATGTGACGCCATTCTCATTGCATGAACGGAGTCAGGCTTTTGTGTGCGATCGCAAGTAAGTGGCCAACCACCCTCTCGTGTTCCCCAGCCTGCCTGCGGACCAGCCGAAGCTCGTTGACCCGACGACTCGGCAATGCCGGGGTCCCGACCGCCCTCGTCGACACACACGACATCCCCTCATTTGACATGACGTTGTGGAGATAAGTATGCCGAACGACCATAAAGAGTGGGCCCGACGGCTCCCGGAGTTCCTCCTCGAGGCTGAAACACTCCTGGCTAAAACCGAGGAATGCCTGAATCATCTGCAACTGATCAGCAATGACAAGGACGCCATCGACTGCTTGCTCAGCACCCTGCTCAAACTGGCTAACAAAGCCGACGCCCTGGCCTTGGCGGCCGTGTCTGAATTCTCCCTGCATATATATGGCCTGCTGAACCACGCACAGAACACCATGAGCCTGCACGACGAGGCGCTGAACGCCCTGAAAGACTGCCTGACCCTGATTGCCTGGCAACTCGAACTCATCGACCAGACCACCGGGCAACTCAGTCTCGACGACAGCGAGCAGGTCACCCTGATCGAAGCCTTTGCCTTTCAGGTCGGGCAAAGCCGATTTCAACCGCCGGTCAATTCCAGACCGTTCACCCTCGTGTCCTATTCGAAACGGCAGGCCTGAACTTACTCAACTAAGCCGTGTGGCGTGATTGGGTTATCTGTACCGCGCTGTAACTTGAGTGCGCACATGTCGCAAATGAATATTTCATATCTATAAGCGACATCTTTCAACAACCACTTTTGCCCATCGGCAATTGCACGCCTGCCCTGACCAGGGCATTGCCTGGTATCAACAACACCCCCAGGGATAATCGGCATTTTCGCCGGCAACACCAACTTGCCCCATTATGGAACCCTCGTCCAAACGACTGGATTCCTGACCTTTCAGACATATATACAAACGCGACCAACGGTATCTTAAGTGCTACTATGCCGCCTGTTAGTTGGCGCCAATTAATGGCAGTGTGGTTGCAGCCGGACACAGCTCGCTCCAGTCCGGAGCTGAACTCTCCAACAAAAAAGTACACCCCGTTGAAGTCGACGCTCCACATTAAAAAACAGGGGCCTGTCAGCCTGCATGACCGGTCAGCCCGCAGCGAACATCCATTGGCTCCATCCGCTATGCACGCCAGCCTCAAGTCAATTGCCAAGTGGCCACCCTCCCGAGAAAATGCGCGCACGTTCACGCTGTTGCTATGCGCCTGCTCGACGCTCGGCAGTTTACTGGCCTATGGCTTGTCCATCCCGTTGCCCCTGTCATTGCTGGCGCTTGACGTTGCGGCGCTGACCAGTGTTGCCGTGCAGTACTACCTCTCGCGCAAATCCATCAAATTCCAGCCCCAGGAACTGGCCGACCGGCTGTTGCAGGTTCAGGAAAACGAGCGTCACCGGTTGAGCCGGGAACTGCACGACGACATCGGTCAATTGCTGACCGCCGCCAAACTGCAAAGCGACTGGCTCAAACGCCGGATGCCCGAAGAACTCCAGGGGCAATGCTCGGTCCTCTGCGACACGCTGGAGGAAACCCTGGCGAAAGTTCGCGACGTATCCGCCATTCTCAATCCCCGGCAGTTGGCCAGCCTCGGGCTGGAGGCCAGTCTGCGCGCGCACCTGCTCAAGACCCTGGCCAACACCCCGGTGCACTGGAGCCTGGAATGCCAGCAGCGCCTGACCGGCATACCGGAGGAAATGGCGGTGGCAGCGTTCCGCATCACCCAGGAAGCAGTCACCAACATCTTGCGACATGCCCAGGCCAAGAACCTGCTGGTCTGCCTGCAGCGTCTGCCACAAGGCCTGAAGCTGCAGATCAGCGACGACGGCCAGGGATTCGCACCCGCAACCGACCCCGGTCGCGAAGGACAACGCGGTATGGCCGGGATGTCGGAACGGATCGATCAACTGGGCGGCACACTGAGCGTCACCAGCGAGCCGGGCAAAGGCACTCAAATCGAAGCTCTATTTCCCTGGGCGCCCCGTGCGCTCGAACGGGCCAGTTCGAATAAGGTTATGCATTGACTTGTAATTTACTACTAGTGGATGACCACTCGCTGATCAGGGCTGGCGTGCGCGCCCTGGTAATGGACCTGCCCGGCTATGCCGTCATCGGCGAGGCCAATGACGGCTCGCAGTTGCTCGAAATGGTCGAGCATCTGTCCCCGGATATTGTTCTGCTGGATATTTCGATGCGCCAGACCGGCGGCCTCAAGGCCTTGCAGCAGCTCAAGCGGGTGCGCCCGCAGAGCAAGGTCCTGATCCTGTCGATGCATACCGATCCGGCCCTCATCATGCAGGCGCTGGAATCCGGGGCCCATGGCTACCTGCTCAAGGACACCACGGCAACCGAACTCGAGCAGGCGCTGGAGGCCTTGCGCAACAACGAGCGCTACCTGAGCCCGGCCATTGCCCACACGGTGATCAATCAGGCGCTGACTCGAAACCAGAAACACCAACCCGAACCTGCCGACTCGCACAACCTGACGGCGCGCCAGCTGGAAATCCTGCGGTTGATCGTTCGCGGAAAATCTACCCGAGAGATCGCCAACGGCCTTGGACTGAGCGTCAAGACCGTCGAAACCCACCGCTCGCAGATCATGAAGCGCCTGCAGATTTACGATGTGGCCGGCCTGGTGCTGTTTGCCGTACGCGAACAAATCATCAGCCTTGACGACTAGGCATTTCACTGGCCCGTAACAGCGGCGAATCCTCGGGCAGATGCACGAGTAACGCCGCAGGGCGAACCGAGAAGCGCAGGTTGTCGCCTTTCAGCGGTTCACCGTCAAGGTTGATGTAAAGCCCTTCCGAGACCCTGATCTCGACCCAGGGCAGGCGTGCACGGACAAACATATTTTCGATACCAAAGCCTTCGGTGAGCAGGTTTTTCAATGTACCGACCACCTCCTGCGGTGCCGGCAAGATACTGATATCCAGCAAACCATCATCTACCAGCGCCTGCGGGCACAACACCCGCCCGCCACCCGCCTGCCGGCCATTACCGATGCCCAGCGCCAGCAGATCGCCGCTCCAGTGAAATTCCGGTCCGTGTAATTCACCATAGGCGGTATGCAGCTCGTTGAAGCGCGACAAACCGGTGAACAGATAGGCCGCACCGCCGAGGATTTTCTTCAGATCCTCCGGGGTGTTCGCCGTGACATGACTGCCAAACCCACCGGTCGCCATGTTCAGGAATATCTGCCCATCAACCTCCCCCAGATCAATGGCAGTCGGCGCGGTATCCAGCAGCTCCAGCGCCTGACCGGGCTCCAGGGGGACGCCTGCCGCACGGGCAAAATCGTTGGCGGTTCCCAGCGGCATCAACACCAGGCTGGCCTTTTTCGAATGCTCCGCCATGGCTTCGGCGATATCGCGCAAGGTGCCATCGCCGCCACCGGCAATGATGTGTCGATAACCAGCCGCCAACGCCTCGCCCACCAACCTCTGCGCATCGCCGGCTTCCCAGGTCAATCGAACCGCCAGCTCCCAACCTCGCTCACGCCGGCTTTCGACGGCGGCGCGAACCGCCTCGTTGAGCGCCTGCTTGCCATGCAGAATCAATAACGCCTTGCGATCGCTCATTACTTCACTCCCGGTATGAATGGCGTCTGGGAGATGTTGACCGCGAAGCTGCCGCTAAAGGTCGAAAGAAAACGAATTATTTCCGGGCGCGAGGATTTGATCCCTACACAACAGGATTTTTCTTACAAAACGTGAGGAATCGGCTCAATTGACCATAAATCTGAATTGGTAGACCTTGGGCTGCAGGACATCACAAGGACGTGCCATGCAATGCCAACACCTCGCACCACCGGCCATTTCGGTCTTGCCGCACACGGATAATAAAAAAGCAGGCCATCGAGCTGAATGCAGCAACAGCGCAAAAGCCACGGGAGAAGTTGATATGGATCCTCGCGTCACCGAGCTGGAAACACACCTCAAGAGCATACGCAGGGACATGGACGAAGTCCGGGGTGACGTCAAAACCATCAAGCACAGGCTTGCCTATTCCGCCGGAGGAACAGCGGTAATCCTCGGTCTCCTTGGCTGGATCGCCAATAGCCGTTTCGAGCAGGTTATTTCATTGCTTCTGGCACATTGAGTTGCCATCCACACAGAACCCGGTGCAATCAACCGGGTTCTGTGTGACATGGCCGCTGAAATTATCAGCTCAAGACTTCGCTCAGCGGAATGAAGAAAACGCTATCGCCCTGAACCAGCGTTCGACCTTCCAGGACTTCTACCAGTCCATCAGCCCAGGCAGCGCTACGCAGTACGCCGGAACTCTGGTTTCTGTAGATCGTCGCCCGGCCGTTTTCCAGCCTTCCGCGCAAATACTCACGCCGATTGCCGGGTTGGAGCCAGTCAAACCCTGCCGGCACCTGCACCTTCAGCGGCTCAACGTCTTGCACACCCTGACGGCGCAACAGATAGGGCCTGGTCAACAAGGCAAAAGTCACCAGGGTCGATGCCGGATTGCCCGGCAAGCCAATCACCGGTACACCGCGGAAATGCCCGAACGTCAGCGGTTTACCGGGTTTGATGGCGAGCTTCCACAGCGTCAGTTCGCCCTCTTCACGCAAGGCGATGCCCAGAAAGTCGGCTTCTCCTACCGATACGCCACCGGTCGAGAGGATCAGGTCGACATCCTTCAGCTCACCCAATCGGGAGCGAGTGGTTTGCAGATTGTCCGGAAGAATGCCCGCGTCGACGACCTCACACCCCAAACGCTGCAACCAGCTACACAACAACACCCGGTTGCTGTTGTAGATCTGTCCCGGCCCCAGCGCCTGCCCCGGCTCAATCAATTCGTCACCGGTAGACAGCACCGCCACACGCACCTTGCGAACCACCTCCAGCTCAGCACACCCCAATGAGGCAGCCAATCCTTGCTCGATCGGTCCCAGCCGCGTACCTGCTGGCAGAATCAATTCACCGACGGTGGTTTCCTGGCCTTGTGGGCGGATGTTCTGGCCCTGGGTCAAGGCTTCGGTGAAACGTACTCGCTCATCGGCCTGAACCTCGGCGTTTTCCTGCATCTCGACGCAATCGGCACCAGCGGGAACAGGTGCCCCGGTGAAAATGCGCGCACAGGTGCCTGGCTGCAACGGATCGGGGGCCTGGCCGGCAAACACCTTCTGACTGACCACCAACGGCTCTCCCGTCCAGTCCGCCATGCGCAAGGCATAACCGTCCATGGCACTGTTGGGCCAGGGTGGCAGGTCAAGGGTCGACACCAGATCTTCAGCCAGTACACGCCCCTGTACCTGCGCCAACGGCAGGCGTTCACGCTCGACAATCCTTGAAGCCTCGGCCATTTCCAGCAAGCGCGCCAAAGCCGCCTCGACAGGCATCAGGCTGCCAGTCTTGCCGGGCTTACCCACGGGATTCACAAGGCGCTGCCTGTTTCAAGTGAGGCACGAAATTGCACGGGCGATGGCGTGCGTCCAGTTGCTCGGCCAGTATGCCGTCCCAACCGGTGCGCACGGCATTGGTCGAGCCCGGCAAACAGCAAACCAGCGTGCCATTGGCCAGACCGGCCAACGTCCGGGACTGAACGGTCGAAGTGCCGATATCGGCAACCGAGATCTGTCGGAACAATTCACCAAATCCATCAACCTGCTTGTCCAGCAGGCAGCTGACGGCTTCCGGTGTGCTATCACGCCCGGTAAAACCGGTGCCGCCGGTGATCAGCACAACCTGCACGACATCGTCGGCAATCCAGTTGGCGACTTGCGCGCGAATTTTGTAGAGGTCATCTTTGAGCAACACCCGGGCTGCCAGGTTATGACCGGCAGCGGTCAAGCGGTCGACAAAGAGCTGGCCCGAGGTATCGGTTTCCAGTGTGCGGGTGTCGCTGACAGTCAGCACGGCAATGTTCAGCGGTGCGAAAGGTACATCAGCCTTGGCTTTCATAGGCTCGTCCAGTTGTAGGAGAAACAGCCCGGTGTTATATCACAGCGCTCCGTTTTTTCGCCGCTCCCATGGAGACCTGCCATGACCACGAATTCACAATTACCACCCTGCTCCATTCTGCTCCTGGCGGGCGGGCGCGGCCAACGTATGGGTGGTCAGGACAAAGGGTTGCTGAACTGGCGTGGCGAACCCCTGATTGCGCACTTGCACCGCAAGACCCGCCCGCTGACCGATGACCTGATCATCTCCTGCAATCGCAACCTTGAGAAGTACGAGCCCTACGCCGACCAGTTGGTCCACGATGATGAGGGTGACTTCCCCGGGCCTCTGGCCGGTATTCGCGCAGGCCTGAAAGCAGCTCGCCATACTCACCTGCTGATCTTGCCATGTGACGTTCCGGGCATTGATGCGGCGCTGATCGGCAACATGCGCGAGGCCGCCAACCTGCATCCGGACAAGCCGCTGATGGTGCGGCATGACGGCCACTGGGAACCGTTGTTGTGTGTGATTCCTGTGCTACACAGGGCAGCCTTTGAAGATGCCTGGAACGAAGGTGAGCGCAGCCCTGGCCGGTTGATGCGCAAGCTCGGTGCGACCGCACTGCAATGCCCCGACAATGACCCTCGGCTGGCCAACCTCAACACGCCGGAACTGTTAAGCGGTCATGACTCTGTGTCAGACTGAGATTGATCAGGAACTTGCGCGGACGGTGCACGTCTCAAGTTCAGTAACCAAAGATTTTTTATTCGGAGACACACACTCATGACTCAACGGACCCTCGCCACTTTCATGCTCGCACTCGGCCTCGCCACCCTCGCCGGTTGCGCATCGCCTACGGTGATCACCTTGAATGACGGTCGCGAAATCCAGGCCGTCGACACGCCACAGTTCGACAAGGACTCCGGCTTCTACGAATTCGAACAGCTCGACGGTAAACAGACCCGCATCAACAAAGACCAGGTCCGTACCGTCAAAGAGCTGTAAACCTGGCGCTGCCGGATACGAAAAAGCCCGCTTGATGCGGGCTTTTTCATGCCTGAAGAACAGCGCTTCAGGATCGCTTCATGATCACCATTGCAGGGTGATTTCACTCTCGAACGCTCGCCCCTGGCCCGTGACCGGATCGATAAATTTCAGACCCTGCGCCAGCAGTTTCAAAGGATTGGCGTAGTCATCCTGCGCATCCTTGAGCACCTCGGGGTAAAACGGGTCGTTGCAGATAGCGGCTCCCAGCGCTGCCATATGTACCCGCAGTTGATGCTTCTTGCCCGTCACCGGGTAAAGACCATAACGCCAGAGCTCCCCCTGCTTCTCCCTGACTTCGACCGCAGTCTCGGTGTTGCTGGCCCCCGGCCCTTCCTGCATGCGGAAGAACGGTTCGCCTTCGACCAGTCGGCTTTTATGAACCAGCGGGAAAGCAACGTCAGGCAACGCCGCTGCAATGGCCTCGTAGCGCTTTTCGATCTGCCGGGTTGGAAACAACGACTGATAAGCCGAACGACTCTGCGGATTGGCGGAAAACAGCACCAACCCTGCGGTGTGCCGATCGATGCGATGCAAAGGCACCAGATGCGGATTGTCCAGGCGGCGGATCAAGCGCCGGAGCAGCGTCTGTTCGACGTATTCGCCGGCGGGCGTCACAGGCAGGAAATGCGGCTTGTCGGCCACCACCAGATGCTCGTCCGCGTACAGGATCGACTCGGTCACCGGGATCGGCCTTTCATCCGGCACTTCGCGAAAATAATGGATCCGCAAACCTTCCTTGTAGGCCAAATCGAGGGCGATCGGCATGCCCTGCCCATCAAGGACCCGGCCACGGGCGATTCTGTCCAGCCATTGTTCACGACCGATGGCGCTGAAATGCTCACACAGGCAATCGACAACGGTGTGCCACGGGCCAGGTGGCAAGTAGAGCGTACTGGCCTGACTGTGTGCCGCGGAAAAAGAAGAAGTGGACATACGAAAGCTCTAACCCTCAATGCAGGGCGGCATTATCCAACAGCAGCGGAAAGGAACCTAGAGGAGATTCCTCAAGCCGGGATCTGCGTGCGCGCCGCCGCTTCGGTGTACTCCTTGAGCCAGCGCAGTACATCAACCGCTTCCCAGCGAGCGGGGTCATACAGGGCGTACAACAATCCCTGATAACCCACGACATCGAGTTGCCGGTGATAACCGGCGCGTTGGAACAAGGCTTCGATTTCTGCGAAACAGGTATTGAAATGGGTTTTGTTGAAGGGCGTTTTCCCCTCCGTCACCAGACCATCCAGACGCAACTCCTGGACGGCCTCGCGCACGACGTCTGCGGACATCCGGTTCACGCTGTTCTTCAACTGTTCGACATTGACCACAATTCATCCCTCTCACACCCGGGCTCGCCTGCTCACTCCCAAAATCAGGAACGGCAATGCATGCACCGCGAATAACTGTATGCGCATACAGTATCCGATCAGCACTGGTTAAGCCAAGGGGATCAATCGCAAAGTTCGACAGGCGGGACATGCTACCAGCGCAAAAGCCGCTTAACTCAGGAACGTCACCACCTGATCGGCACTGAACGGCCAGCCCAGTTCAGCGCCAGTGTCGACCCGCCGCAACACGGGAATACGCAGGCTGTAAGCGGCGAACCACGTTTCATCGTCAGCGATATCCACCAGTTCCACCAGCAGACCGCGCTCGACAAACTCCATCAACATGGCTTCGGCTACTTCACAGAGATGGCATCCAAGGGTGCCGAACAGCTGACATTCGGGAAGCATGAGTGCTCAACCAAAAAATGAAGTGACCATTCTAGGCCTGCCCCGAAAAACCGTCGAGCCATTGAGCCCCCTGCCCTGATTCCACCGACGATGAACAGACCCGAGTCAGTCCTGGCTCACCGCGCCGATCTTGTGAATCGACAGGTCCGCGCCGTAATACTCCTGCTCCTGGCTCAGGCGCAATCCATGCAACGCCTTGATCACGCCATACACCGCGAAGCCGCCGGTCAACGCCACGGTCACGCCCAGTGCAGTGCCGATCAACTGGCTGATCAGACTGACCCCACCCAGACCGCCCAAGGCACTCTGGCCGAAGATGCCGCAGGCAATGCCGCCCCATACACCGCACAAGCCATGCAATGGCCACACACCCAACACATCGTCGATGCGCCATTTGACCTGGGCTGCGGTAAAGCACCAGACAAACAAGGCGCCCGCGACGGCGCCAGTGACCAACGCCCCCACAGGATGCATCAGGTCGGACCCGGCACAGATTGCCACGAGCCCCGCCAACGGGCCGTTGTGCAGAAAGCCGGGGTCGTTGCGCCCGACAATCAACGCCGCCACCGTACCGCCAACCATGGCCATCAGAGAGTTCACTGCCACCAGTCCGCTGACACCTTGCAGGGTTTGCGCGCTCATGACGTTGAAGCCGAACCAGCCGACGATCAGGATCCACGAGCCCAACGCCAGAAACGGGATGCTCGATGGCGCGAACGCGACCAGCCGACCGTCGCGATATCGGCCGTTACGCGGCCCGAGCAACAGCACGGCCGCCAGTGCCAGCCAACCGCCCATCGCATGCACCACCACTGAGCCTGCGAAATCATGGAAACCGGCGCCAAAGCGCTCCAGCAACCAGGCCTGAAAACCCAGGTTGCCGTTCCAGACCATGCCTTCGAAGAACGGATAGATGAACGCGACAATCAACGCGGTTGCGCACAGTTGCGGAACAAACCGGGCGCGCTCGGCGATCCCTCCGGAAATGATCGCCGGGATCGCCGCGGCAAAGGTCAGCAGGAAGAAAAACTTCACCAGTCCATAGCCGTGGTCGGCATTGAGCACGGCCGCTGGTTGCATGAACGTTACGCCATAGGAAATCCAATAGCCTATAAAGAAGTAGGCCAGTGTCGAAACAGCGAAGTCGCTGAGGATCTTCGACAACGCATTGACCTGGTTTTTCTGGCGCACGGTGCCGACTTCGAGAAAGGCAAAACCGGCGTGCATGGCCAGAACCATGACCGCACCGATCAGAATGAACAGCGTGTTGGAGCTATGGACCAGGGTGTCCACAGCGCTTTGCAGGTTTTCCATGGGATGGGCAGACCTTATGGCAGAAAAAAGCACCAAAGCAGTTCGCTATTTGCGCCCATGCACCAAGTTGCGGCTTCGAAGTATCAGCGTGCTGAACTTGTTGAACCGTTTTGGCGCACGGACACCGTCCAGGAAAAACGCGCCCGGGACGTTTACGCGAGTTTTTGATTGTTGGTCCTACGGTTTTACTGAAATCATGCCCGGCTATAGCGCAATGGTGCGGACCGGCGCACCACGACACAGCAAAAGTTGTACCAGTCATTTGTACTGAACCTTCGATGAAGGCTCATACTCGAACCCATCAGAAAGCCACTTAAGGAGATCCACCATGGCCCGCCCCCAGGCAAAGACTGCTCAAGAAATCCTGATGAACGACTTTCAGACACTGGTCAGTGACACCGAACGGTTGCTGGAACACACAGCGACCCTGGCCGGTGACCAGGCCGACGAGTTGCGCGAGCAGATTCACGACAGTCTCTTGCGTGCCCGTGAAACGCTGAAACTGACCGAAGACTCCCTGCGTGAACGCGGCCAGGCGGCTGTGACCGCCACCGAAGACTATGTCCAGGCCAACCCCTGGCAGTCCGTCGGGATCGCGGCCGGCGTGGGTTTCCTGATCGGCCTGCTGGCCAGCCGGCGCTGATATGTCGATCGGCGAATCCGGCCCGTCTGTAGCGGGAACCAGCTCCTCATCGCGGCGCCTGGGCGCTGCCTTCCTTGGGTTGCTGCACAGCCATGTCGAATTGTTCGGCATCGAATTGCAGGAACAGAAAGCCCGTACCGTCAGCCTGTTGCTGTTTGCCGGTCTGGCGCTGGTGTTTGCGTTGCTGCTGTTGGTAGGACTGTCGACGCTGGTGCTTATCGTGTTCTGGGACACCTATCGCCTGGCCGCCATCATCGGGCTCTGTGTGTTCTATACCCTCGCCGCCATCTTCTGCGCGATGCGCTTGAGAGCGGCGATTTTCGATGAGTCCTCGCCCTTCCACGGCACGCTGGAAGAGCTGGCCAACGATCGGGAGCGCCTGCTGCCATGAGCCTGCCTGAACTGCCACACAACAGCTCGCGCACGGAAATGCGCAAGGCCCTGATCCGCCTGCGCATGGAAATGCATCGTCAGGAAATCCGCCACGAATCCGCGCAACTGCTGCAACCTTTGCAACGGGTACGTGGAATGACGCAAAACCTGCAGGACGGTTTCGGCATCAAGCACGCTCCACTCTGGGGCGTGGCCGCCGTCACCTTGCTGGGCTTCCTGACCGGCAAGGGGGCAAAAAACGGGGGTGGCCTCAGCAGCCTGACCCGGATGATCCGCCTCGGCACCACACTGGTGCCGCTGATCAAACTGATCATGCAAGGTTCTTCACGCAAAGACTGATCGGTTTCTAGCTGGCTGCATTCTTGCAACGTCGACCGGATGCGCCCCTCTATCGAGGGGCGCAATCCTGTGCGCCTACCCGGTCTACAGGCACCATCCAAAAACAAGATCTACCAAGGAGGTCTCGTGATCGACGGGCAACCGCTCGCCTGTTTTCAGCCGTTCATCGATACCGCCACCGGCCGTATCGCCGGCGTCGAGGCGCTGGGCCGTTTGCGCCAGGCCGATGGTCGACTGGCCTCGGTGGGGCCGCTGTTTGCCAACCCGCGCACCAACGCTGCCGCCCTTCGTCGCCTGGACCGACAAGTACGCGAGGATGCCTTGAGTCGCCTGCATGAGGCGCCATCCGACTGGTTTCTCAGCCTGAACATCTCCCCGCGCTGGATCAGTCGCTTGCGTGCGGAGCAGCCGCTGCCGAGCCTCAAGCAATTGAGCCGGCAAGCTGTCGACCCACGGCGCATCGTTTTCGAAATCACCGAGTTGGGTGGCGACACCCAGCGCCTGGCACAGGTGGTGGCACGTTACCGGCAAGCTGGCGCGCGGATAGCTATCGATGATTTCGGCGCTGGTTACTCGCAACTCGATCGCGTATTGGCCCTGCAGCCGGACATTCTCAAGCTCGACATGCGACTGTTCCAGGCCGCGGCACTGGGAGGCCCAAGCAGCGACGTGGTCAAGGCGCTGGCGCAGATGGCAGAAAAGACCGGCTGCTGGATCATTGCCGAAGGCGTGGAAACCGAAGCTCAGTTGAATTTTGCCCTGGAATGCGGTTCGCGCTACGTACAAGGCTTTCTGTTCGCCCGGGCGCAAGAAGCGTTCTTTGCCACAGACGCCTTTGTCGAACGATTCGCACAACTGCGCCAGCGTTACGTTCAACAGAAACTCACCGAGCATGGCCGCCTGATGATCATGCGCCAGCAGCTCAGCGAACTGATGGCCATTCTACAATCCTGGGCCGAGGCACGTGCACCGCTCAATGCCCTGCCGCAGCTCAACGCCTTCCCATGGCTGCTGCGCTTTTATCAGTGCGACCGACACGGCACGCAACTGACCCCGAATCTTGAGTGGCGCAATAACCGTTGGGAAGCCGACACTCGCTACCTGGGCCACAACTGGTCCTGGCGCCCCTACTTTTATCACCTGCTGGCGCAAGGCTTGGAAGAGCGCCGCCTGACCCTGTCCAACATCTATCGCGACGCCACGAGTAACCAGTACTGCCTGACCGCCGGGCAGTTTTTCGACAATGGTGATCGCCTGCTACTCATGGATATCGACGCAGCCGGCTTGTAGTTCCGCTTGCAGGTCATGGCGCGAACCGGGAAGCTAGGCCATCAGTCACCTGACGGAGAGACCCCGCCTTGGATTGGCACACCCTGCTCACCCGCGAACGCCTCGGAAAGCCTCTGCACAGCCCTGAAGAGCTCGGCCGCAGCCCTTTTCACAAAGACCACGACCGCATCATTTTCTCGGGGGCTTTCCGCCGCCTCGGGCGCAAGACCCAGGTCCATCCGGTGTCCAGCAATGATCACATTCATACGCGCCTGACCCACTCGCTGGAAGTCAGTTGCGTGGGTCGCTCACTGGGCATGCGGGTCGGCGAAACCATCCGCAGCGCCCTGCCCGACTGGTGCGAACCCAGCGACCTGGGGATGGTGGTGCAATCGGCCTGCCTGGCACACGACATCGGCAACCCGCCTTTCGGCCATTCCGGTGAAGACGCGATCCGTCACTGGTTCCAGCAAGCGGCCGGCCGTGGCTGGCTGGATGCAATGAGTGAAGCCGAGCGCAATGACTTCCTGAATTTCGAAGGCAATGCCCAGGGCTTTCGGGTACTCACGCAACTCGAGTATCACCAGTTCGACGGCGGCACCCGACTGACCTATGCAACGCTGGGCACGTACCTGAAGTATCCATGGACGGCCAGGCACGCCGACTCGCTGGGCTACAAGAAACACAAGTTCGGCTGCTATCAGAGCGAGCTTGCGCTACTGGAGCAGATCGCGAATAAACTCGGCCTGCCACAACTGGAGGAGCAACGCTGGGCGCGGCATCCGCTGGTGTACCTGATGGAGGCCGCCGACGACATCTGCTATGCGCTTATCGACCTGGAAGACGGCCTGGAAATGGAGTTGCTGGAATACGCTGAAGTCGAGTCCCTGTTGCTGGACCTGGTGGGCGATGACTTGCCGGAGACCTATCGCCAGCTCGGTCCCGGTGATTCGCGCCGACGCAAACTGGCGATCCTGCGCGGCAAGGCCATCGAGCACTTGACCAACGCCGCGGCCCGCGCCTTTGTCGAGCAACAGGACGCGCTGTTGGCTGGTACCTTGCCCGGCGATCTGGTGGAGCATATGCACGGGCCCGCCAAGCGTTGCGTGCTGAACGCCAAGGACATGGCCCGCAAGAAAATCTTCCAGGACAAGCGCAAGACCCTGCACGAGATCGGAGCCTATACCACACTGGAAATCCTGCTCAACGCCTTTTGTGGTGCAGCGCTGGAGCAGCACAACGGACGTACGCCGTCGTTCAAAAGCCGTCGCATCCTTGACCTGCTGGGCAACAATGCACCCGATCCACACGGCCCGTTGCACACTTCGTTTTTACGCATGATTGATTTCATCGCCGGAATGACCGACAGCTATGCAAGCGACATGGCCCTGGAGATGACCGGACGCGCTAGCCACTGAGGTGTATCGATTGGTCAGCCATTACGACATTCGTTATGGCTGATCCCCCCTTCAACATCCAACAGCGCTCAAGTATCGGCGAATCGCCCTACAGCACATGGCGAGCAAACTGATCGCTTGCCTGACACTCTCGCGAAACAATCGCCCTCCCTTCTGTTTGACAGTTGAAGTGCGCCCATGGCCGAAGACGATCTACGCATTCTCGTGGTGGAGGACCACCCCTTCCAACTGATAGCGACTCAATGCCTGCTGGAAAGTTATGGCTTCACTCGGCTGACGACCACCGACAGCGCCAAAGGCGCCATGCAGCAAATGCTCAGGGCCGACCAGCCGTTCGACATCCTTTTATGCGATCAATGCCTGCCCGATCTGACAGGGCTCGATCTGGTCCGGTTCGCCAGCCGGCGAGGGCTGATCAGACGGGCGATCATCCTGAGTAGCCTGACGATGTCTGAATTGGATGAACTTGTAAAAACGGCCACTGAACACGGGTTGCCATTATTGGGCTATTTGATAAAACCGTTGAAACAATCTGAATTCAGAGAGTTGTTGACTACAACTCAAACACAGGAAAAAACACATATAAAAACAAATAAAAATACAATGAAAAACTGATAAAAGACCTGCCGCCAAAGTTCATCCGGACATCGAATTTTCTTGGCCTTCCTAATAAGAATCCCAACTACTACGTAGTCCTATTCTTTTTAATGTGTAGGATTTTTCCTATATTGCGGCTACAGCTCGGTCAGTTCATGCGTCCCTCCAAGTATCTGAGCTAAGGTGCGCGCTTTGTTTGAGCTCGCATGGGATTTTATTATGAACTCCGTTTTTATTGTCGATGATCACCCGGTTATCCGCCTTGCCGTTCGAATGTTACTGGAACATGAAGGTTACAAAGTCGTCGGCGAAACCGATAATGGGGTCGACGCCATGCAGATGGTCCGCGAATGCATGCCGGACCTGGTGATTCTCGACATCAGCATTCCAAAACTTGATGGCCTGGAAGTGCTATCCCGATTCAACGCAATGAGTACCCCTCTTAAAACGCTGGTACTGACAGCACAATGCCCGACACTTTTCGGCATTCGTTGCATGCAATCCGGTGCATCGGGCTATGTCTGCAAACAAGAGGACATCAGTGAACTGGTCAGCGCCATAAAAGCGGTATTTGCCGGTTACAACTATTTCCCGAGCGAGGCCCTGAACCCCGTCCGAGGAGATGAAACACGCTGCATCGAACTGGAATTGTTCAAATCCGTAAACGACCGGGAGTTGATGGTCTTGCAACTTTTTGCCCAAGGTCGCACAAACAAGGAAATCGCCAAGGGCATGTTTCTGAGCAACAAGACCGTGAGCACCTACAAAAAGCGCCTCATGCAGAAACTCAAAGCCAAATCCCTGGTTGAACTCATTGAGATGGCAAAACGTAACGCACTCGTGTGAGAACCTGGATGCCCAGCCGTTTGAAGGTCTATCTGATTCAAGTGACCGCAGGTCTATGCGTGAGCACCTCGTTGTTCGGGGCACCGGGCAATGAACACTACACGCTGCTCAGCCGCTCGAAGGCCGGGACGCTGGAGATTCGACTGGATGAAACCCAGCGACAATGGTTAACCCAAAAAAATCAACTGACGCTCGGTACGTCGGCCCCCGACTACCCCCCTTTCGACCTGACCACCAGCGGTCAGGACTATGAAGGGTTTACCGCCGATTACGCAGGTCTTCTGGGAGAAGCGACTGGATTGTCTGTCAAGGTTCGGCGTTTTGACTCTCGAGGGGCCGCGATCGCCGCGCTGCAGAACGGCGATGTCGATCTGCTTGGCACCGCCAATGGATTCGAAGCGGACAATACCGACATTGCTCTGTCCATACCCTATGCCGTCGACCAACCCGTACTGGTGACCCGCGAAGGGGAAACCCGATCCCTCACCGATGGCCTGGCCGGATTGCGCCTGAGCATGGTGTATCACTACTTGCCGCTGGCGGAAGTCAAGGCGTTGTACCCGAAGGCGATCATTACGTCCTATCCGTCCTACCAGAATGCGATCAATGCCGTTGCTTTCGATCAGGCCGACGTGTTTCTCGGTGACACCATTTCAACTCACTACATGATCAACAAGGGGTACCTGAACAACATCCGCATGGCCAACTTCGGCAAACATGAAGCCTTTGGTTTCAGCTTCGCCGTTAACAGGAACAACCCCGAGCTGCTCGGCATCATCAACGCAATGATCAGGGCCATCCCCTCCAGTGAACGAGAAAACATCGCCAAACGCTGGAGCGCCGGCAGCGACATTCTGCTAACCGATCAAAAGCTGCAACTCACTGACCGGGAAGAACGCTGGCTGGCACACCACCCGATAGTGCGCGTCGTCGTCAACGAAGCCTTCGCGCCACTGACGTTTTTCGATAGCAATGGCAACTTTCGCGGGGTCAGCGCGGATTTGCTTGAGCTGATCAGGTTGCGCACCGGCTTGCGCTTTGACATCCAGCGCAGTCGGAACGATGACGAGATGATCAAACAGATCAGGGACAACCAGGCCGATGTGATCGGCGCGCTACTCCCCAGCGCCCAGCGTCAAACCCAACTGAACTTTACCCGCCCCTTTCTGGAAAATTCCTACGTCCTACTGACCCGTAAAGCCGCCGACAGCCCGACCAACCTCGAGCAGTTGCAGGACAAGCGCCTGGCCATTGCCCGCGGCAATCCACTCATGGATTACCTGCGCAGAGAGTTTCCCCGTATCAAGCTGATCGAAACCCCGGACACCTTCAGCGCCGTAGAGATGCTCGCCGAAGGCCAGGCCGACGGCTCGGTGAATTCACTGATCATTGCCAACTACTTCACCTCATCGAGTCTCTTCGAGCACACATTGCAAATCAGCACCACCATCGGCACCGAGCAGGCGGCGTTTTCCCTTGCCACCGCTCGGAATGCCAAGGAGTTGAACGCCATTCTCGACAAGGCGCTTCTGAGCATCTCGCCGGAGGAGCTGGGTATCATCAACAGTCGCTGGCGCGGCTATTCGGCATCGTCGCAAAGCACCTGGCGCAATTATCAAAGACTGTTCTACCAAATTGTCATCGGTGCTGGCGTGCTGTTGCTGATTTCCGTTGCGTGGAACGACTACATGCGACGCCAGATCAAGCAACGCAAGGCTGCCGAGCGTGCGTTGAGCGATCAGTTCGAGTTCATGCGATCACTGGTCAATGGCACGCCCCATCCGATCTATGTACGTGATCGCCAGGGGCTACTGCAAAGTTGCAATGACAGTTACCTGCAAGCGTTCTGCGCCAGGCGTGAAGATGTCATCGGCAAAAGCGTGATGCAGGGAGCGATGAGCAATGTGTTCGAAGCCCGGGAGTACCAGGCTGACTACCAACGCGTGGTGACCGAGGGCAGGCCGTTGATCGTCGATCGCGAACTGCACATTGGCGGCCGGCGGCTGACGATCTATCACTGGATTCTTCCCTATCGGGATTCCAGCGCGAAAGTGCAAGGCATTATCGGTGGCTGGATCGACATCAGCGATCGGCGGCAACTGCTCGATGATCTGCGTTGCGCGAAAGAACGCGCCGATAACGCCAACCGGGCCAAAAGCACGTTTCTGGCCACGATGAGCCATGAGATCCGCACACCGATGAATGCAATCATCGGCATGCTTGAGCTGGCACTCAAGCGTCTTGATCATCAGCACGCGGAGCGTCCGGCCATCGATGTCGCGTATAACTCGGCGAAAGGCTTGCTGGAGCTGATTGGCGACATCCTCGACATTGCCAGAATCGAATCAGGGCGCTTGAGCCTGAGCCCGGAGCGCGTCAATCCGGGTGAACTCGTGGCCTCGGTCGTGCGGATCTTCGATGGCCTGGCCCGACAGAAGGAACTCGAGCTGGTGCTGGAGTTTTCATCGGCCAACCCGCCCTTCGATGTGTTGCTGGACCCTTTGCGCTTCAAACAGGTGCTATCCAACCTGATCAGCAATGCCATAAAATTTACCGAGCAAGGCCAGGTCCGGGTCATTGTCGACCTGCAGCCGGCAACACAACCCGATCATGCGCAGATGCGGGTGCAGGTTCACGACAGTGGTATCGGGATCAGCGAACAGGAGCAACAGCGCCTGTTCGAACCCTTCGCCCAGGCCGACCACACCATGCAATCGGCCAGGGGAGGCGCGGGGCTGGGGCTGGTGATCAGCCGCAATCTCTGCGAGATGATGGGCGGTAGTCTGCAATTGCGCAGCGAGTCGGGTGCCGGCACTCAAGTAGAGGTGCTGCTGCAGCTGGAAACGTTGCCGCTGCAACAGTCAGCCCAGGTGGCCGAAACCCAAATCGTCGTCGCCACAACCCCATTAAATGTCCTGGTGGTCGACGATCACTCGGCCAATCGTTTGCTCACGTGCCAGCAACTGGAGTTTCTTGGGCATCGATTTTCCGTCGCGGCCGATGGCCAGGAGGGACTGGAGGTCTGGAAAGACCACCCGTTTGATCTGGTGATTGCCGATTGCAACATGCCCGTCATGAACGGTTACGAGCTGGCCCGTGCCATTCGCCAGCATGAAAGACAAAACCATCGTCCTCCCTGCACCGTTGTCGGCTTTACCGCCAATGCCCAACCGGAAGAGGTTCAACGCTGCAAGCAAGCCGGAATGGACGACTGCCTGTTCAAACCCCTCAGCCTCGGCGCCTTGAGTCTATGGGTAGAAGGCATTGAACCCAGCCATGCAACCCCGGCGTTCAGCCTCCGCGGGTTGAAACAGCTGACCGGGGACAATCCGATGTTGAACCGGCGATTGCTGAACGAATTGGTGAGCAGCAACCGCCAGGATCTGCAAACACTGTTGACGCTATCCAGTTCCGGGGATAGGCAGGCGCTGCAGGATATTGCCCACAAAATCAAAGGCGCAGCCCGGATAGTGCAGGCCTCTCGCTTGATCGACAGCTGCGAGGCACTTGAAGCTGCCTGCCATGAGGATTTCGATCGCGAAAAAGTGGCTGGATGCTGCAAATCCATGGAGTGCGCCATGCTTGAGTTGGACGACGCGTTACTGCGTCAGATTGACCATTACGACGAAGGCAAAGTGACAGAGCCTTAACTATGCTTGGCCCCTTGGCAGTGTGTTGACCATCATGGAGAAACCCGCAATGCCTAACCCACTGCGCCCCGATCCACGCCGGTTTCCACTGCATGTCCATATCAGCGTGATGTTCACCTTTTTGTTGTTGCTGACCGGGGTAGTGCTGGGACTTTTCAACTACCGGCAAACCACACAAATCATACTGTCGAGCAGTGAAAAACTCTTCAACCGCATTGAGCAGGATGTCCGACTGGACCTGCATGCGACCTATGAGCCCATTCGTCATCTGTTGAGCCTGTTGGCACTCAATCCGGCGGGCCAGTCCACTGATCTGGAACAACGCCTGGCACTGCTCGAACCGTTCAGCCAGTCACTCGAGGACAACCCCAATCTGGCTTCGCTGTACCTGGGCTACGACAATGGTGACTTTTTCATGGTCCGCCCGCTGCGTACCCCAGAGGTCAAGGCCCTGGTAAAGGCCCCGGACACCGCGGCTTATCAAGTCTGGAGCATCGAACACAACAGCAGCGGCCAGGTCCGTTCCCAGTCTTTGTTCTTCGACCGGAACCTGGCACTGGTCAGCCATCAGGACAACCTGAACGACACGTACGACCCACGTAACCGTGCCTGGTTTACCAGCGCCCGCGGCGACAATGACCAGATCACGACCGAACCCTATATCTTTTTTTCCACCCACGACATTGGCACGACGCTGGCACGCCGCAGCGGTGACAAGGCAATCCTGGCCGCCGACCTGACCCTGGCCGAACTCAGCGCGACCCTGGCCAAGCATGTCGTGACCCCCAATACCGAAATCGTGCTGTTCGATGCGCAGGGCAATGCCATTGCCTACCCCGATAGCCGCAGGCTGATCGTCGATGACCAGACCTCCCGCCTGATCAAGGCAGCGGACCTCAACCCCAGCCTGGGCGCGTTGCTCAACAGTCCGTCTCAAGGCAACCGCCTGAACGCCAGCGGCCGACAGTGGATCGTGGCCCGCAGCAGCATGCAGGAAGGCGGCCCCCAAGGCCTGCAACTGGCTCTGCTGGTACCGGAAGACGAGTTGCTCGTCGACGCTTACCGGATGCGCTGGCAAGGCGCGCTCATTACCCTGGCAACACTGTTGTTATGCGTGCCGTTGGGTTGGCTGACATCAAGAGTCCTGGTCAAACCCTTGCGCGCCCTGGTGCAGGAGGCCGATGCGATTCGCAGTTTCGATTTCAATTTCCCGCTTTCCCGTCGCTCGCCGGTGCTCGAAGTCGACCAGCTGAGTGTGTCGATGGCACGGATGAAGGACACACTGGCGAGTTTCTTCCAGATCACTGACAGCCTCAGCGCCGAAACCCGTTTCGCCCCGCTGCTGGAACGGGTGTTGTTTGAAACCGTGAAAATCGGTCAGGCCCAGGCCGGCCTGATCTATCTGCGCGAAGGTGATGGTGAGCAAATGGAACCCCACGGCCTGGTCATCAATGACACCGCCGAAGACCTGCAATCCTTCGACATTCGCGGACACTCGCTCGAGAACCCGCAAAGCCCCACATGGCTACAGCAACTGGCAATCGTCGACAATGTCGTCAGCAACCTGGGGTTCGAGCAGGCGGGTGATCTGCAGAAAGTCTTGCTCGCGCTGAAAAGTCCCCGGGTTCATCTGATCGGAATCCGCCTGCACAATCGTCACAACGAAACCGTGGGCCTGCTGGTGCTGCTGCTGGCCGACAGTGGCGAGCAAAGCGACCTGGACAAACTGCGACCGGACCGCATTGCGTTTCTCCAGGCGGTGTCCGGCGCGGCTGCCGTGTGCATCGAAAGCCAGCGCCTGCAAGCCCGGCAAAAACAACTGCTGGACGCCTTCATTCAACTGCTGGCCGGCGCCATCGACGCCAAAAGTCCCTACACCGGCGGCCATTGCCAACGCGTGCCGGAACTGACCCTGATGCTCGCCCATGCGGCGGCGGCCAGCCAGGAGCCTGCCTTCAGCGCCTATCGGCCAACCGAAGATGAATGGGAGGCACTGCACATCGCCGCCTGGCTGCACGATTGCGGCAAGGTCACCACGCCGGAATACGTCGTCGACAAAGCCACGAAGCTGGAAACCCTGACCGATCGCATCCACGAAATCCGCACCCGCTTCGAGGTACTCAAGCGCGATGCCTGGATCAGCTACTGGCAGGCCATCGCCCTGGGCGGTGATGAGCAATCGCTGGCAGAACTGCGCAATGCCAGCCTGGCCGGGCTGGATGATGATTTCGCCTTCGTTGCCCGCTGCAATCTTGGTGGCGAAGCCATGGCCGACGCTGATCTGCAACGTCTGCGCAGCGTGGCTGAACGCACCTGGACCCGAACCCTGGATGACCGGCTGGGCGTGTCCTGGGAGGAGAACCGGCGTCAGGCCCGAACACCCGCCCCCACCCTGCCCGTCAGTGAACCCTTACTGGCGGACAAGCCTGAGCATCTGTTCGAACGCAGTGAACACGAAGTGATACCGCAAGATAATCCCCTGGGCTTCAAACTCGATGTGCCGCCCCACAAATACAACCGGGGTGAGCTGTACAACCTGAGCATTGTCCGCGGCACCCTGACGAGCGAAGAGCGTTATGTCATCAATAACCACATCGTCCAGACGATCCTGATGCTCAACCATCTGCCGTTCCCCGCGCACTTGCGCAACGTCGCGGAAATAGCCGGTGGGCATCACGAGAAAATGGACGGCAGCGGTTACCCGAAACGTTTGAAACGCGAAGAAATGAGCCTGCCGGCGCGGATGATGGCGATAGCCGATATTTTCGAAGCGTTGACGGCCGCCGACCGCCCCTACAAAAAAGCCAAGACCTTGAGCGAGGCGCTGGGCATCATGGCCTTCATGTGCCGTGATGCCCACATCGACCCGGAGCTGTTCGGCCTGTTCATCAAGGCACAGATCTATTTGCAATACGCCAGACGCTTTCTCGACCCGCAGCAGATCGATACGGTAGACGCGTCGGGCCTGCTGGCCAAGGCAGGCCTGGCGTCTTGATCAGCAGTCGGTCAGGCGCAGGAAAATTGCCGCCAGCTGTTCGATTCCGGCCTGGTCCTGCGCGGTAAAACGCGCGAGCTTCGGACTGTCGAGATCGAGCACGCCGATCAATCGGCCATCCTTGACCAACGGCACCACCAGTTCGCTGTTCGATGCGCTGTCGCAGGCAATGTGACCGGGGAACGCGTGCACATCTTCGACCAACTGAGTCTGCAAGGTCGCGGCTGCGGTTCCGCAGACGCCACGCCCGAACGGAATCCGCACGCAAGCGATCTGCCCCTGAAACGGGCCCAGCACCAGTTCCTCATTGCGGTTGAGGTAAAAACCGGCCCAGTTCAGGTCTTCGAGCTGATTGAACAGAAACGCCGAGAACTGAGCGGCATTGGCGATGAAGTCCCGCTCGTCCGCCAGCAAGGACTCCAGTTGCGCATGCAGCATGCCGTAGCCTTCGAGGCCCTGGCCGCTCTTTTGTAAATCGATCATGCCTTGTGCTCCAACAGTTTCAGCCCGACCCAGTAACGGGCAAATTGATAGGCGCAACGTCCATTGCGATTGCCTCGGCCAGTGGCCCAACGTACCGCCAGAATGTCCAGTTCTTCGCTGCGCTGCCACGCCAGTCCGGCCTTGCCGGCCAACTGGCCGATCCAGTGCTCGACGACGTTGAGGAAGTGTTCCTGGGTAAACGGATAGAACGACAGCCACAAACCGAAGCGGTCCGACAGCGCGATCTTGTCTTCAACCGCCTCGCTGGGATGCAGTTCGCCGTCGACCCGTTTCCAGTTTTCGTTGTCACTTTCCTTTTCCGGCACCAGATGGCGACGGTTGGACGTGGCGTACAGCAAAACGTTGTCCGGAGCCTGTTCCAGTGAGCCATCAAGGACGCTTTTGAGCACTCGGTAATCGCCCTCGCCCGACTCGAACGAGAGGTCATCGCAAAACAGCACGAAGCGCTGGGGAAGCTTGCCGATCTGTTCGACCACTCGCGGCAGGTCTGCCAGATGATCACGTTCAATCTCGATCAAACGCAAACCGGCGTGAGCGTGTTCGGCCAACAAGGCGCGCACCAGCGACGATTTGCCGGTGCCGCGTGAACCCCAGAGCAAGGCGTGGTTGGCGGGCATGCCATCGAGGAATTGTTGGGTATTGCGCCCAAGCTGCTCGACTTGCCGGTCGACGCCGATCAGGTCCGACAGGCGCATGTCGAGGCTGACCTCCAGCGGCATCAGATAACCGCCGCGCGACTCACGCTGCCAGCGCGCGGCCAGGCAATGCGTCCAGTCGATGGCTGGCCTGGGTGCCGGCAGCAACGGCTCGATTCGGGCCAGAACGGCATCGGCGCGTTCAAGAAAAGCATTCAATCGGGAATCCACGACTTCTCCTCGGGCACGTTCACAGTAATGATGGTGATACAGCGACGAAACACAGCGTCAGACAAGTGGCTGCCCCCGCGGTACAGGCCTCACGAGAGCATCAGCAGACAGGCATGATCGACTATGCTTGAGCAGCGAAAGGAAACGGAAGTGGTTCACCCCCCCATGGACATCAAATTCACCAACCGGCTGTCATTCAAGCAAGCCCGGCTTACCGTGCTGGTCGGTTTCATTTTGGGCACGCTGCTCAGCCTGCTGCAAATAGGCATCGATTATGCCAGTGAAGACGCTTCCATCAATCGTGAAATCCTTTCATTACTTGAAATCAGCCACAACCCGGCTTCGCGAATCGCCTACAACATCGACGCCGAACTCGCCAAGGAACTGACCCAGGGTCTGCTGCGCTCGCCGGCGATCATCGGTGTGAAACTGACCGACAACAACGGCACCGTGCTGGCCAACGTCAAGCGACCCGGCATGCAAAACGGCTACCGGCTGTTCAGTGACTTCCTGTTCGGCGCCAATCGACAGTTCGAAGACCGGCTTTACCTGGATCATTTACCCAACGAATCCCTGGGAACACTGCGGCTGAACGTCGACACCTACGCCTTCGGCAACCGCTTCCTGCGCCGGGCCGAAGTGACCCTGCTCAACGGTTTCGCCCGCAGCCTGCTGCTGTCCGGCATCCTGCTGGCGCTGTTCTATGTGATGCTGACCAAGCCTCTGGTGCGGGTCATCCGTGAACTCAGCGGCCGCGACCCGAGCAGTACCGAGCCGACGTCGCTGGAATGTCCCGCCGGGCATGCCAACGATGAGATCGGCGTGCTGGTCAAGGTTGCCAACCAGCAGTTCAAAAACATCGCCACCGAAATCCAGCAACGGCGCAACGCGGAAAATCGCCTGACCGAGTACCTCGGTCAACTGGAAAACATCGTCTCGGCCCGCACCGCCGAACTCAAGGCGATCAATACCCGACTGAGCCAATCCAATGAGGAACTGGAAGCCGCCCGCAGTACCGCACTGGACATGGCCGAAGCCCGATCGGTGTTCCTGGCCAACATGAGCCATGAAATCCGCACGCCCCTCAATGGCTTGCTCGGGATGATCGCACTGTCCCTCGATGGACCACTGAATGCCGAACAACAGCAGCAACTGTCGATCGCTCATGACTCGGGCAAAGTGCTGGTGGAACTGCTCAACGATATTCTCGATTTGTCGAAGTTCGATGCCGGTCAACTCGAACTCGAACACATCCCCTTCGACCTCGGCTCGCTGATCGAGGACACCGCCAACCTGTTGTCGCAGAACGCCGCCCCCAGCGTCGAACTGACCTGCCTGATCGATCCGCACTTCCCGGCACTGGTGCTCGGCGATCCGACCCGGGTGCGACAGATCGTCAGTAACCTGCTGTCCAACGCCCTCAAGTTCACCCGTTTCGGGCGTGTCGACGTGCGCCTGTCGACCTTCGAGGACGGCGTCAGAATCGAGGTCTGCGACACCGGCATCGGCATCCCCCGGGATGCCCAGTTCAAAATCTTCCAGCCGTTCACCCAGGCTGGCGCCGGTATTACCCGCCAATTTGGCGGTACCGGGTTGGGCCTGGCGCTGACCTACAATCTTTGCGAAGCCATGCAAGGGCGCCTGACGATCAGCTCCGAGCCGGGTTTTGGCAGCCAGTTCTACGCGGATCTGCCATTGCCCAGCCACACCCGTGCAATGCCTGTCGTTTTGCTCAAGGGCAAAGTCATCGCCATCACGGCCGCCAGCAGCGGGCTGGGCGAACTGCTGAACAGTCTGTTACCTGGCTGGGGGCTGGACTATGAACGCCGCTCCATGGATGACCCACTGCTTGGCCTGGCAGCCGATGTGCTCATCACTGACTGCCCCGAATGCCTGTTCAATTTGCGCCCCGCCCTCAGCGCGCCGATCCTGCTGATCACCGCTTATGGCAACTTCATGCCCGGCGAAGAGGTCAATGCCCTCGCGCCCCTGCAACAACAGGCCCGCCCCCTGGCCCGCAATACGCTGTATCAGTCCTTGCGGCGGATCCTGCAACCGCAAACCCACCCGATCAACGATGCTCCGCCCGACGCACAATCCCCGCAATGCCGCGGGCGCGTGCTGCTCGTGGAAGACAACCCGGTCAACCAGTTGGTGGCCAAGGGCATGCTCGGCAAACTCGGCTGCGAGGTGACCACCGCGTCCCATGGTGGCGAGGCCCTGGATCAACTCGAGCAACGGGATTTCGACCTGGTGCTGATGGACTGCAACATGCCGGTGATGGACGGCTACGAAGCCAGCCGGCAAATCCGCCGCAGCGGGCGCTGGCCCCAACTGCCAATCGTCGCCCTGACGGCCAACGCCATGTCAGAGGAACGCGAACGCTGTCGTGCCGCCGGCATGAGCGACTACCTGGCCAAACCCTTCCGGCGCGAAGAACTGGCCGCCCTGCTGGACTTGTGGATTCCCGCTACGACAGCGCCTTGATCTGCCCCAACAGGTGATCGAGACCGTCGCGCAAGTCGTTGAGACGATTCAGATCGACCCCGCTGTCGCACAACAGGCGCGCCTTGAGTGGCCCGACTTGATCGCGCAAGGCCATGCCAGCCGGCGACAGGCTCAGGTGCACTTCACGCTCATCGCGCGCCGAACGCTGGCGCTGCACCAGTTGCAGTTGTTCGAGGCGCTTGAGCAAGGGTGTCAGCGTGCCGGAATCCAGGGCCAGACGCTCGCCCAACGCCTTGACGGTCGGTTGCTCCGGAGCCGCTTCCTGCCACTCCCACAACACCAGCATCGCCAGGTATTGAGGGTAGGTCAGGCCCAACTGATCGAGCATTGGCTTGTAGGCCCGAATTACCGCCCGGGAAGCCGCATACAGCTTGAAACACAGCTGGCTGTCGAGCTTCAGGGAATCGACTGACAAGGTGTTCATTTGAGCAGGGCTTCGATCTCTTGGGTCAGGTCCTGCGGCTTGGTCGCCGGGGCGAAGCGCTTGACCAGTTGCCCGTCCTTGCCGATCAGGAACTTGGTGAAGTTCCACTTGATGCCCTGGGAGCCCAACACACCCGGTGCGCGCTTTTTCAACTGCACGAACAGCGGATGGGCGTCGGCGCCGTTGACGTCGATCTTTTTGAACAGCGGGAAGCTGACACCGAAGTTCAGCTCGCAGAACTCGGAGATCGCCCCTTCATTGCCCGGCTCCTGCTTGCCGAACTGATTGCAGGGAAAACCGAGCACCACCAGCCCCTGGTCCTTGTAGGTCTGCCACAGCTCTTCCAGGCCTTTGTACTGCGGAGTGAAACCGCACTTGCTGGCCGTGTTGACCACCAGCACGGCTTTGCCGGCGAAATCCGCCAGAGTCTTTTGCTCACCCTTGATCGTGGTGCAAGGGATGCTCAGCAGGTTGTCGCTCATGTTCGAGGTTCCGAGTGAATGCCAGAGAAAACAAAATAGCGAGCAATTGAATTGTGTGCAATTTAAATAATTGCACAGACGATCAACTGTAGGAGCTGGCTTGCCAGCGAAGGGGCCCTCAAGTATTGCATCGCATTCAAGGACGCCATCGCTGGCAAGCCAGCTCCTACAGGGGAATTGCGGGGCGTCGGATTATTCGCGTGGAACGAGGTCCAGACACACCGAATTGATGCAATACCGCAGGCCCGTCGGCGGCGGACCATCAGGGAATACGTGCCCCAGGTGCGCATCGCATTTGGCGCAGACCACTTCGGTGCGGATCATGCCGTGGCTGACATCCCGGATTTCGGTCATGGCGTTGTCGCCGATCGGCGCATAGAAGCTCGGCCAGCCGCAACCGGAGTCGAACTTGGTCGTTGAGTCGAACAGCGGCTCGTTACAGCAGATGCAGTGGTAGATACCGTCGGTCTTGGTGGCGTTGTACTTGCCGGAAAACGGTCGTTCGGTGCCCTTGAGACGACACACGTTGTACTGCTCTGGATCGAGCATCGCCTTCCATTCTTCCAGGGTTTTTTCCAACTTTTCCATCATCACACCTCAGCGGCTGAAAAAGCCCGATCTGTACCTTTTCCACGGATCGGGCGGCACGTATGATTGCGCCTCGTCAAACGCCAGTCTGGCAGCCAGACCACGCGCATTCAAACGGAAATATGGGTGCTGCATCTCAAGGCGTCAGGCCTGTGTGAATACGCAGGATTCCCAGTACGGTTGTCCAAACGCCGACTGGATCGTTCATTTTCGGGAACACATCGCCATGCAGGTCAGCAAATCGAACAAGCTCGCCAACGTCTGCTACGACATTCGCGGCCCGGTGCTCAAGCACGCCAAGCGCCTGGAAGAGGAAGGCCATCGCATCCTCAAGCTGAACATCGGCAACCCGGCGCCTTTTGGTTTCGAAGCACCGGATGAAATCCTCCAGGACGTGATCCGCAACCTGCCGACCGCCCAGGGCTATAGCGACTCCAAGGGCCTGTTCAGCGCGCGCAAGGCCGTGATGCAGTACTACCAGCAAAAGCAGGTAGAAGGTGTCGGCATTGAAGACATCTACCTGGGTAACGGCGTTTCCGAACTGATCGTGATGTCGATGCAAGCCCTGCTCAACAATGGCGACGAAGTGCTCGTGCCTGCGCCTGACTACCCGCTGTGGACGGCAGCCGTGAGCCTGTCCGGCGGCAACCCGGTGCATTACCTGTGTGACGAGCAAGCCAACTGGTGGCCGGACCTGGCCGACATCAAGGCCAAGATCACCCCGAACACCAAGGCCCTGGTAATCATCAACCCGAACAACCCGACCGGCGCGGTGTATTCGAAGGAAGTGCTGCTGGGCATGCTGGAACTGGCCCGCCAACACAATCTGGTGGTGTTCTCCGACGAGATCTACGACAAGATCCTCTACGACGATGCCGTGCACATCTGCACCGCCTCCCTGGCGCCAGACCTGCTCTGCCTGACCTTCAACGGCCTGTCCAAGTCCTATCGCGTGGCCGGCTTCCGTTCCGGCTGGATCGCCATTTCCGGTCCGAAGCACCATGCCCAGAGCTACATCGAAGGCATCGACATGCTGGCCAACATGCGCCTGTGCGCCAACGTGCCGAGCCAGCACGCGATCCAGACCGCCCTGGGCGGCTATCAGAGCATCAATGACCTGGTGCTGCCGCAGGGCCGCCTGCTGGAGCAACGCAACCGCACCTGGGAATTGCTCAACGACATTCCGGGCGTGAGCTGCGTCAAGCCGATGGGCGCGCTGTATGCATTCCCGCGGATCGACCCCAAGGTCTGCCCGATCCACAACGACGAAAAGTTCGTCCTCGACCTGCTGCTCTCTGAAAAGCTGCTGGTGGTTCAAGGCACCGCTTTCAACTGGCCATGGCCGGACCACTTCCGCGTCGTGACCTTGCCACGCGTCGATGACCTGGAGATGGCCATCGGACGCATCGGCGGCTTCCTCAAGTCCTACCGCCAGTAAGCGGCCCGTCACCGTGCGACGCTGCTGCAGCGTCGCACGGTGATTCATTCAGCAACATATGCATGCGCGCCACCGGTGGCAACCGCTTCGCGCCCTGCCGGATGACGCCCTGCCTGCTCGCGCCTAACAAAGGCGGGGGCCTTCGACATGATTTGACTGACAAACACTTCCCGCACTCGCGTCGGAAATGCCCTGCAAGCAGCTAGACTGTTGCCGTAGGACACAGTTTGAAATAGTCACCCGGTTGAATACCCCGGTGCAGCACCTTATATACCCCGCAGTAAGCTACATCTTTAGCATGAGGAGATTTCTACAACCATGATGCGCATCCTGCTGTTCTTGGCCACTAACCTGGCGGTCGTGCTGATTGCCAGCATCACCCTGAGCCTTTTCGGCTTCAACGGGTTCATGGCGGCCAATGGGGTTGACCTCAACCTCAATCAGCTGCTGATTTTCTGTGCGGTCTTTGGTTTCGCCGGTTCGCTGTTCTCGCTGTTCATCTCCAAGTGGATGGCGAAGATGAGCACCAGCACCCAGATCATCACCCAGCCACGCACCCGTCACGAGCAATGGCTGCTGCAAACCGTCGAGCAACTGTCCCGCGAAGCCGGGATCAAGATGCCCGAAGTCGGTATCTTCCCGGCCTACGAGGCGAACGCCTTCGCCACCGGCTGGAACAAGAACGACGCGCTAGTCGCCGTGAGCCAGGGTCTGCTCGAACGTTTCTCGCCGGATGAAGTCAAAGCCGTCCTGGCCCACGAAATCGGCCACGTGGCCAATGGCGACATGGTTACCCTGGCACTGATCCAGGGCGTGGTGAACACCTTCGTGATGTTCTTCGCCCGGATCATCGGCAATTTCGTCGACAAGGTGATCTTCAAGAACGAAGAAGGCCAAGGCATTGCCTACTACGTGGCGACCATTTTCGCCGAACTGGTTCTGGGCATCCTGGCCAGCGCCATCGTCATGTGGTTCTCGCGCAAGCGCGAATTCCGTGCCGACGAAGCCGGTGCAAACCTGGCCGGCACCGCCGCGATGATTGGCGCCCTGCAACGCCTGCGGGCGGAACAAGGCCTGCCGGTGCACATGCCCGACACCCTGAACGCCTTCGGCATCAACGGTGGCATCAAGCAAGGGTTCGCTCGCATGTTCATGAGCCACCCGCCGCTGGAAGAGCGTATCGACGCTCTGGCTCGTCGTCGTGGCTAACAGGCTCCACAGCAAATCAAAAGGCCCGCAGTGATGCGGGCCTTTTTTTGTCTGCTGGAATGTTTCGGTGTTTTTTAGGACCTCTTCGCGAGCAAGCCCGCTCCCACAAGGGTCCTGCGTCGCTCACAAATCCCCTGTGGGAGCGGGCTTGCTCGCGAAGGGGCCAGTGCAGCTAATCGATCCTACCGACTGGAAACCCGATACACCCGCTCCTCAAGCCGCGTCACACCCGCCTCCAGAAACTTCCCGCTCTCGCTCAACACATCCTGATCTTCCAGGATCTTCAGCGCCCATGAGTCACTGAACAATCGCCGTACCTCATCATCGAGTACAGCAAACGGCGGGCCGGGCATTTGTGCCTGGTCATAGTCCAGGGTAATCACCAGGCCAAGGGCTTCCTTCGGCAGTATCCGCTTCAAATGGGCGGCATAGCGCTCTCGCATTTCCGCCGGCAACGCGATCAACGCCGCGCGATCATAAAGCGCGGAGCAATCGGCAACATCGCCTGCCGTCAGCTCGAAGAAGTCGCCGCACCACAGCTCAATGGAACCTGCCCGATAAACCTTGAACGGCCCCTGTTCGCTGACGGCCGGATCAAAGCCGTGTTCGCTGAAAAACTCCTCGACGGCTTTTTCCGACAGTTCAACTCCCAAGACCTCATGGCCTTGATGGGCGAGCCATAGCAAGTCCAGGCTTTTTCCACATAGCGGCACCAACACGCGTGCGCCTTCTTCAAGGCTTAACGCTGGCCAGAACCGCTTCAGATAAGGGTTCACTTGCGGCAGGTGAAAGCCGATCTGATTCGACGCCCACTTCTTGTGCCAAAACTCCGGCTGCATAAATAACCCCGAAAATTCGATCAAAACACCCTAAAACTTATATTAGATTTAGATTAATGATCTGACTGAAGATGTTGCATCTTAACCCTCAGGAGCTCATTCATGTTCCCCAGCCTGTACATATCCCACGGCTCCCCCATGCTCGCCCTGGAACCCGGCGCCAGCGGCCCCGCACTCGCCCGCCTGGCCGCCGAGATACCGAAGCCCAAGGCCATCGTGATTGTGTCTGCGCACTGGGAGAGCAATGAGCTGCTGGTCAGCGCAAATCCACAACCGGAAACCTGGCACGATTTCGGTGGTTTCCCCAAAGCCCTGTTCGAGGTCCAGTACCCCGCTTCCGGCGACCCACGACTCGCGGCAGAGGTTTGCCAGTTATTGAAAGCTGATGGCCTTCCTGCCCGTGTCGACAGCAATCGGCCTTTCGACCATGGCGTCTGGGTACCCTTGTCGTTGATGTATCCGCAAGCGGATATCCCGATTGTGCAGGTATCTCTGCCCACCCGTGGCGGCCCCGCCCTACAGACCCGCGTCGGCCACGCGCTGGCCAGCCTGCGCGAACATGGCGTCCTGCTGATCGGCTCCGGCAGCATCACTCACAACCTGCGCGAACTCGACTGGCATGCCGGCCCCGAGAGCGTTGAGCCCTGGGCCCTGGCGTTTCGCAACTGGATGATCGAAAAACTCGCAGCAAATGACGAAGCCGCCCTGCACGACTATCGCGCGCAGGCGCCAAACGCTGTACGCAGTCATCCGAGTGATGAGCACTTGTTGCCGCTGTACTTTGCCCGCGCTGCCGGGGGGCAATTCAGTGTTGCCCACCAAGGGTTCACCATGGGCGCACTGGGCATGGACATTTACCGCTTCGGCTGACAGGCAGACCGCGTCGCGGCCTTCGCGAGCAAGCCCACGGGGGATCGCGGTCAAATGTGGGAGCGGCGGTGCGACGATTCGACTTGCTCGCGAAGAGCGGTGCCACACATCAACCGCCGACCACAAAGCAGCAGGCAAAAAAAATCCCCGAACCAGTCGGGGATTTTTTATGTTCGATCAATCAGCCCGAGAGCGGATCAATCTTCGCGGTAGCGACGCAGCTTCAACTGCTTGCCGGCAACGCGAGTGTCCTTCAGCTTGGTCAGCAACTTCTCAAGACCATCTTCCGGCAGCTCGACGAGGCTGAAGCTGTCACGCACCTGGATGCGACCGATGGCTTCACGCGCCAGACCACCTTCGTTGAGGATGGCGCCCAGCAGGTTCTTGGCAGCGATACCATCACGCGCGCCCAGCGCGGTACGGCAACGTGCACGGCCTTCGCCCAGTGGCATCGGAGCACGACGCTCACGGTCGCCACGCTCAGGACGATCACCGGAACGCTCCGGACGATCGCCACGCGGTGCGTTGTTAGGCACCAGCGGACGTTCTTTCTCGATAGCGGCCAGGTTCAGCGCTTGACCGTTGGTAGCCTTGCGCAGCAGGGCTGCAGCCAGGGCACGCGGGCTGCAACCGATGTCGGCGGTCAGGCGATCGAGCAGATCACCGTGAGTCGATTCGGCCTCGGCCACCAGTGGCGACAGGCTGTTGGTCAGTTTCTTGATGCGCGCATCCAGAACGGCTTGAGCGTCTGGCAGGCGAACTTCAGCAACCTTCTGACCGGTTACACGCTCGATCACTTGCAGCATGCGGCGCTCACGCGGAGTCACCAGCAGCAGTGCACGACCTTCGCGACCGGCACGGCCGGTACGGCCGATACGGTGAACGTAGGACTCTGGATCGTACGGCATGTCAACGTTGAACACGTGAGTGATGCGCGGAACGTCCAGGCCACGAGCGGCAACGTCGGTCGCCACAACGATGTCCAGACGGCCATCCTTGAGGGAGTCGATCACGCGCTCACGCTGGTTCTGGGCGATGTCACCGTTCAGCGCGGCGGCTTTGTAGCCTTTGGCTTCCAGGGCACTGGCCAGATCCAGGGTCGCTTGCTTGGTGCGTACGAACATGATCAGGGCGTCGAAATCTTCCACTTCCAGCAAGCTGAGAACGGCCGAAGTCTTCTGGTCAGCGTGAACCAACAGGTGAGCCTGTTCGATCGCGGTAACGGTCTGGGTCTTGGTCTGGATCTTCACGTGTTGCGGATCGCGCAGGTGGCGTTCGGCAATGGCACGGATCGACTGCGGCAAGGTGGCCGAGAACAATACGGTCTGACGGGTTGCAGGCAGAGCCTTGAAGATAACTTCCAGGTCGTCCATGAAGCCCAGCTTGAGCATTTCGTCAGCTTCGTCGAGAACCAGGTGGTTCACAGTCGCCAGTACTTTTTCGTCGCGACGCAGGTGGTCGCACAGACGGCCCGGAGTGGCGACAACGATCTGTGCGCCATTACGGATTGCTTTCAGCTGTGGGCCCATCGGCGCGCCGCCGTAGACAGCCACAACAGTTACGCCAGGCATTTGCTTGGCATAGGTTTCGAAAGCGGTTGCAACTTGTAGCGCCAACTCACGAGTTGGGGCCAGGATCAGGGCTTGCGGTTCGCGCTTTGCAGGATCGATGCGATGCAGGATCGGCAGGGCGAACGCAGCGGTTTTACCCGTACCGGTTTGCGCCTGACCAATCATGTCGTGACCGGCCATGATGATCGGGATCGATTGCTGCTGAATAGCCGATGGCTCTTCGTAGCCAGTCGCGGTGACGGCTGCAAGAATATTCGGATTAAGATTAAAAGCGGCGAAGCCGCCGGTTTCCTGGGTCATGGGTCTGCCTCTAAGTGCATCCGCAAAGACCCATGCTCCAAAGCTGCGCGTGCCGTGTTGAGACTCAAGAGTCGCCCTGGCAGCTTTGTCGGCGGGGATTTGCGAAAACGAATGAATGAAAAGAATCGTCAAGGAAGAGTCCGCTGGGCGGACGTGCAGCCGAAGCTGGCTTCGGGGAATTGCGCTACCTAAACGCGGCCCGGTTAAAGGCCGGCGCGCACTATACCGGAATTCGCTAAAAAAGGGAGCTTTTTTTATCGAAAATCCACCGGGCACGCCGTTGTGTCACATGCTTTGCGAATAATCGATCAGCCGTCTATTTTTCAAAGGCCCGGCCTTGCGGGTGATGGCGCTAAAACGGTTCACCTTTTGCCGTGCAGACCGCCGGTCTGGCACGCCTTTCCCACCCCGAGGATCGCTCCATGAATCAGCCCTGCTCCAGTCGAGTCAGCCGCGAACGGCATGGCCATGTGTTCATGATTGGTCTGGATCGGGTGGCCAAGCGCAATGCCTTCGATCTCGACCTGCTCAACGCCTTGAGTCTGGCCTATGGCGAATTCGAGGCCGATAGCGAGGCGCGCGTGGCGGTGGTGTTCGCTCATGGCGAGCACTTCACCGCCGGACTCGATCTGGTCAATGCCAGCGTCACCCTGGCAGATGGCTGGCAGGTTCCACCCGGCGGCTGTGATCCGTGGGGAGTGTTCGCAGGTCCCAGGGTCAACAAACCGGTGATCGTCGCCGCCCAAGGCTATTGCCTGACCATCGGCATCGAATTGATGCTGGCCGCCGATATCAACCTGTGCGCCAGCAACACCCGGTTCGCGCAGATGGAAGTGCAACGCGGGATCTTCCCGTTCGGTGGCGCGACACTGCGCCTGCACCAAGTGTCGGGTTGGGGCAACGCCATGCGCTGGTTGTTGACCGGCGATGAGTTCGACGCCCGCGACGCCTTGCACCTGGGCCTGGTGCAGGAGGTCATGGCCAGTGAAGACTTGCTGCCCAGGGCGATCGAGCTGGCCGAGCGGATCGCCCGCCAGGCGCCGCTAGGTGTGCAGGCGACGCTGATGTCCGCGCGACAGGCCCGCTATGAAGGGGAAATAGCTGCAGCACAGGCGTTGCCGGCGCTGGTCAAGAAGTTGATGGCCAGCGAGGACGTCAAGGAAGGTGTGCGGTCGATGGTGGAGCGGCGGCCCGGGGTTTTCAAAGGGATTTAACCCTGTATTGCCAGTTAGAAAGCCATCGCGAGCAAGCTCGCTCCTACAGTGGGTCTTCGGCGTCCAAAAGACCCTGTGGGAGCGGGCTTGCTCGCGAAGAGGCCAGCAGCATCAGCGCATTCATGTCGCCGGGCGAATGCACTTGATCAACGAATCCAGCGAGTACCCCAACCGCGGAGCCAACGCTTCGGCGCGGGCGATCAGGCCATCCATGTCCAGTTCCTGATCCAGCTCCGACGGCACGATCAGAATCACATTGCCCTCCTTCACCGGCAACTCCCAGTAATGTCGGTGATACAAACCGCGCAACAAGGCGGCGCCCAGGGGTTTTCCATCGTCGGTTGCCCACTGATTGATGACCAGCCAGCCACCCGGATTCAATCGTTTCTGGCAGTTTTCCAGAAAGCTCCAGGCCAGATGCCCGACACCCGGTCCGACATCGGTATAAAGGTCGACGAAAATCAGGTCGGCCGACTCAGCGGTATCCAGTAGCTCCAGCGCATCGCCAACGCGGATGTACAGGCGCGGATCGTCATCCAGCCCCAGGTACTCGATGGCCAGGCGCGGTACATCCGGGCGCAGTTCGATGGCTTCGACATCTTCCAGCGGCAGGAACTTGAGGCAGGCCTGGGTCAGCGTCCCGGCGCCGAGGCCGAGAAACAGGGCGCTTTCCGGTTGCTCGTGGCACAGCGCGCCGATCAGCATCGCCCGGGTATAGTCGTACTCGAGCCAGCTCGGATCGGCCGTGAACACGCAGCTTTGCTCGATGGCATCACCGAACTCGAGAAAACGGTAATCAGCCACTTCCAGCACACGAATCACACCGAACTCGTCCTGCACCTCAGCGAGCAGATGCTCGACGCGCTCCTCAGTCATTTCATCTCCTGATCGTCACCGGGGCCGGCAACGCAATAACACCGCGTGTAGAGAGCGGCAAAGGCGAGATTGTCGACGAAGCGACGGGAACAGGTCACGCACTAATTTGCTGATAACATGGACGTCCAAGCGAAAACACTAGAGACCGTGATGAGCCAACCCTGGAGCCCTGACAGCTGGCGCGCCCTGCCGATCCAGCAACAACCCCAATACCCCGACGCCGCGCATTTGCAGCAGGTCGAGCAAACCCTGGCCAGCTATCCGCCACTGGTGTTTGCCGGTGAAGCCCGGGAATTGCGCCGTCAGTTTGCCGAGGTGACCCAGGGCCGCGCGTTTCTGCTGCAGGGTGGCGACTGCGCCGAAAGCTTCGCCGAATTCTCCGCTGCGAAAATCCGCGACACTTTCAAGGTGTTGTTGCAGATGGCGATCGTCATGACTTTCGCCGCAGGCTGCCCAGTGGTCAAGGTCGGGCGCATGGCCGGGCAGTTCGCCAAGCCGCGCTCGGCCAACGACGAAACCATTGATGGCGTGACCCTGCCCGCCTACCGTGGCGACATCGTCAACGGCATCGGCTTCGACGAAAAAAGCCGCGTGCCGGACCCGGAGCGCCTGTTGCAGTCCTATCACCAGTCCACCGCCACCCTGAACCTGTTGCGCGCATTCGCCCAGGGCGGTTTTGCCGACCTGCATCAAGTGCACAAGTGGAACCTGGACTTCATCGCCAACTCGGCGCTGGCGGAAAAATACAGCCACCTGGCCGACCGCATCGATGAAACCCTGGCGTTCATGCGCGCTTGTGGCATGGACACTTCGCCACAACTGCGCGAGACCAGCTTCTTCACCGCCCACGAAGCACTGCTGCTGAACTACGAAGAAGCGTTCGTGCGTCGCGACAGCCTGACCAATGATTACTACGACTGCTCGGCCCACATGCTGTGGATCGGTGACCGCACCCGCCAGCTCGACGGCGCCCACGTCGAATTCCTGCGTGGGGTGAACAACCCGATAGGGGTCAAGGTTGGCCCGAGCATGAACCCGGACGACCTGATTCGCCTGATCGATGTGCTCAACCCGGACAACGACCCGGGTCGCCTGAACCTGATCGCACGGATGGGCGCGAACAAGGTCGGCGATCATTTGCCGCAACTGATCCGTGCCGTCCAGTGCGAAGGCAAGCAAGTGCTGTGGAGTTCCGACCCGATGCACGGCAACACCATCAAGGCCAGCAGCGGCTACAAGACCCGCGACTTCGCGCAGATTCTTGGCGAGGTGAAGCAGTTCTTCCAGGTGCACGAAGCCGAAGGCAGTTATGCCGGTGGCATTCACATCGAAATGACCGGGCAGAACGTGACCGAGTGCATCGGTGGTGCGCGACCGATTACCGAGGACGGCTTGTCGGATCGTTATCACACCCATTGCGACCCGCGAATGAATGCCGATCAGTCGCTGGAGCTGGCGTTTTTGATTGCTGAAACCCTGAAGCAGGTTCGGCGCTAGATAGCGTCGCGCCCTTCGCGAGCAAGCCCGCTCCCACATTGGATTTGTGAACGACACAGACCCCATGTGGGAGCGGGCTTGCTCGCGAAGAGGCCAGGTCAAACACCGCCAATTTGTGAGAATGCCACCCGCAACCGCGCCGCACTCGCCCGCGGGCAATTCAGTTGAACCTGCGCCAACCCCAGCCAATCCGCCATCTGCCGCAGATTGACCGCCAACGCCAGCATCCCCTCGTCATCCAGCCCCGCCTCTTCTTCATGCACCGCGTGCACCGCCAACCGCCCCGCCGCCCGCTCGGCGCGCAAATCGACGCGCGCGGCAATCCGTTCGTTGTGCAAAAACGGCAGGACGTAATAGCCGTACACCCGTTTATCCTGGGGTGTGTAGATCTCCAGCCGGTAGCGGAAATCAAACAACCGCTCAGTCCGGCTGCGTTCCCAGATCAGCGAATCGAAGGGCGAGAGCAAGGCACTGGCCGCGACTTTGCGCGGCACTTTTACTTCGGGCAGGCAATAGGCCGGCTGTCGCCAGCCCTGGACTTCGCAGGTCAGCAATTCACCGGCTTCGACCAACTCGGCCAAACGTGGACGACTGTCCGCAGGGTTCAAGCGGAAATAGTCACGCAAGTCCTTCTCCGTACCGACACCCAAGGCCGTTGCCGCATGCCGCAACAGGCCGCGCTGGGCATCGTCTTCACTCAGGACGGGCTGCGCAAGAATCGCCGAGGGAATCACCCGTTCCGGCAAATCGTAGAGCCTTTCAAATCCGCGCCGTCCGGCGACGGTTACTTCACCGGCAGCGAACAACCACTCCAGCGCATGCTTTTCCGCGCTCCAGTCCCACCAGGGCCCAGCCCGTTCCTGACGGGTCGACAAGCTCCCGGCGCCAAGCGCGCCTTGCTTCTCAACCGAAGCCAGCACCCGACGGATCGTGTCTTGCTGTTCACGCCCAAAACGCGCCAATTGCTGATAGATGTCTTCGCCACGACTTGCACGCTGCATGCGCCAACGCATCAACGGGTACATGGAAAGGGGCAGCAACGAGGCTTCATGGCCCCAATACTCGAATAGTGTTCGGCGGCGGCCCTGACTCCAGGCAGCCTGGTCGAGTAAATCGGAAGAGTAGTTACCGAGGCGGGAAAACAGCGGAAGGTAGTGCGAACGCACCAATGCATTGACCGAATCGATCTGCAAAATGCCCAGCCGTTCGATCAGTCGGTTGAGCGCAACAGCCTTGATAGACGCTGGCGGCTGCCGCCCGTTGAACCCTTGGGCGGCCAGCGCCAGACGCCGAGCCTGTTTGAGGGTAAAGGACAATGTTGCGGGCATGGGCATCTCCTTGTCTGCTCGCAACCTACCTCACCGGTAAGGGGTTTGTGTAGCGTGGCATTCATCATTTATTGATCGGATCATTTATGCATCGGGTCGCTCCAGAACGGTTTGATCGACTCGTTCTCCACATCCGCACGACTCATGCCGATGTCCTTGAGTGCTTCGTCGCTCAAGCTCGCCAGCAGTTCACGCTCGCGATGCAGTTCGTACCAGCGCCCGACCTTGTGCAGCAGATCGGATATCAGGTGGACCGAGTGTTTTTCCGCACCTTGAAACTCATGTTGACCTTTCATCTTGTTGCCCTCCGTTTGGATGGCTTCAGTCTCGCCCCGGGTCTAAGATCAATCCAACGAATGTTTCTGATGTCACATATCTCGGAGATTGATGGATGTCAGCCTACCCGAGCATCGATACCGAAGTGCTGCGCACCTTCGTCGCCATCGCCGACCAAGGCGGCTTTACCCGTGCGGGTGAATTGGTCAACCGCACCCAGTCAGCCGTCAGCATGCAGATGAAACGACTGGAAGAAGACGTGTTGCAGCGTCAGTTGTTCCAGCGTGACGGACGGCAGGTGCGATTGACGGCCGAAGGCCAGGTATTGCTGGGTTATGCGCGGCGGATCCTCAAGCTGCACAGCGAAGTTTTCAATACCCTGCGTGAGCCCGACATGGTCGGCACGGTGCGCATCGGCACCCCGGACGATTATGTGATGCGATTCCTCCCGGGGATTCTGCGGCGGTTTGCCCAGTCCTACCCGTTGATCCAGATCGAAGTGCACTGCGAATCATCAAAACAACTGCTGATGCGCCAGGACCTGGACCTGTCCATCGTGACCCGCGAACCGGGCAGCGAAATCGGCCAGTTGCTGCGCAAGGAGCGTTTTGTCTGGGCCGAGGCGCAATGCTATAGCGCCCACGAGCAGACGCCGCTGCCGCTGGCGATGTTCAACAGTGACTGCTTCTGCCGCCAGTGGGCCTGCAATGCCCTGGATGCCCGGGGGCGCGATTACCGGGTGGCGTATAACAGCGACAGCCTGTCGGCGATCATGGCGGTAGTCAGCGCCGGGCTGGCGGTCACCGCGCAGCTTGAAAGCCTGATCACCGCGGACATGCGCATCCTCGGCGAGGCCGAAGATCTGCCGCTACTGCCCGAGGCCAGCATCATGCTCGTGCGTAATCTGCATAACCCGTCGCCGATCACCGAGTGCCTGGCCGAACACATCATCGACGGCTTCAAACTTTGAAGGCGAGCATCACCGCACAAAACACCAGGAATCCGCAAAACAGCCCGCGCAGCAGTCGCTCTGGCAGTGCGTGGGCAACCTTCACGCCCCAACTGATGCTCATCAGCCCACCGATCGCCAAGGGTAGGCCGATCACCCAGTCGACCTGATGGTGCACAGCATAAGTCACCAGCGTCACCCCTGTGCTCGGCAAGGCCAGCGCCAACGACAACCCCTGCGCAACCACCTGACTGGTGCCGAACAGACTGGTCAACACCGGTGTCGCCACCACCGCGCCCCCCACGCCGAACAACCCGCCCATTGTGCCTGATGCCGCACCGAGCACGCCCAGCCAGGGCCATGAGTAGTTCATCTGCGAAGCCGCCGGGGCGCTGGCGGCGAACATGCGAACGAGGTTGTACGCCGACAGTGCGATGAGAAACGCGACAAAGCCTATACGCATGGTTTGCGCATCGATGCCCACCGCCCAGATCGATCCGAGCCAGGCGAAGCAGAACCCCATACTGGCCAGCGGTAAGGCGTGGCGCAGTTCGATCCGGTTGCGCTGATGGTAGCGCCACAGCGCCAGCATCACGTTCGGCACTACCATCACCAACGCCGTGCCTTGGGCAATTTGCTGATCTAGCCCGAACAGCACGCCCAACAGCGGAATGGCAATCAGGCCGCCGCCGATGCCAAACAATCCGCCAAGCGTGCCCAAGGCAGCGCCGAACACCAGGTACGTCAAGAACTCAATCACAGCATTTTCCCCGTTACCGTCAGGACTTTGATCCTACGCAGTTGCTGCTGGCGCGGAAACGCACAGCAACGCACAATGGCTTTGCCAAACTCGCACAAGCACAAACCTGCCATGAACCCCAATCAACTGACCGACCAACTGGTTTTGTTCCTCGACGTGCTGGAAACCGGCAGTTTTTCTGCCGCCTCGCGCCGTCATCCGCTGACCCCTTCGGCCGTGGCTCGGCGGATCGACAACCTGGAAAACGCGGTCGGCAGTCAGTTGTTCATCCGCAGCACCCATGCGGTACGCGCCACCCCGGCGGGATTGGCCTTTGCCGAACGAGCACGGCGGATCGTCGCCGAGTTGCGCCTGGCCCGGGCTGAGGCGGTGTCTTTGAGTAGCGCGCCGGAAGGTCTGATCCGTATCGATGCGCCGGCAGCCTTTGGGCGCCGGCACCTGGCACCGGTGATTGCCGATTTCCTCATGCTCTATCCGGGGCTCGATGTGCAACTGCACCTGATCGACAGCTTCGTCGACATGCAGGGCCTGAACCTCGGCAAGGTCGATCTGGTGCTGCGCGCCGGACAATTGGCCGACACCCGACTGGTGGCCACGCCACTGGCGAGCATGGTCCGTATCGCCTGCGCCAGCCCTGATTATTTGCGGCGTCGCGGCGTGCCGACGGAGCCGTCACAACTGATTGAACACGACGGACTCGACTGGGATGGCCTGGCGCCGCCCTTCGCCTGGCGTTTCGAACGGGACGGGCAAATGCAGTTGCACCGGCCGGCGCGGGTCCGCATGAGCGCCAACAATGCCGAGGCCCTGGTCTGCGGCGCATTGGCCGGGCTGGGTATCGCGCACCTGCCGACCTGGCTGGCCAGCGAGTACCTGTTGCGCGGTGAATTGCTGCCACTGTTCTGCGACAGCGGCCTGCCGAAACCGGAAAGCGCCGGCATCTATGCCTTGCGCCTGGAACAGCAACCCAACTCCCGCAGTCGTTTACTGCTGGAGTACCTGAAAACCCGCTTCAGCCCGGTGCCGCCCTGGGATCTGCTGCTGCAAACCCATTTGCAACGGCACTGATCAAAATTATCTGGCGCATTAAAGATTCGCCCGCTAGATTTCAGAGATCACAGATAAAGGCTTCGACATGACCACCGAGCGCAACACCCCGGACAACTGCGACAACCTGCTGCTGGATAATCAGGCCTGCTTCGCCCTGCATTCCACTTCGCTGATGATGACCAAGGTCTACAAGCCCTTGCTGCAAGCGCTGGGCCTGACCTACCCGCAATACCTGGCGATGATGGTGTTGTGGGAACGGGACGGTTTGACCGTAGGCGAAATCAGCACGCGATTGCTGACCGATCCTGGCTCGTTGACGCCGCTGCTCAAGCGCCTGGAAGCCGAAGGCCTGCTCAGCCGTACCCGCAGCCGCGAAGATGAACGGGTGGTGATCGTCGAACTCACCGAACAGGGCCGGGCATTGCGCGACAAGGCCCGGGATGTGCCCCAGTGCATCCTCGGCGCCAGCGGGATGACCGTGGAGCGCCTGCAAAAACTGCAAGCAGAGCTGCAAGAGCTGCGTCGTCACCTGCAAGACAGCCTGTAATTTCAAGACCACCACAAAACCCTTGTGGGAGAAACTGTCTTCACCATGACACTCCGCCATCGCTGGCAAGCCAGCTCCTATGTATGGACTCGCCCCCACTGTCTACCCGCTTTTGAAAAACCGCTGCCCCGTTGCATCTATGTATTAGGCCTATTCGTGGAAGCCGTCTTCGGCTTCTGGCCAAAATTGGAAAAGCTCGTGGTATGCCGATTACAGTCAGGCCTCGAAGGCCAGTAGGAGCTTAGGCATCAATCCACGCCGGTCTTACCTGGGGTCAATTTTTTTCAGCAGAGGGTCAGACGGTTAGTACCTCGGTGGCAGAACTCTGTCGCTCAGTGGCCCATCGTCGCTGGCTGGCCATCACCCGCGTGGCGACGATAAGTCTGGTCATTCTGTAGAAGCACCCAGACGATTCGCAGGTTGCGGTTGGCTAGCCTGATCGCAGCCTCCTTGCGGCCCAACCGGCTCATCCAGTGCAACAAGCGGCGGTCATCGGGTTGCTGGGAATCAGGTCGTAGTTGTTGCAGCACCGCATGGGCCCCCTGGATCATCAGGCTGCGTAAATAAGCATCACCTCGCTTGGTCATGCCCCCCAACCGGACCGTCTCCCCGCTGCTGTGCTGGTCAGGCACCATGCCAAAGTACGCGGCAAACTTGCGGGCATTGGGAAAGCGCTCAGGCTTGGTTTCCTTGGCCACCAGTGCCGTGGCAGTGACCGGGCCGATGCCGCGTACAGTCATTAGCCGCTTCGCCGTCATGTCAGCGTTGGCGGCCACTTCCAGGCGTCCCGTCAGTACGCTGATGCGCTCGCCCAAATGGCGCCACTCGGCCAACAGTTCGTCGATCAGCTCACGCAGCAGGCCCGGCACCGGCTGGGTGGCATCTTCCAGCACCCGCGGGATTTTCTGGCTGATCGCAACATCGCCCTGTGCCAAGGCTACGCCGTGCTCAAGCAGCAGGCCGCGCATCTGATTACTGAGGGCCGTGCGTCGACGCACATAGCCCTGGCGGGCGCGATGCAACGCCTGCATTGCCAGCGCCGCAACGCTTTTGACCGGTACTGCGCAGATTTTTTCATCGCGATTGGCCCGCAGAATCGCCAGCGCATCGTTGCGATCATTTTTAGGCCCGCTGCGATGTGTGGCCACCAAACCGGCTGGAAGAATCCGCACCGGATTACCTTGCTCTTGCAGCTGCCGGGCCCAGGCCTGGGCACCCGGACCGGTCTCCATCAAAACCACGACATGCGCCGGCAACTGTCGGAGAAAATCATAAAACGCCTCGCGCGACTTGATCCGCTGCTCGTAGCGCACCTGGCCGAGGATATCTTCACCGGCGACCTGAAAGACCTGTTTGGCCAAGTCGACCGCCAAGGTTGTGCAGGCCGACAAATTGGAAGAAGACACGGATTGATCAAACGAACTATGATTTTTCATGGACTCGCCCTCGCTGTCGTTGGCTGTTTAGACTGCCACCGTGGCGCATTGACGCCTCGGCTTGGGCGAGTCCATCCAATTACAGGGGATTGCCGCCAGGCACAAATCCGGGAGCACCCAATAATCCTGTGGGAGCGGGCTTGCTCGCGAAGAGGCCGGCATAGCTAACATTTACTTCGCCTGACACTCCGCCATCGCTGGCAAGCTCCTACAGGGGATTGCCGCCAGGCACAAATCCGGGAGCACCCAATAATCCTGTGGGAGCGGGCTTGCTCGCGAATAGGCCGGCACAGCCAACATTTACTTCGCCTGACACTCCACCATCGCTGGCAAGCCAGCTCCTACAGGGGATTGCCGCCAGGCACAAATCCGGGAGCACCCAATAATCCTGTGGGAGCGGGCTTGCTCGCGAAGAGGCCGGCACAGCCAACATTTACTTCGCCTGACACTCAGCCATCGCTGGCAAGCCAGCTCCTACAGGGGATTGCCGCCAGGCACAAATCCCGCTCCCACATTTGTTTTGGGTCGCGCTAAAGAACCCGATTCTCCCCTTCCTGAAAATTCGCCTGTAAAACCTCACCCCCTCAGCCAATCCTGTTCAACCGTTCGTCCGTTCTTGTAAATTCATTTTATTTTTATATTGCGCACTAAATATTAGCGCGATACATTTACCTCGCACTTACTTAGCGCGCAAACATTTAGCGCAAAACAACCCAATCCTGAACGAGGCTTTCACCATGCAAACTCTCTACACCGCGATCGCAACTTCCACCGGTGGCCGTGACGGTCGTGCGGTTTCCAGCGACAACATCCTCGACGTCAAGCTCGCCACCCCGAAAGAACTCGGCGGTGCCGGCGGTGCAGCCACCAACCCTGAGCAACTGTTCGCCGCCGGTTACTCCGCCTGCTTTATCGGCGCCCTGAAATTCGTGGCCAGCCAGACCCAGCGCAGCATCCCCAATGACGCATCGATCACCGCCCACGTCGGCATTGGCCAGATCCCTGGCGGCTTCGGCCTGGATATCGGCCTGCACGTCAGCCTGCCGGGTCTTGAACAAGCCGATGCACAAGCACTGGTCGAAGGAGCCCACCAGGTCTGCCCGTACTCCAACGCCACCCGTGGCAACGTCGATGTGCGTCTGCACGTAACCGTCTAAGCGCTGACTACCCAGGCCCGAACAGGAAACGAACATGAACACCTTCAGCAAAGTCTTGACCGGTACCCTTCTCGCCTTGTCCATCAGCAACGCGATTGCAGGAAACGGCGTTGAACACAACACCCAGGCATTCCTCGACGCGCTGAACGCCGGCACCGGCAAGCCGATGGAACAAATGACGCCCGCCGAAGCCCGCGCCGTTCTGGTAGGCGCGCAGGCTGGGGTGAAGCTGACGCTGCCAAAAGCCGATGTCAGCCAGAAGACCATCCAAGTGGATGGCCAGCCGATCAGCTTGACCATCGTCCGGCCGGCCGGGGCCAAGGGCGAGCTGCCGGTGTTCATGTTCTTCCATGGTGGTGGTTGGGTTCTGGGGGACTTCCCGACCCACGAACGACTGGTTCGAGACCTGGTGACGGGTTCGGGTGCAGCGGCCGTGTTCGTGAACTACACGCCGTCGCCGGAAGCGCATTACCCGGTAGCGATCAACCAGGCTTACGCCGCGACCCGATGGGTGGCCGAGCACGGTAAAGAGATCAACGTCGATGGCAAGCGCCTCGCGGTAGCCGGCAACAGTGTCGGCGGCAACATGGCGGCAGTGGTAGCGCTGATGGCCAAGGACAAGGGCACGCCCGCCATCAAGTTCCAGGTGCTGTTGTGGCCGGTGACTGATGCCAACTTTGAAACCGCGTCCTACAACCAGTTCGCCGAAGGGCACTTCCTCAGCAAAAACATGATGAAGTGGTTCTGGGACAACTACACCACTGACGCCAATCAGCGCAACGAGATCTACGCCTCGCCCCTGCGTGCGACCACCGCCCAGTTGAAAGGATTGCCTCCAGCGCTGGTGCAGACCGCCGGTGCCGACGTGTTGCGCGACGAAGGCGAGGCCTACGCCCGCAAACTCGACGAAGCCGGTGTGCCGGTGACCTCGGTTCGCTACAACGGCATGATCCACGACTACGGTTTGCTCAACGTGGTGAGCCAGGTGCCAGCGGTGCGTTCGGCGATGTTGCAGGCATCTGAAGAGCTGAAACAACACCTGAAGAAGTAACAACGCCCCACCCTGTAGGAGCGAGCTTGCTCGCGATGGACTTGAAGGCGACGCGTTTCATCAGGCAATACGCGTTATCGTTAACCTCCATCGCGAGCAAGCTCGCTCCTACAGGGGGGCGTGTTCCGACAGGCACAAAAAAGCCCGACTCAATGGTCGGGCTTTTTCATTACTCAAGCAGTGCTTATTTAGCACGGCCTTTGTAGGAACCGCCTTCGCGGGTATCGATCTCGATCATGTCGCCGATTTCGATGAAGTCAGCAACCGACAGCTCGGTACCGTTCTTCAGTTTGGCAGGCTTCATTACCTTGCCGGAAGTGTCGCCGCGAGCGGAACCTTCGGTGTAGTCAACCTGACGCACGATGGTGGTCGGCAGCTCTACGGAAACCAGACGCTCTTCGAAGAAGATCGCTTCGCAAACATCGGTCATGCCTTCTTCAACGAAAGGCAGAACGGCTTCGATGTCTTCAGCGTTCAGCTCGTACATGGTGTAGTCGGTGGTGTCCATGAACGTGTAGGTGTCGCCGCTAATGAAGGACAGGGTCGCTTCTTTGCGGTCGAGGATTACGTCGTCCAGTTTGTCGTCGGCGCTGTAAACGATCTCGGTCTTGTAACCGGTCAGCAGGTTCTTCAGCTTGGTCTTCATGATCGCGCTGTTACGACCGGACTTGGTGAATTCAGCTTTCTGAACCAGCCAAGGATCGTTTTCGAGACGAATCACGGTCCCGGGTTTCAGTTCTTTACCAGTTTTCATTGCGAATATCCGAATTTGGATGGGATTTACAAAAATCTAGGCCGCGTATCATATCCAATTTCCATAAAACTGTACCAGCGCTGTGGCAAGATCGGCCTGCAAGGCCTGTTCCAGACACCACGCTTCGGCGTGTTTTTCCAGCTCTGACCAGTATTTACGGGTGAGTTGCCAGTGGTCGGGCATTTTTTCGCCAGCGTTCCACGCCCGCCAAAGACCGCTGATCGCCTCCCGCGCAGGCGCAGATAACCCCTTTACATAGAGTTCGAGGAAAGCTTCGAGCTTGTCCAGGTGGATGTCTTCTTCCTGCTGGTAGATGTGCCAGAGAAATGGCCGGCCCGCCCACTGCGCGCGCACGAAGGAGTCTTCGCCGCGCACGGCATTGAAATCGCAGGACCACAGCAACAAATCGTATTGATCCTGGCGGACGAACGGCAGCACTTGCACGGTCAGGGCTCCCCGCACATGCACCGCGCCAGCCGCCAGCCCCTGCACACCGAGCCAACGTTCGACATCGCCCAGAATCCGCCCTTCCGGCACCAGCAGATGAGTGGCGGTCGAATCGCCGGCCATCGCATCGAGCCAACTGGCCAGTCCAGTGTTTTCATAGGCAAACAATGAGATCAAGTGAGCGCCGGGTGCCCGATCAATCCCTAGACCCTGCAGGAATTCTCCTTGGGCTTGCGGGTCTTGCTGAAACTGCCGACGACGGTCAAGCAACCCGCGCTCACGCAACAACCCGCCTGTGCCCTTTTGGAACCCCGGGAAGAAAAAGAACTTCTGCACGTTTTTGTATTTCACCGAGGGCAAACCGTGACAGCCGATCACCCAGTCCTCGGCGCTCAAGTAATCCAGGTTCATCCACAGCGGTGGCTTCTCCCGCTCGGCCATGGCGTCCATATAGGCGCTCGGCAGTTGGCAGGCAAAAGCGGCGATCACCACATCGGCGGCTTGCGTCGGCTGCCACTCGGCTGGCCATTGACGCACGTCGACGTCTTGCTGGCATTGCTGCGCAGCGTGGATGTCAATTTGTGGACAGATACGCTCGAACGCTCGCAGATCATCGACCCAGAGACGCACCGCCAGCCCATGCTCGGCCACCAGTTGCCGGGCCAGTCGCCACGTCACGCCGATGTCGCCGAAGTTGTCGACCACGGTGCAAAAAATATCCCAGCGGGGTTTCATTTCAGGCATTACAGGCTCCCGTTGGCAAAGGCGCCGATTGTCCGCATAAATTACCCCGTGCAGAAGAGCCGACGGCGATTATTCTTCATGCGACAATCACCACTCGCCAGTGACCTTTCGCCAGGAGGCAAGCATGCCCCACCGTCCCACGCCGCGCCGATCCTTTCCAATCAGCCTCAACGCCCTGCAACTGACCGGCAGCATCGCCCTCGGCATGTGGCTCGGATTCATTGCCATCGTGCTGACTTGCTGGCTCGCATCGCGCCTGCTTTTCAACGAACAGATGGCCCCTGTGGCGGCGGCTGTGGAGCAACTGGCCAAACCACCCGTAACGACCCAACCGGTGCCGGATATTCCGCCACAGAGCCCGTTGTTCGAGCAGTATGAAGAAAACCTGCGCAAGAACGAGCAGCAGCAACGACTCGATCAGGCGCGTGGCAACAGTCGTAACCTGTCCAACCCGAACTGTCAGTTCTGGTTGCAACAGGACCGCACTGCACCGAGCGAAAAAAGCCGTGCCAACGTCCTGCAATTCTGCGATTGATCATGAATAAGCACAGCGTCCACCAACTGATTCTCGAAAAGCTCCGGATCGATCTCGACATCGCCGAACGGGCCGCGCAAACCGCATACGAAACGGCGACCCACGAAGAAAACATCGCCGAGAACAAGTACGACACCCTGGGGTTGGAGGCCTCGTATCTCGCGGCCGGACAAGCCAGGCGGGTCGAAGAAATTCGCCAGTCATTGGCCCTTTGCCAGAACCTGGCCCTGCGCCCGTATGACGATCAGCGGGGCATCGAAGTGGGCGCATTGCTCGGGCTCGAGGACGAAAAGGGCCGCGAACAATGGCTGTTTCTCGCCCCCGATGCGGCCGGGTTGAAGGTCGATCTGGTGGGGCAACTGATTACCGTCATTACCCCGCGCTCACCGCTGGGCAAAAGCCTGCTGGGCAAGTTCGAGGGCGATGAGGTGGAGATTCTGGTGGCGGGCGCTCGGCAACAGTTCGCTGTCACCGAGGTGATTTGAGCGGCAGGAAACGCTATCAGTGAACGGGCAGTTCGACGCCTTCGAACAGTTCTTCCAGTTCCTGCTTGTTGTGGCATTGAATGGCCTTGGCCATGACTTCGCGGGTCAGGTGTGGCGCGAACTTCTCGATGAAGTCGCACATGAAACCACGCAGGAAGGTGCCGCGACGGAAGCCGATCTTAGTCACGCTGGACTCGAACAACTCACTGGCATCGAGCACCACCAGGTCACTGTCGAGCTTGGTATCTACGGCCATTTTCGCCACGATGCCCACGCCCAGCCCCAGGCGAACATAGGTCTTGATCACGTCGGCGTCGGCAGCGGTAAACACCACTTTTGGCGTCAGGCCACGATGGCTGAAGGCTTCGTCGAGTTTCGAACGGCCGGTAAAACCGAACACGTACGTCACGATCGGGTATTCGGCCAGCGCTTCGAGGGTCAGTTTCGACAGTTTGGTCAGCGGGTGGCCCTGGGGCACGACCACGCAACGGTTCCAGCGGTAGCACGGCATCATCACCAGATCGCCGAACAGCTCGAGCGCTTCGGTGGCAATGGCGAAATCCACGGTACCGTCAGCGGCCATTTCGGCGATTTGCATCGGCGAACCCTGGTGCATGTGCAGGGCAACATCCGGGTATTGCTTGATGAAATTGCTGATCACCGGCGGCAACGCATAACGCGCCTGGGTGTGAGTGGTGGCGATCGACAGGGTGCCTTTCTTCTCGTTGGAGAATTCCTGGGCGATCTGCTTGATGCTTTCAACCTTGCGCAGAATCTCGCCAGCGGTGGTGATGATGCGCTCGCCGGCCGGGGTAACGCGGGTCAGGTGCTTGCCGCTGCGGGCGAAAACCTCGACGCCCAGTTCATCCTCAAGCAGGCGAATCTGTTTACTGATGCCCGGTTGAGAGGTGTAAAGACTTTGGGCTGTAGCGGAAACGTTGAGGTCGTGGTGCGCCACTTCCCAGATGTAGCGCAATTGTTGAAGCTTCATATGAATCCCTCAAAGCAGGTAGACGCCACGGGCATCAGCGACGATATATAACTATATTAATGGCACGAAGAATAAATCTAGAACTTTTTTATCAGATTGCCACTATTCGTGTTCTAGCGATCCCCTTGGCGACGACGTTGCACCAGCGGCACCATGTAGACCGGCACCTTGGACAGTTGCAACACACGAGCGGCGGTTCGGCCCAGAGGCGTTTCCGCACCAGCACCATGGCTGTGACTACCTACGATCAATAAATCCACGGAGAGTTTCTGCGCCTGGTCCAGAATCACCTGCGACGGATCCCCCTGCAGCACCCGCACCGCCTGAATCCGCTCCAGGTCGTGCTCGCCCTCTTCCCCCAACTCTTCACGAAAACTGTCGAGCACCCGCTGCTCGATACTGGCAATCACTGTGCTCAGGCCCTGGCTGTGAAACTCGTTCAGAGCCTGTTCATCGAGATAACTTTGCAGCACCGATTCGGCAAACAAGCCCATGGGTTCAACCGCATGCACGACATACAAATTGGCATTGAAGGTCCGGGCCAGTTCCAGGGCATGCTGCATCACCACGGGCGCGTACAGGCCAAGGTCAGTGGCGTACAGCATCGAACGAATCATATGACCTCCTCGACTGCCAACATGGCGGAGATTTGATTCAGCTTAGCAGTGCCTTGGCGACTGCGACGTCCTGCGCAACACATTGAACGGCGGGCTTAAACCTTTTGCTCGTTGCTTATGCCATGGGGTACATGACCGGTGGCTACGACTTCTCGGGCCAATTCGCAGTGGCCGGCCTGATCGTCGAAAAACACATCGGCCGCGAAGGCTTCGAGAAAGGCCGACTTGGTCAGGCCGCCGAGGAACAGCGACTCGTCGAGACGGATGTCCCATTCGCGCAATGTGCGAATGACCCGCTCATGGGCGGGCGCCGATCGCGCCGTGACCAGCGCGGTACGGATCGGACAGGCGTCCTCCGGGAACTCACGCTGCAACAGGTTGAGGGCCGCGAGAAAGCCCTTGAACGGCCCACCGCGCAACGGCTCGCGGGCAGCCTCACGCTCACTGGCCTGGAACGCTTCCAGGCCGCCGGCCTGATAAATGCGCTCCGACTCATCGGAAAACAGCACCGCGTCTCCGTCGAAGGCAATGCGCAATTCGTCGCTGGCGGCACGGCTGGCACCGCCCGACAGAATGGTCGCCGCGGCAAACCCGGCGTCCAGTGCATTGCGTACGTCTTCGGCGTGGGTCGAGAGAAACAGGTCACAGCCAAAGGCCTTGAGGTAGGGATACGGACTGCGCCCGCCGACAAACGCCGCACGGGAAATCGCCAGCCCGTAGTGGTCAATCGAGTTGAACACCCGCAACCCGGTGTCGGCGCTGTTGCGCGACACCAGAATCACCTCGACCCGGGCGCGGCCGAGGCTATTGTTGAGGTTCAGGAGTTTCTGCACCAACGGGAAGGCATCGCCGGGCTCGAGAATTTCGTCTTCGTGTTCGATCTGATACTGCCGGTAGGCTTCGACGCCACTCGACAGATAGACCTTGTGGCTTTCGCTCAGGTCGAACAGCGCCCGCGAAGAAATCGCCAGCACCAGCTTGTCGTCGATTGCCTTTGGCATGCCCATCCCCCTCAGGTCGGTGAACTCAGGTATTGCGTCGATCAATGAAACTCAAGCTGCGATACAAGGCCTCGATGCGCGGCATTTCACATCCCGCGGCCTTGGCTGCCGCCAGTGGCCGGGCGTAGATGGCGGCCAGTTCCAGCGGCTGCTTGTGCAAGAAGTCGTGATACATGCTTGGCCAGTAGTCGGGCATTTTTTCGGTCACCATGAACAAGTGCTCGGCATACCCCGTCGGTACGTCGTGCCCGCAGGCAATTGCGCCTTGCACCACTTCAGCCATCAGCGCCTTGATCAGCTCGCGACTGTCGGCATCGGCCATCAACGGCGTGGTGCTCGCCCCCAGCAAAACCGAGAGACCGTTGTAAGGAATATTCCAGACCAGTTTTTGCCAGCGCGCCTGATGCAAATTCGCCATCGCCTGGGAATCGAGGCCGGCGCTGCGAAACAGACCGACACCCTCCTCGACGATCGCAGTGCGTGTCGGCCCTTCGGCGGGACCGCTGTGATATCCAACGTGCACCGCGCCCAGCGCCTGATGGGTGATGACGCCCGGCGCCTCGCGATGGACGCAGATGTAGCAGAGCCCACCGAGCACATGCAGTGAATCGGGGAGCAACTCACGCAGGCTGTCTTCGACGTCCAGGCCATTTTGCAACAGCAGCACTTTGGCGTTCGGTGCCGCCGCTTGCAGGATCGCGGGCGCAAGGCCTGCGTTGCTGGTGGTTTTCGCGCCCACCAGCAGCCAGTCGCAGGGCGGCATGTCTTCAGCGTTCGAGTAAGCCTGCACCGGGTTCAGCTTCAGCGCTCCATGGGGCGCGCTATCGACTTGCAACCCGTGCTCGGCCACCGCGGAAAACTCGCTGCGCAGTAGAAAATGCACATCAAAACCGGCACGCGCCAACATCACCCCGTAGAAACCGCCGATTGCGCCGGTCCCGATAATGCCGATCGTCGGCCTGGCAACTGTCCCCATCATGGCAACTCCTCTGCTGTTCGACCCAGCGCCTGGCGCACCGCCCGATTGAGTTCGGTGTCGGTCAGGCGCGATTTCAGTGCTCCGAAGAATTCGCCGTCGCGAACGATAAACAGCGCCGGCAAGTGAAAGACCTGATAACGCTCGACCACCCCGCCGTTGTTGCCGGCATCGATCCAGCACAGGCGATCGACTGCCAGGTCGAGTGTCGGCAATTGCTCCCGGGCAAAACGGCAACTGGCGCAGCCGACACTGGTAAAAATAACCAGCGATACGCCGCTCATCGCCAGCAGCCGTTGGTCGGCGTCAAAATCGGTCAGTTCCAATTCGACCACTATACTGGGGGAAACAATGTCAGATGGCCGACACATGGAGTCTGTGTTCATGGGACGTTTTATTCCTCACCCTGACGATGTTCCCGTCGAATTAACGTTGCTGAAACCTGATTGTATTTCGCGACGACAGCTGCACACTATCAGCCTCGGGGGCATGGCTTGCAATTATCACCGCGCGTGGCGTCACGGCACGGCGCTCGAGGTACGCATGCCGACCGTGAACCCGGACATGCGCTACCTGGGCTATGTCGCCTGGTGCCTGCGGCGCAAACGCGGATATCTGGTGGGCATCGCCTTCGTCGACGAACAAACGCTGTTCAGCGCCCGGATGGGTGAGCAGGTGTGCCAGATCGAACGCTACTGCCGCCTGCATGACGCCCACGAAGATTTGCAGGGTATTCAGGCCCTGGCCCTCGAATGGGTCCAGGAACATGCCGACGAGTTCTCTCACGAATCAGTGCGCAAGGCTTTTGCGCAGCCTGTGCCGGAATAGGAGCGTTCTTGATCAGTTTGCCCCCCGCGGCAGGGAAACTGACTGCGAAAGCCCACCAAACCGGCGTCTGCCCATTGTCGAGCCACGGTGTAACGCGCTAAGGTTCGGCTCCCCGACGCGCTTAATTTGCTGTGCTCCGCCGCGCGGGTTCGCTGGCGGCCGGCACCCGTGACCTGACGAGTAAACGATGGCTGATTTACCGATCAACGACCTAAACGTCGCCTCCAACGAGACGCTGATCACTCCTGATCAGCTCAAGCGCGATATTCCCCTGAGCGACGCCGCACTGCGCACCGTCACCAAGGGCCGCGAAGTCATTCGCAACATCCTGGATGGCACCGACCACCGCCTGTTCGTCGTCATCGGGCCTTGCTCGATCCACGACATCAAGGCCGCCCACGAATATGCCGATCGCCTGAAGGCACTCGCTGCCGAAGTGTCCGATACCCTGTATCTGGTCATGCGCGTGTATTTCGAGAAACCACGCACCACCGTCGGCTGGAAAGGCTTGATCAACGACCCGTATCTGGACGACTCGTTCAAGATCCAGGACGGCTTGCACATCGGCCGCCAGTTGCTGCTGGACCTGGCCGAAAAAGGCCTGCCGACCGCCACCGAAGCCCTCGACCCGATCTCCCCGCAATATTTGCAGGACCTGATCAGCTGGTCGGCCATCGGCGCGCGCACCACTGAATCCCAGACTCACCGCGAAATGGCGTCCGGCCTGTCCTCGGCCGTCGGCTTCAAGAACGGCACCGATGGCGGCCTGACCGTGGCGATCAACGCCCTGCAGTCGGTTTCCAGCCCTCACCGTTTCCTGGGCATCAACCAGGAAGGTGGCGTGTCGATCGTGACCACCAAGGGCAATGCCTACGGTCACGTAGTACTGCGCGGCGGCAACGGCAAGCCGAACTACGATTCGGTCAGCGTTGCGCTCTGCGAGCAGGCGCTGGACAAGGCGAAGATCAAGCCGAACATCATGGTCGATTGCAGCCACGCCAACTCCAACAAGGACCCGGCCCTGCAACCGCTGGTGATGGAAAACGTCGCCAACCAGATCCTTGAAGGCAACCAGTCGATCATCGGCCTGATGGTTGAAAGCCACCTGAACTGGGGTGCCCAGGCGATCCCGAAAGACCTCGCCGACCTGCAATACGGCGTGTCGATCACCGACGCCTGCATCGACTGGACCGCGACCGAAAACACCTTGCGCAGCATGCATGCCAAGCTCAAGGATGTGCTGCCGAAACGCGATCGCAGCTGATCGCCTGATTGGCTGTACAAAAACGCGCATAAAAAAACGCCGGGCTGAACCCGGCGTTTTTTTTTATGCGTTCGTTTTAACGAAGGTCACTGACTCAGCTTGGCCGCATGCCGCTGGTGACGCTCCATGTAGCGCTCGACGTAGGAGCACGATGGAATGACCGTGTAGCCCATTTCGTCAGCGTACTCCAGCGCCTTCTCGGTCAAGGCTGCCGCAATACCGCGACCACGCAATGCGTTGGGCACGAAGGTGCGATAGATATCCAGGGTCTGCTTCCCCAGATCCATATAGGTCAGATAGGCACGATGACCGTCCACATTGGTCTCGAACTGATGACCAGCCTGGTCATGGTGGATGGACAACGCCTCGCTCATCACTACTCCTCGCGGGTCTGGAATTCCGACCCCTACCTTACCGATGTTTTTCCGGCGAAGGAACATCTACGCCACCCCGTGCCTGAATGGACACCGAGAAGAGCTGCACCGATCTCGCGCTACCGAGCACGTACAAATAGTAGGCACCATTGACAGAAATGCTCAAGGTGCGCTCGTCATCATGCAGGTTGGCGGGTGCTGCTCCGGATCACGCAGGAATGGCTCGACCGAAGATCACTCCGGGTCGATAGCCTGAACATTGCCGGATGTTGAGACTTAAGACGAGCGCCCGTTGTTAAAGTCACCTGAACATCGAGAAAGATATTGAGAGCTGCCACGCAAAAGCCGAACAAAAGTATAGACGAATCCATATAGGCGGACTTTAGCCAGACCGGGAAAAAGAGCGCTGCGCCGAAGGAACTTTTTCTTGCCAGCTCGCTCAGCCACGGGCCTTGCAGCTGGATATTTTTTAATCAGTTCAGTTAAAAGTTGCTCGAAAAAGAATCAACGCCTACAATTTTTTTTGCTTCTTGCTTCACGTCAGTTTTACTTACTACAAGTAATGGGTAGTATGTACGCCGGCTATTTCCTCAATCGGAGGAGATAGCTACTTAATAGAAAGTCCTTGAAGGGGAACACGATGAACAACGTTCTGAAATTCTCTGCTCTGGCTCTGGCCGCAGTTCTGGCTACCGGTTGCAGCAGCGCATCGAAAGAAACCGAAGCACGTCTGACCGCTACTGAAGACGCAGCTGCTCGCTCCCAGGCTCGTGCAGACGAAGCTTACCGTAAAGCTGATGAAGCTCTGGCTGCTGCTCAAAAAGCACAACAGACTGCTGACGAAGCTAACGAGCGTGCTCTGCGCATGCTGGACAAAGCTAGCCGCAAGTAATAGTCCTTCGGGATTGTTATCAAGCCGACCCATTTTTTGGGTCGGCTTTTTTATTGCCCGGCGTTTCTCCAGGCAATAAAAAACCCGTCGACGCGGTCTGCGTCGACGGGCTCTTTGCAAGCGTTACTGCAGAGGGTCGATCGGGGTGCTCGACACCATCGGTGCGACGCCGTTGCTCGGCACAGCGATCTCAACTGGCAAGCCGTCTTCAGCGGCGACCACATCACGCACCACATCCCAGTTCATGCGCAGGTTGTTGGTGATGTCTTCACGCTTGAGCATCGCATTGATGACCGCCGTGTGCTTGTCGACCACCGACGGGTTGCCCTTGTCGTCCAGCGGCGTATGCGCCTCCAGATAGACCTTGCCGCCACTGAGGCCAAACTTGTACGGGTCGTTGATGATTCGGACCGACGTACCGACCGGCACCATGCCTGCCATTTCCAGCACGTTGTTGTTGAACATGCGGAAGCAGCCGTGGCTGGTGCGCATGCCAATGCCGAACTTCTTGTTCGAACCGTGGATCAGGTAGCCCGGTGTGCCCAGGGTGAACTTGAACGGCCCCAGCGGGTTGTCAGGGCCGGCCGGCACGACGTTGGGCAGCGGATCACCGTCTGCCGCGTGCTCGGCCTTGATCGACGCCGGAGGCGTCCAGGTCGGGTTAGGTGTCTTGGCGGTGATGCTGGTGTGGGCAATCGGCGAGCCCCAGCCTTCACGACCAATCCCCAGCGGGAACGTGTACACCACGTTCTTGCCTTTCGGGTAGTAGTAGAGGCGGTATTCAGCCAGGTTGATCACAATGCCTTCACGCGGGCCTGGTGGCAGGATGAAGCGGGTCGGCAGGATGATTTCCGTGCCAGCGCCTGGCAACCATGCATCGACACCCGGGTTGGCCGCGACCATTTCCGTGTAGCCCAGATCGTAGGCGGTACCAAGGTCGGCGAAGGTATCTTCGTATTTGGCCTTGATCACCTGCACCTGGCCGATGATGTCCTCACCGGGCGGTGGCAGGGGAAACTCCAATGCTGCGACGGGACCGGCCACAAAGAGGGCGGCAAGAGTCAGGCAGCGGGTGACGGCAGGAAAGCGCGGCAACATCCGGAAAATCCTTCGCATGATCAACTGAGGGTATAAGAACGCGATTGTACACCGCTGTCCGTTATTTCGGGGAGATGGCCCGATTGCAGGCGATACAAGGTGTTTGGCGATTATCCTCGATCTCGCGTGGGATAGAGCGATGGCCTGACTTTTTTGAACGTGTACATATCCGTTTTTGCGGTAATGGCGGCTATTGGTTCCGCTCTTACAGCGGGTCACTTGGAAGAGCCCCAAGTAACCAAGGGCTCTTGCCCCTTTCGTTCGGTGCCTCGCTGTGGCTCGGCATGCCCTCGCTCCGGTCCTGCTCCGTGGGCCCGCCGCCATCGGCCATCCATGGCCGGGGGCGGCTAACCCGGCATCCATGCCGGGTTGCCCACTGCGCAGAACCTGCGCTCGGCCTCTCGAGGGGGGCGTGCACCGCAAAACCCAAACCGAGGCGGCCTACCGGCCGGCCTGTTTGCCGGGTTCGTTCGTCTGTGAGAATTGAGTTGGCTGGCAGGCCGCCTTCGCGAGCAAGCCCGCTCCCACAGTATTTGCGTCGAACACATTTTTTTGAACACCATCAAACCTGTGGGAGCGGGCTTGCTCGCGAAGAGGCCGGTACATCCAATATTGATGTTGCCTGACAGATCGCCATCGCCGGCAAGCCAGCTCCTATGTATGGACTCGCCCCCACTGTCTACCCGCTTTTGAAAAACCGCTGCCCCGTTGCATCTATGTATTAGGCCTATTCGTGGAAGCCGTCTTCGGCTTCTGGCCAAAATTGGAAAAGCTCGTGGTATGCCGATTACAGTCAGGCCTCGAAGGCCAGTAGGAGCTTAGGCATCAATCCACGCCGGTCTTACCTGGGGTCAATTTTTTTCAGCAGAGGGTCAGACGGTTAGTACCTCGGTGGCAGAACTCTGTCGCTCAGTGGCCCATCGTCGCTGGCTGGCCATCACCCGCGTGGCGACGATAAGTCTGGTCATTCTGTAGAAGCACCCAGACGATTCGCAGGTTGCGGTTGGCTAGCCTGATCGCAGCCTCCTTACGGCCCAACCGGCTCATCCAGTGCAACAAGCGGCGGTCATCGGGTTGCTGGGAATCAGGTCGTAGTTGTTGCAGCACCGCATGGGCCCCCTGGATCATCAGGCTGCGTAAATAAGCATCACCTCGCTTGGTCATGCCCCCCAACCGGACCGTCTCCCCGCTGCTGTGCTAGTCAGGCACCATGCCAAAGTACGCGGCAAACTTGCGGGCATTGGGAAAGCGCTCAGGCTTGGTTTCCTTGGCCACCAGTGCCGTGGCAGTGACCGGGCCGATGCCGCGCACAGTCATTAGCCGCTTCGCCGTCATGTCAGCGTTGGCGGCCACTTCCAGGCGTCCCGTCAGTACGCTGATGCGCTCGCCCAAATGGCGCCACTCGGCCAACAGTTCGTCGATCAGTTCACGCAGCAGGCCCGGCACCGGTTGGGTGGCATCTTCCAGCACCCGCGGGATTTTCTGGCTGATCGCAACATCGCCCTGTGCCAAGGCTACGCCGTGCTCAAGCAGCAGGCCGCGCATCTGATTACTGAGGGCCGTGCGTCGACGCACATAGCCCTGGCGGGCGCGATGCAACGCCTGCATTGCCAGCGCCGCAACGCTTTTGACCGGTACTGCGCAGATTTTTTCATCGCGATTGGCCCGCAGAATCGCCAGCGCATCGTTGCGATCATTTTTAGGCCCGCTGCGATGTGTGGCCACCAAACCGGCTGGAAGAATCCGCACCGGATTACCTTGCTCTTGCAGCTGCCGGGCCCAGGCCTGGGCACCCGGACCGGTCTCCATCAAAACCACGACATGCGCCGGCAACTGTCGGAGAAAATCATAAAACGCCTCGCGCGACTTGATCCGCTGCTCGTAGCGCACCTGGCCGAGGATATCTTCACCGGCGACCTGAAAGACCTGTTTGGCCAAGTCGACCGCCAAGGTTGTGCAGGCCGACAAATCGGAAGAAGACACGGATTGATCAAACGAACTATGATTTTTCATGGACTCGCCCTCGCTGTCGTTGGCTGTTTAGACTGCCACCGTGGCGCATTGACGCCTCGGCTTGGGCGAGTCCATCCAATTACACGGATTGGGGCATATCTGCAAAATCGGGCCGACTGACAGGCCGCCAAGCCAGCTCCTACAGTTGATCGGCGTACACACGCCGCTTTTCACCACTCATCAGGCCGAGCGTTAGCTCGCCTGCAGCTCTTGATCTTGATCCACCCGCCCCCTCGGGAGGCCTCGTTCCGGTGTTCATCCGGGGATGGGCGCGCAGCGCCGTTCGACGCAGTCGAACACGCTGCATGTAGGTCGAAGCGAAGCCGACCGGAGGGCAGTGTCCCCGGATGGATACCGGAGCGAAGGAACGCCGAGCCTTAGCGAGGGGCCGGACGCAAGGGGCGAGCGTTTTTTTGGTTACTTTTTTTAGGCGCTTGTAAAAAAAGTGACTCGCCGTAAGGGCGAAACCATAAGTGGCCGTTACCTAACCAACGGATATGTACACAACCACCAAGGATCAAAGCTCAAACCGCAACTCAGGCCAGATCGGCGAAGTCCCCCGCTTCTGCGACTCAAGAATAGCCCGGCACAACGAACACAACCGCTGATCCTGAAACACCCGGCGATCAACACTCGACCAGCGAGGCTGCGCCGGCAACAGACTCCCACACAAGGTGCGGTCCGCCGAGCCGCCCAGCTCCAGTTGACGGGTCACCAGATGCACCCGCACTTCCTGGCAGGCGAACAGATCCAGCTGTTCGTCAGGCTCGATCAGTTGGTAGGCAAATAGTGACCAGGCAGGACGCGGCATCGGGGGCTCCAAATCGGGGGCGCCACCTTAGCCGAAAGCCTGCTTCTAGAAAAGTGTCATAACAGCGGTTTTAGGGTAGGCCAGACATTTTCCAGCAACTTGTCCTGGGCCCCGACCGCCGGGTGTATGCCGTCAGCCTGCATCAAGTCCGGATGGCCGCCCACGCCGTCGAGGAAAAACGGCACCAGCGGGATCTTTTTCTCATCGGCCAGGTTGCTGTAGACCTCGACGAAGGCCTTTGTGTAGCGAGCGCCATAATTGGGTGGCAGTTGCATGCCGAGCAACAACACCTTGGCACCGCTGGCCCGGGAGCTGTCGATCATCGAAGCAAGATTTTGTTGCAATTGAGTTGGCAGCAAGCCGCGCAGGCCGTCATTGCCGCCCAACTCGAGGATCACCAGTTCCGGTTTATGCTCTGCAAGCAGCGCGGGCAGGCGCGCCTGGCCTCCGGCACTGGTGTCGCCACTGATGGACGCATTGATCACTTTATCGTCGAAACCTTCGCGCTTGAGCCGTTGCTCAAGCAGTGACACCCACCCCAACCGGGTATCCAGCCCGAAACCGGCGCTGATACTATCGCCAACGATCAGGACTGTACCCGCCGCTGCGTTTTGGGCCATGCACATCAAGGCCAGGCCAGCACTCAAAAACCAGACACGCATCGGACTCTCCATGGGCGCAAGCATTCTCATCGCGAAGGACCTTAGCAAAGTGGTTCCCAGCGCGGAAGGTGAACTGACCATCCTGCACCAACTCAGCCTGGAACTGAACCAGGGCGATAGCCTGGCCATCGTCGGCGCATCGGGCTCCGGCAAGTCCACCTTGCTGGGCTTGCTCGCCGGCCTCGACCTGCCGAGCAGTGGCGAAGTCACTCTCGCCGGGCAAGGCCTGAGCAACCTCGATGAAGACCAGCGTGCGCGCATCCGCGCCGAGCACGTGGGTTTTGTCTTTCAATCGTTTCAGCTGCTCGACAGCCTCAATGCCCTGGAAAACGTCATGCTGCCACTGGAACTCGATGGCCGCAAAGACGCCCGCGAGCGCGCCACCGAACTGCTGCAACGCGTGGGGCTGGGTCAACGCCTGACTCACTCGCCGCGCCAGCTCTCCGGCGGCGAGCAACAACGCGTGGCGATTGCCCGTGCATTTGCCGCCGAGCCCGACGTGCTGTTTGCCGACGAACCGACCGGCAACCTCGACAGCCACACCGGCGAGCGCATCAGCGACTTGCTGTTCGAGCTCAACAAGGAGCGCGGCACGACCCTGGTGCTGGTGACTCACGATGAACGCCTGGCCCATCGCTGCCGGCGCCTGATCCGTCTTGAAGCCGGCCTGCTGGTCGCCCCACTGGAGCCTTGATGGCACGTCTGCCGCTGTTGCGCCTGTTCAGTCTCGCCATCCGCCAATTGCTGCGCGATGCCCGCGCCGGTGAATTGCGCGTGCTGTTCTTCGCCTTGCTGGTGGCCGTGGCCGCCAGCACCGCCATTGGCTATTTTGGCGCGCGCCTGAACGGCGCCATGATGCTGCGCGCCACCGAGTTTCTCGGTGCCGACTTGCTGCTCGAAGGCAGTTCGCCTGCGCACCCCGAACAGATAAGCAGCGGCGTCGAACTGGGACTGGAACATGCGCAGGTGGTGGAGTTTTCCAGCGTCATCGCTACCGACGACGGCATCCAGCTGTCCAGTATCAAGGCGGCCGATGACACCTACCCGCTGCGCGGCGAACTGAAAAGCGCACCCGCGCCCTTCGCCGTGGAGCAACCCGGTGGAGGACCAAAACCCGGTGAAGCCTGGGTCGAGGCACGACTGCTGACCGCCCTGGACCTGAAGATTGGCGACAGCATCGACGTCGGCATGAAAACCCTGAAGCTGGCGCGAGTGCTGACGTATGAACCGGACCGCGCCGGCAACTTCTATAGCCTGTCACCCCGCGTGCTGATCAACCTCGGCGACCTCTCGGCGACCGGCGTGGTGCAACCCGGCAGCCGGGTCAGCTATCGCGAGCTCTGGCGTGGCAATGCCCAGGCGCTGGAAACCTATCGCCAACTGATCAAACCAGGGCTTGCCGCCAACCAACGCTTGCAGGATGCCCGAGATGGCAACCGGCAAATCGGCGGTGCCTTGGGCAAGGCCGAACGCTACTTGAACATGGCCAGCCTGGTGGCGGTATTGCTGTCCGGCGTAGCGGTGGCGTTATCGGCGACCCGATTCGCCACCCGCAGGTTCGATGCCAGCGCCTTGTTGCGCTGCCTCGGGCTGTCACGCCGGGAAACCATGCTGTTGTTCAGCCTGCAACTAACCGTGCTCGGTCTGCTGGCCAGCATCAGCGGCGCCCTCATCGGCTGGCTCGCACAGCTTGGGTTATTTGCCCTACTGCATGACTTGCTGCCCACCGACGTGCCTCCGGGTGGGTTGTTTCCGGCCATTGCCGGGATCGGCACCGGACTGGTCGCGCTGGCCGGCTTCGCCTTGCCGCCGCTGGCGGCACTGGGCCGGGTTCCGCCATTGCGTGTATTGCGTCGGGACATGCTGCCGATCCCATCCAGCACCTGGATGATCTACGGCGCAGCGCTGGGTGCCCTCGGCCTGATCATGTGGCGCCTGAGCCTGGACCTGGTACTGACCTTTGCCCTGCTTGGCGGCGGCGTGATTGCAGCGCTGGTGCTGGGCGGCTTGTTGCTGCTGCTGTTGAAGAGTCTGCGGCGCATGCTCGCACGTGCATCCCTGCCCTGGCGCCTGGGACTCGGCCAATTGCTGCGTCATCCGCTCGCCGCTGCGGGTCAGTCGTTGGCGTTCGGCCTGATTCTGCTGTCGATGGCGCTGATTGCGTTGCTGCGCGGCGAGCTGCTGGATACCTGGCAGAACCAGTTGCCGAAAAATGCCCCCAATTACTTTGCCCTGAACATCCTGCCTGCGGATAAACAAGCCTTCACCGATCACCTGATCGCAGTATCGGCGCAATCGGCGCCGCTGTACCCAGTGGTGCCGGGGCGCCTGATCAGCATCAACGGCGAGCCGGTGCAGCAAATCGTCACCAAAGAGTCAGCCGGAGATCGGGCAATCCAGCGCGACCTGAGCCTGACCTGGGCGGCGGACCTGCCAGCGGGCAACAAGCTCACGGCGGGCAATTGGTGGAACCAACAAACGCCAGACGATGTACCCGGCGTGTCGGTAGAAGGCAAAGTCGCCGAAAGCCTGAAACTCAAGCTTGGCGACCATATGGTTTTCAGCGTTGGCGGGGTCAATCGCGAGGCGAAAGTCACCAGCCTGCGGGAGATCAACTGGGACAACTTCCAGCCGAATTTCTTCATGATCTTCCAGCCCGGAACCCTGAAGGATCTGCCGGCGACCTACCTGACCAGCTTCTATCTGGCACCGGGTCATGATCAACAGATCGTCGACCTGTCCCGCGCATTCCCGGCGGTGACGATCCTGCAGGTCGAAGCCTTGCTGGAACAACTGCGCAGCATCCTCGCCCAGGTCACCCTGGCGGTGGAGTATGTGTTGTTGTTCGTATTGGCGGCGGGGATGGCGGTGCTGTTTTCCGGCCTGCAAGCGACGCTGGATGAACGCATTCGCCAGGGTGCGCTGCTGCGTGCACTGGGGGCCGAACGGCAACTGCTGGTCAAGGCGCGGCGGATCGAGTTCGGCTTGCTCGGTGCAGTCAGTGGTTTACTGGCGGCATTGGGATCGGAACTGGTGAGCCTGGTGCTCTACCGCTATGCCTTTGACCTGCCGTGGCATCCGCATCCATGGTTGTTATTGCTGCCATTGATAGGTGCCGTGCTGATCGGTGGGGCCGGGGTGTTCGGCACCCGTCGGGCATTGAACGCCAGCCCGCTGACAGTCCTGCGCGAGGGTTGATAGACTCCAGCCGTCTCCACCACAAGAAGTTGCCATGAGCCGTTACCGCCCTCCCCGCACCGCCGGCACCGCACTGATCACCCCAGAAGGTGAAGCGCGGATGCGCGCCGAGTTCCATGAACTGTGGCATGTACGCCGTCCCCAGGTGACCCAGGCCGTCAGCGAAGCCGCGGCCCAGGGTGATCGCTCGGAGAACGCTGAATACACCTACGGCAAAAAGATGCTGCGAGAGATCGACAGCCGCGTGCGTTTTCTCACCAAACGCCTGGAAGCGCTCAAGGTCGTCAGCGAAAAACCCAGCGATCCGAACAAGGTCTATTTCGGCGCGTGGGTCACGATCGAGGACGAGGACGGCAAGGAATCGCGCTACCGCATTGTCGGGCCGGACGAACTGGACCTCAAACAGGGCCTGATCAGTATTGATTCGCCGCTGGCCCGCGCACTGATCGGCAAGGCACTGGACGCCGAAGTGCGGGTCCAGACACCGACCGGTGAGCAGTGTGTTTATATCGTGGCGATCGACTACCCGTGAAACTCAACGGCGCGTAATCAGCCCTTGCCGGGCGACACGGGTCAGTTGCCTGATCATTTCAGGCGCGTCTTCGAGACTGGGGGATTGAATGACCGCCAGATCGAAACTGTCGTCGGCAAAACGGGCAAGCGACTCGCCGTCTTCGACAAACTGGATCAGGAAGGCAGCGGGACCGCCGGTACGACGTGGCCAGCCATCGAGATAACGCAAGAGCGTCGGCTGATGTTTGCCGCCAAGCAGGATTTTTGGATTGCGCTGGGTCAGGTGTGCCGTGATCGGCGCGGGACGTATAACGGCGTTTAGTGCATTCATTGTGTCGTGTCTCTGCCTCAAAAGTCTGCATGGCAGGTGAGAGGCAACACCGAACCAGCGCTTTAGCGGTATTTCGAAGCCTGTTCTGGCTTCTATCGGCAACTGGATGAGTCACCTGGCGCCCCGCAAGTAGCTGTTTAAATCGGCGCATGGGCAACATCCTAGAGAAGCTGACTGGACAGTGTCAAGAATGACGCGCAACAAAAAAGGCCCGCACAATGCGGGCCTTTTCGTTGAGCCAGAGCGGTCAGCCGGCGATGACACGGTCCGCCGAGAGTTTGCCCGCACCTTCGATCAATACCGCGATACTGCCACCGAGCAACGCCAGGGCGAATTCATAACCGTTGTTGGCCATGAACAGGCCGTGGCTGATGTGCACCGTGAAAATCGCCACCAGCGACAGGAAGATCAGACCAAGCGCGGCCGGGCGAACCAGCAGGCCGATGATCAAGGCCAGGCCGGCGAAGAACTCGGTACCGCCCGCCAGTGTCGCCATCAGGTAACCCGGTGTCAGCCCGAGGCTTTCCATGTACTGCGCGGTTCCCGCCAGGCCATAACCACCAAATGCCCCGAAGAGTTTCTGCGAGCCGTGGGCGGCGAAGACGATACCGACGACGATGCGCAGAACCGTCAGGCCGTAGCCAGCGCGGGTAGACAGTACCTTGTTGATCAGTGTGCTCATGCTGTTTCATTCCTTGTAAGTGTGTGTGGGTTGGCCGCTATATTAATCAGCAAATCAAATGCTAAAAGCGCAAAAATCTCACCATAACAATCAAATTAGCTGATTATTTACGGGAGACAACCTTTTGTCCCTGAGGCTCCAACGACTCCCGCTCCCGGTCGAACGCCAGGTAATACTTGTTCACACTGTTAACATAGCTGACCGGCCCCATACCCACTTGCTCCATGGCAACGCGCTCGACCTGGAAGAACCACTGATTGGGGTTCAAGCCTCGCCGCCGGGCTTCGGCGCGCATGCCCTGCACCCGCTCCGGCCCGATGTTGTAGGCCGCCAGCACGAAGGCCATGCGTTCGCGTTCGTTGAGTTTCGGGCTGGCAAAGAACTTGCGCCGGATCATCGCCAGGTACTTGGCCCCGGCCTGCACATTGCCGTCGACGTCCTGAATATTGTTGACCCCCACCCGCTGCGCCGCAGAAGGCGTGATCTGCATCAGGCCGGTCGGCGCACCGCCACTGCGGGCGGTGGGCTGCAGGCCTGACTCCTTGAAGGCCAGCGCCGCCAGGTTCAGCCAGTCCATGCCCTGGGCATCGGCGTGTTTCTGCAGCACCGGGCGAAGTTTTTCCAGACGCTGGCGGTCCGCCTTGGCCAGTGGATAGTGCACTTGATAGAGGCGACGATAGATGCGCAGGAACGCGGCGTCCTGATCCGATGGTTTTTTGTAACCGGTGAGAAAGCGGTCAATGCTGGCCCGCAACATCGAGGCATCACGGCGCACGAACCAGAACTCTTCGCCCGGATCACTGATGAGTACCTGCTTGTCGAAACGCAGCTTGGGCAGGATCTTGCCCCAGCGTTCGGCGATCGGCTGCTCGACGATGGTCAGGTGGAAGATCCCGCCCTGCACCATCTCCAGTACATCCTCGACGGCAAGGCTCGGATCGACCCATTCGATTGTGACCGGTGGCAGTTTGTGCAGGGCAAGCTTTTGATTGATCTGGCTGACGGTATCCCCGGCGGCGCTGCCGGCGGGTAACGCCAGGGTCTTGCCGGAAAGCTGTTCAAGCCTGGTGTAGCGGCGTTCGCCCTTGATGCCCACCAGGACCAACGGGATGTTGCTGGCAATCGGCTCACTGGTGCTGACGGCGAAACCCGGTTGCAGATCGAGCAACTCGCCTGGCGCCACCAGATCGCCCTCCCCGCGCTGCAACGCACCGAGCAGTTGATCCTTGGCCTTGGGAATGATCTTGAGGGTGATTTCCTGACCGTCACGGGCATGGCCATTGAGGTATTGCTCGAATGCTCTCAGGCGATGGTATTCGACCCCGATCGCCTGCCCCTGGACTTCGCCGGAGCTGTTGCGGCTCTGGTTGACCAACACCCGCAGCACACGGCTGCTGCGAATTTCGCCAAGGTCGCGCACCTTGCTGGCCGGTACGGCTTGCAGCGGCCCGGGCAGACGCGCGACCGCCGACATCGGCAGCAGCAGCGAACAACACAGCAGTAGCAAAACCGAGGGACGAATCATCCACTCTCCGGAAAGAATATGAGGCCCGCTTCAATGACGAAATCCATCAAGCAGGGCGACAAAAACAGAGCGCCCAAGGCGCTGGCAAGGTGCGAGAGACTGGCACAATGATGGCAAAACTACCAACCCAGCCTGCTCCGCGGCTCAAGAGACAGCGTTAACCCGTTGTAGTTCTTGGCTTTTCTTATAAATCCGCGGCTCTGATATGCTTTCCGGCATTTGGGCCGAGGTAGCACCATGCAACTCATCGATATCGGCGTCAACCTGACCAACCCCAGTTTTGCCGACAAACACCGGGCCGTACTCGACCGCGCCTACGCGGCCGGCGTATGCCAACTGGTGCTGACCGGCACCAGTGTCGAGGGCAGCGAACAGGCCCTTGAGCTGTGCCAGCAACTGGACGAAAGCACTCAGCGTCTGTTCGCCACCGCCGGTATTCACCCTCACTGCGCCAGTGACTGGAACGCCGACAGCGCCCGACGTTTGCGCAGCTTGCTCAACGAACCGAATGTGGTGGCCGTGGGCGAATGCGGGCTGGATTTCAACCGTGACTTCTCGCCGCGCCCGCAGCAGGAAAAGGTCCTCGAAGAACATCTGGCCATGGCCGTTGAATTGCAGTTGCCGGTTTTTCTGCACGAGCGCGACGCCAGCCAGCGTTTGCTGGAAATCCTGCGCGACTTCCGCGACCGGCTACCGGCCGCCGTTGTGCACTGTTTCACTGGGGAACAGAAGGCACTGTTCAGCTACCTCGACCTGGACTTGCACATCGGCATTACCGGCTGGATCTGCGACGAGCGCCGGGGCACGCATTTGCATCCACTGGTCAAGGAGATCAAGCGCGGACGCCTGATGCTCGAAAGCGATGCACCGTATCTGCTGCCGCGCAGCTTGCGCCCCAAGCCGAAAAACGGGCGAAACGAGCCGGCGTACCTGACCGAAGTATTGCGCGAAGTCGCGCTGCATCGCGGGGAAAGCCAGGAGGATCTGGCCGCACACACCACAGCGTGCGCACGGGCGTTCTACGGGTTGCCCTCCATTCCCCAGTAAACACAGAACCACCTGTGGGAGCGGGCTTGCTCGCGAAGGCACCGTGTCATTCAACATGGAAGTCGACTGATACACCGCCTTCGCGAGCAAGCCCGCTCCCACATTGACCTGCATCAAAATCCGGATTCTCCATGGCGGCACAATACTGGCACCTTGCCAAAACTGTTTCCGCTATCAGAGAAGACCTCCATGGGTGCCTGGCTTAGCAACATCTCGCTGAAATACAAATTCTGGGCGGTCAACGCAGTCGCCTTCGTCACCACACTGCTGTTGGTGCTGTACGCCGTACACCTCGAACAACAGGCCCGTGTCCATGCGTCCCAAGCCTCGTCTCAGGCACAAGCACGATTGCTGGTCGACTGGCCTGCCGGGCAGCCTCTGCCCAAGGCCGACAACCTTCTGACGTTCGATCGCGGGCAGGCACCATCGCTGAATGGACAGCCCATGCTCGAACTCGTCGATGCAAACGGCTGGGTCGAGATCAACGCGATGCCGCTGTTCGGTGACAACCCGTTGATGGGCGCCGAAGTATTTACCCGCGCGGGTGGTCAGCAGGTTGCGGTCATCGCCCACGGTCCAAGCCTGAGCCAGGTGTTCAACGAACGTTTAGCCAACTACGCGGTGGCCGTGCTCATCCTGATGCTGGCAATGCTCGGCGCCTCGCAGTTGTTGATCCGCTTCCTGCTCAGCCAGCTCAACACCTTGAAAGACGTCATGCTGCACGTGGAGAAAACCGGCGACCTGTCGGCCCGCGTGCCACTGGCTTGCACTGACGAAGTCGGGCAGATGGCCAATGCCTTCAACGCCATGCAGGCCGGTTATCAAAGGGTGGTCAACACCGTCGCAAGCACCGCCCGGCAACTGGATGACGGCGCTGCGCGGCTGGCAACCAGCATGAATGAAGTGCGCCACGGCATGCTCGGCCAGCAGAGCGAAACCGATCAGGCGGCCACGGCGATCAATGAAATGACCGCCACGGTCTATCACATCGCCCAACACGCGGGTGCCACCCGTGACCTTTCGCAATCGGCCGATACCCTGGCCGGCAGCGGGCAGGAGGTCGTGGCGCGGGTGCAACGCTCGATTGCCGGACTGTCCACTGGCGTCCAGCAGACCGCCGAGATGATTCAGCGCCTGGCCGAGGACAGCCAAAAGATCAACGGCGTGGTCAACGTGATTCACAGCATCGCCGAGCAGACCAACCTGCTGGCACTGAACGCCGCCATCGAAGCGGCCCGGGCTGGCGAAATGGGGCGCGGGTTTGCGGTGGTTGCCGATGAAGTGCGCAACCTCGCCAAACGCGTGCAGGCCTCCACGGACGAAATCACCCTCATGGTCTCGGCACTGCAGGCCGGCACGCGGGACGCAGTGGATTTCATGCAGGAGAGCTCGTTCAAGGCCGACGACTGCGTGCAACAGGCGCAGGAGGCCGGGGCCGCATTGGCCGAAATCACCGGCGCGGTGGCGCAGATGCGTGAGAGCAACACGCAGATCGCGGTGGCGGCCGAGCAGCAAAGTCAGGTGGCGGAAGAGATGAACCGCGCGGTGGTGAGCATCCGTGACGTGACCGAGAACACGGTGCAGCAGACGGTAACCTCGGCGACCACCAGCAATGAACTGGCGGCGTTGGCCGGGGAGTTGAGCAAGGCGATAGGTCAGCTCAAACTTTAAGGGCCTCTTCGCGAGCAAGCCCGCTCCCACAGTTGGAAGGCGCTCAAAATGTGGGAGCGGGCTTGCTCCGGGCGGCGTTCCGACGAAGGCGTCAGAACTGACAACATCAATCCAGACCATGACGCCTATCAAGCCAATAGCCAGCCTTGATTCGCCGCCAGCATTGACCGGGCCTATTCTTCCTATATGTGTTCAACATGGATCGAGGATCAGCATCATGGGCAAACGTCACCCCAACCTTCCCGCCTGGCAATGGCGAGCATACCCGAACAATCATCAGCACCCGACCAATCTGGTGTTGCACCTGATCGCGGTGCCGCTGTTCATTGTCGCGGCCCTGCTGATTGTGTCCGGGGTGTTCAGCCTGACCCTTTCGAACATCGCCATCGGCGTGATCGGCGTGATTGCAGCGCTGGCCTTGCAACGCCACGGCCACAGCCTGGAAACGCAAGCCGCCGAGCCGTTCAGTGACCGCAAGGATGCGATATCGCGCTTGTTGGTCGAGCAGTTCCTGACGTTTCCACGGTTCTTTCTCAGCGGTGGCTGGTGGCGCGCCTGGCGTGAACGCCACCGCCGTCGCTGATCAGGCGAACACCGTCACCGTTTGCCGGCTCATGGCAATCAAGCGGCCATCCGCGCTCCACATTTTTGCAGCGGCATGCCCGTAACCGTCGGCGGCGTGCTCGGTCTCAACGAGGTATTTGCACCAGTCCAGGGTGTTCAATTCCAGTAACGGCTGCACGAACTCGATGGTCCAGGTCAGCGTGCTGCCCATCGCTGGTTTCTTCAAAAACGGCATCAGGGCCGGCGGCCAGGCGTCCACCAGCGCGAGGATATGCGCCTCGCTGATGGCCTCTTCTTTTTCGCCGCCACGCAAGCGTACCCAACCGCCCATTTTCCGGGATGTGCTGCCGCTGAACGGCAACCCGCCGACACTCCAGCGCATCGCCAGGTGCCGCATGAACTCAGGGATAACGCCTTCGATAAAAGGCAGTTCCTGGCACTCGTCCCAGTGTTTCATTTCAGGTGCCGGTTCAGCGGCTACCGCCACTTCCGAGGGGCGTGAGGCGCCAAAACTGCCCTGGATCAAGGTCACCACCTGCCCCTTCTGCATCACCCGGCCCAGCACCTGGCTGACCGCCTTGCCTTCGCGCAATACGTCGACTTCAAAACTGACCGGAACCTCGGGTTCGACCGGCCCGACAAAGGTGATTGCCAGCGAGCGCACCGGACGATCCGCCGGCACCCGGGCTCGCATGGCTTCGTACTGCAAAGCCGCCACCAGGCCACCAAAACTGGCGCGCCCCTGGGCCCATGAGGCCGGGATAGACAGGTCCATCGGCTGGCTACGGACCGCGTCAAGTAGTTCGCAAAAGCGCATGAAAACCTCAGGGATCGAAAAAAGATGAAGGGATCTTACCCAGCCGGAGAGGGCTATACAGCACCCATTCCGGCCAATTTGACTGACAGATGAGCCGCACAGGTTCCATGTCGAACATAAAAACCCTGTGGGAGCGGGCTTGCTCGCGAAGAGGTCATCAGCTTAAGCATTGATGCTGACTGACACACCGCCTTCGCGAGCAAGCCCGCTCCCACAATGGATCTGGGGAGGTCTCAGGATTTGAAGCAGGCCTTGCTGAGTTTTTCCAGTACCCGGTCCGCACGGCTTTCAGCCTCGGCCATGGTGGCTTCCCACACGGCAACACAGGGCCGTAAATCCGCTTCCCGTTCAGCCATGGCCAGCCATTGCACGCAATCGTGCCAGTCGCCAAGCGCACCCTGGGCCGATTTCAACCGGGGCATGGCCGCTTTCGGCAAACGATCCAGTTCAGGGTAAGCATCGATGCCATAGCGCACGCGCTTGATCAGCAGGCGCAGCCGATGACGGTCGTGGGTCGGGTCGTGCAGTGCCTCGTCGAGTTTTTCCCATTGTTTGCCCAGACGCTTTTCGATGCGCTTGCGCAAGCCCTTGAGCAATCCCTGGCGTTGGGCGGCGCGCAGAAAACGCGGAAATGCATCGAGAACGATCAGCAACTGCGCAAGTTCAGGGCTGGCCGCCACGGCCGGGTAGGCCTCGGCCATCTGCGCCATGCGCTGCTGTGCGGCCAGGGGTTGATGGTGCTGGAGCAGGTACGCCGCCAGCACTTCGCGATCACGTAATGGCGTGGTCAGATCGCCCACCCGCGAGGCGGCCGCTTCCAGTTGCTCGACGCCGGGCAATCCGCGCAAAGGTCGCAACAGGCTGCGCAACCGACGCATGGTGGTGCGCAGATCGTGTAACGCCTCAGGGTCTGTACGCGCTTTCAAGCGGGCCTGACAGGCCAGCAGACGAATCTCCAGGCCCAGAACACGAGCCACCAACCGATCGATCATGGGGGTTTACTCCGTAAAACAGTGCCATGCGTTACCTATAGGAGCTGGCTTGCCAGCGATGGCGATATCAGGCCACGGTAACATTCGAGAGCCTATCGCCGGCAAGCCGGCTCCTACAGGAGTAGCAGTGTTTTCAACGCCCCGCACGCGACTCACGAATGTAGAAACGGGCCTTCTCGGCCTTGTTGGTGCAGCCCTCGAACCCCTCGAATTGCTGCTGGGTCTTGGCCGCGGTCAACAGCGACAAGGCCTTGGAGTAGCTGACGGTCCCGGCGAAACCCTCGGCTTTGGCCAGGTCCAGTTCATGCCATGCCGCATCCAGGTTACTACCGCAGCTGTCGCGGTAGGCGGTTTTACCGGCACAACCGGCGAGCGCCAGGGCAATCAATGGCACGCAGATCCAGGCTTTCATCACTCACTCCTCAAGAATAGGTCAACAGTCATGCAGGTAAGACGTTGTGGCACCTGAAAAGTGCCGTTGGTCCGCTGTGCAAACTATAGCGCTGACGAGAATAACCATGCGCCGCCATGGAGTGTCGAAAATACGACGCTCTTACCCCATCGAACGACCATGACGATTGAAGCGTGCCCCTCGATGGGTGCATTGTTGAACCATTCAAACGAGGGCGATTCATGAAAAAGCGTGTCGCACTGGTATTGGGCTCGGGTGGAGCCCGGGGTTATGCACATATTGGGGTCATCGAAGAGATCGAACGGCGCGGCTATGACATTGCCTGTATCGCCGGCTGCTCCATGGGCGCGGTGGTGGGCGGGATCTACGCCGCCGGCAAACTCAATGAATACCGCGACTGGATCGAGAGCCTGGACTATCTCGACGTGTTGCGTCTGGTTGACGTCAGTTTTCGTCTGGGGGCGATTCGTGGCGAAAAGGTATTCGGGCAGATCCGCAAGATCGTCGGCGAGATCAACATCGAAGACTTGCGCATCCCCTATACCGCCGTCGCCGCCGACCTGACCAACCAGCAGGAAATCTGGTTCCAGGAAGGCTGCCTGCACCAGGCCATGCGCGCCTCGGCAGCGATTCCCAGCCTGTTTACCCCGGTGATGCAAGGCAACCGCATGCTGGTCGATGGCGGCATTCTCAACCCGCTGCCGATCGTGCCCGTGGTGTCGAGCCATTGCGATTTGATCATCGCGGTCAACCTCAACTCCACCAACCAGCGCCACTATCAACTGCCGGTCATCCAGCGTCCCGCCGCCTTCAAGACCCGCTTCGACAGCCTGATCAACTCCCTCGGCTCGAAGCTGCCGTTCCGCCGTAAACAGGCCGAGCAATTGCTGATCCTGGAGCGGGAAGCCCTGAGGGCTGAAGGCGCGGATCTCAATCCGTGGATCGAATCCGCCGAGCCCGAAGCGCAGCAACCCGCGGCCGCTCCGGAAGCCAGCGGCGCACCCCGCTCGGCCACCGGTTCGTTCATCATCGACAACGTCGGGCCGGCGTCCCTGCTGGATTTGATCAACCAGAGTTTCGAGGTAATGCAGACGTCGCTGGCGCAGTACAAGATTGCCGGGTACCCACCAGACATCCTGATCAACGTGCCCAAGCGCGTGTGCCGGTTTTTCGAGTTCTACAAGGCGCCGGAGCTGATCGCATTGGGCAGGGAGATTGCGCGGGATACGCTGGATCGCTATGAAAGTGAGCAGAACTGAGCGTCTGAAAATTCTCGGGTGACTATCCGGGCCTCTTCGCGAGCAAGTCCGCTCCCACAATGACCGCGTCGGTCACACGAACCCTGTGGGAGCGGGCTTGCTCGCGAAAGCGCCAGATCAGTTACCAAAAAACTTCAAAACTACTCACTCAACAACCGATACCCCACCCCCGCCTCGGTCACGATGAACCTGGGTTGGGTCGGGTCATCCGCCAGTTTCTGGCGCAAGTGCCCGACCACGATACGTAGGTAATGAGTGTCTTCCGTGTGCGTCGGCCCCCAGATGTCCTTGAGCAATTGCTGCTGGGTGATCACCCGCCCGGGGTGCCGCGCCAGTTGCGCCAGCACGGCGTACTCCTTGCGAGTCAGGGCGACTTCGGCACCGTCGAGCAGCACCCGGCGATACGCCAGGTCGACCGTCAACGGGCCGAAACTCAGCGCCGCTGGCTGGCTTTCCCCCACGGGCGCCTGGCGCAACAACGCACGAATCCGCGCCAGGAACTCCTGAATGCCGAACGGCTTGGTCACGTAGTCATTGGCACCGCCATCCAGGGCTTCGACTTTCTGCCCTTCACTGGCGCGCACCGAGAGCACCAATACCGGCGCCGTCGACCACTCGCGAAACTCACGCAAGACCTGCTGGCCGTCCATGTCCGGCAAGCCGAGGTCGAGCACCAGCAAGTCCGGTTTGTTCAACGCGGCTTGCGCCAACCCTTCGTTGCCGGTGCCGGCCTCCAGCACTTTGTAGCCTTGGGAGGCGAGGCTGATGCGCAGGAACTTGCGGATCTGCGGTTCGTCGTCAATGACCAGGATGGTCGCGGTCTGGCTCATGAATTCACATCAACACTGATAAGTGGCAAGAGAGTAGCGCAAGCAGGATCAGGCTTCACCTTCGTATCCCGGCTGAGCCTGTAGCGGCAGGTGCAACGTGATGCAGGTGCCGCGCCCCTCGATGCCGTCGGCGACGCTGATGCGCCCGCCATGGGCACCGACCATGCCCTGACAGATCGCCAACCCCAATCCGGTTCCCTGCCCGCCACGATCACCCCGGGCCGCGGTGTAGAACATGTCGAAGATCTTCGCCCGCTCCTCCTCTGGAATCCCCGGGCCCTCATCGCTGACCGAGAAAAACAGCTCACTGTCATCGGCCCCGGCGCGCAATTGCAAACGCCCGCGGGGTGGCGAAAACCGCGCGGCGTTTTCCATCACGTTGATCAGTGCCTGTTCGATCAGTGCAGCGTGGACGAACAGCAGCGGCAAATCCGCCGGTACTTCGGTGCTGACCTGCAGCGACACGAGTACCGCGCGCAAGCGATTGAGCGCACTGCCGACGATATCGGCCGGCGACACCCAGTCCCGCGCCAGCTTCAGGGCACCGTGACCGAGCCGGGTCATGTCGAGCAGATTCTGGATATAACGATCAAGACGCTCGGCTTCATCGCGGGTGCCTTCGAGCAGTTCGCGGCGATCCTCCAGCGGGATCGCTTCACCCAGGGCCAACAGGCTGTCGATACTGCCGCGCATGGACGTCAGCGGTGTGCGCAAATCGTGGGACACCGAAGCCAGCAAGGCACTGCGCAACTGCTCGGTTTCGCCGTGCAGCCGCGCCGCTTCCAAATCGTCGGCCAGTTGCGCCCGGGCCAGCGCCTGGGCCAGTGGCTGACTCAGCGCGGTCAACAAGCGACGGCGCTGGCCGCTTAGGGTCTGACCTTCCCTGGCGCATACGCCGAGTAACGCCAGCGGACCGTCCTCCACCGATAACGGCCACCACCACCAGCGGCCGAACGGCAAGGTGCCGGTGCCCGCGCCCGCCGGTTGATCGTGCTGCCAGGCCCAATCGGCGGCGGCGCGTTCGGCTTCGGTGAACTCCAGCGGGCCACCGGTTTCGACTTTCCAGCCGTTTTGCCCGTCGCGATTGAGCAGGCACAGTTGCACGTCGCTCCAACCGTTGAGGTGTTGGGCGGCCGCGCTGACCACGGCCTGGCGATCGGTGGCGGCGGTGAGTTTGCGTGACAGGTCGAGCAGTTCAGTGGTCTCTTCCTGGGTGTCGCGCAGGGCCTGCAATTGCCGGCGCTGACGCGCCGCGAGATTGCCGGTGAGGGCCGCCATCAGCAGGAAGAACAGCAAGGTCAGCACGTCTTCTTCGCGCTGGATGCTGAAAGAGAAATTCGGCGGAATGAACAGAAAGTCATAGGTCAGAAACGACAGCGCCGCACAGGCCAGCGCCGGTCCGAGACTGCTGCGCACCGCCACCAGCAGCACAGCGGCAAGGAACACCAGCGAGATGTTCGGCAGCGGCAGTACACTCGCCACGGCCCAGGCCAGGGCACTGGCCAGAACCGTCGCGACCACCGCCAACACGTAGTCGAACCAGATCAGCGACTGCATTGAGCGTTGATGGAGTTGATGCTGTTGGTGATCACTATCGAGAACGTTGATTTCCAGTCCGCGCGCATTGCGCAGCAGCCGCGCCGCCAGCCCGCCACCGAACAGACGCCGGCGCAAGCGCGGCCGGGACTGGCCGACCAGCACCAGGCTGGCACGCCGTTCGGCGGCATGCTGGATCAGGGTTTTCGCCACCTCACCGGCGCGCAGCAACACCACTTCGCCGCCGAGGCGTTCGGCCAGTTGCTGGGCGCTTTGCAGGCGCAGGCGCGACTGCTCGTCACGCACGCTGCCGTTGTCCACATGCACCAGGCTCCAGGGCAGGTGCCGCCGTTGGGCCACGCGACTGGCATGGCGTACCAGGCGTTCGGCCTGGGCATCGCCGTCCACCCCTACCAGCAATCGCCCGCGTACGGCCGGCGCCGCTTGCCCCAACTGACGATACCCTTGGGCGAGATCGTTATCGACCTGAGCCGCCGCGGTTTGCATCGCCAGTTCGCGCAGGGCCGTGAGGTTGGTCTGGGAGAAGAACGCATCGATGGCCGCCCGCGCCTGCTCAGGCACATAGACCTTGCCATCGCGCAAACGCTCGAGCAGCTCCCGTGGCGGCAAGTCGATCAGCAGCAGTTCGTAGGCTTCCTGCAACACCCAGTCCGGCAGGGTTTCGCGGACCTGCACGCCAGTGATGCCACGCACCTGGTCGTTGAGGCTTTCCAGATGCTGGACGTTGACCGTGGTGTACACGTCAATGCCGGCGGCGAGCAGCTCCTGAATATCCTGCCAGCGCTTTTCGTGACGGCTGTCGGGGGCGTTGGTGTGCGCCAGTTCGTCGACCAGCACCAGTTTTGGTTTGGCGACAAGCAGACCGTCGAGGTCCATTTCTTCGAGCAACACGCCACGGTACTCCGAGCGTACCAATGGCTGCTGCGGCAAGCCGCCGAGCAGGGCTTCGGTTTCGGCCCGGCCATGGGTTTCGACGACACCGGCGATGACTTTCACCCCCTGGCGCAATTGGGTGTGGGCTGCTTGCAACATGGCGTAGGTCTTGCCGACACCCGGCGCGGCACCGAGAAACACTTTGAGCCGGCCACGGCCATCGCGGGGCAGGTCTGCTAACAGCGCGTCGGCGCGGCCGGAGTTGCTCATGCTTGAGGCTCTCTTTTTTCTTGATGGAAATGGGTGACGGTTCTACCGCCTTCGCGAGCAAGCCCGCTCCCACATAAGATCTTCAGTGGCCACAAGTTGTGTGTACGACACCTATCCAGTGTGGGAGCGGGCTTGCTCGCGAATGGCAGCGCCACGCACCTAAAGTTTTTCCAGCGCCAGATTCAACTCAAGCACATTCACCACCGGCGGGCCTACCAACGGCTGCTCGATATGCGCGTCCAGCAGTTGTTGCAGTGTCGCTACCGGCAGGTTGCGCGCCGCCGCGACACGCGCCAGTTGATAGGCAATCGCCGCCGGTGGCAAGTGCGGATCGAGACCGCTACCGGAGGTAGTGACCAGCGCCAATGGCACCGGTCCCTGACCGGGCACCAACTGTTTGGTGGCATCGTCGATCACCCGCGTCGCCAGCGCCGGGTTGCTCGGCGACAGGTTGCTGGCACTACTCGACACGGTGGCAAAGGCACCGGCCGAAGGGCGCGGATGGAACCAGGCGTCGCCGACGAAATCCTGGGCGATCAGCGATGAGCCGCGGACCTTGCCCTCGGCATCACGCACCAGGCTGCCGTTGGCCTGATACGGGAACGCGACCTGGGCCACGCCAGTGACCACCAGTGGATAGGCAACGCCGGTAATCAGCGTCATCAGGACCAGCAGGCTCAGGGCCGGGCGTATCAATGTGGACATCTCAAAATCCTCGAATTCGGTGAAAACAAACACATTACCTGTGGCGAGGGAGCTTGCTCCCGTTCGGCTGCGAAGCAGTCGTCATCCTGGTGATTGCGGTATGCCTGAACAAATGTGGCGTGTGGGGTGGGGCTGCTTTGCAGCCCCACCACAGCTACCTATCGCTAAACCAGATGCAACGCCGTCAACAGCATGTCGATCGCCTTGATGCCCACGAACGGCACCAGGATCCCGCCCAGGCCGTAGATCAGCAGATTGCGTCGCAGCAACGCCGCCGCACTCGCCGCCTGTACGCGCACTCCGCGCAATGCCAAGGGGATCAGCACCACAATGATCAAGGCGTTGAATACGATCGCCGAGAGAATCGCGCTCTGCGGACTGCTCAGGTGCATTACGTTGAGCACGCCCAGTTGCGGGTAGATCGCGGCGAACAGCGCTGGCAGGATCGCGAAGTACTTGGCCACGTCGTTGGCGATCGAAAAGGTCGTCAGCGCACCGCGGGTGACCAGCAACTCCTTGCCGATCTGCACCACGTCCAGCAGCTTGGTCGGGTCGCTGTCGAGGTCGACCATGTTCGCCGCTTCACGTGCCGCTTGCGTACCGTCGTTCATCGCCATGCCGACGTCCGCCTGGGCCAGGGCCGGGGCGTCGTTGGCGCCGTCGCCGCACATGGCGACCAGGCGACCGTCGTTTTGCTCGTGACGAATGCGCGCCAGTTTTTTCTCCGGCGTGGCTTCGGCCAGCACATCGTCCACCCCTGCTTCAGCGGCGATGGCAGCGGCGGTCAACGGGTTGTCGCCGGTAACCATGACGGTGCGGATCCCCAGCTTGCGCAGCTCGGCGAAACGCTCGCGGATGCCGGGCTTGACCACGTCCTTGAGGTGAATCGCGCCGAGCAACTTGCCGTCGGCACACACCAGCAATGGGGTGCCGCCGCTTTGGGCGATCTTGTCGATTTCACGCGACAAGGCCGGTGCCAGGTCAGCGCGTGTCAGGCCGACGAAGGCCAGCAACGAGTCCACCGCGCCTTTGCGGTACACCCGGCCCTGATAGTCGACACCGGACAAGCGGGTTTCGGCACTGAATGGCACGGCGGTCAGCACGTCAGCGGACGGTTCCGGTTGCGGATGGGTGCCACGCAGGTACTCGACGATCGACTTGCCTTCAGCCGTGTCGTCGGCGAGTGAAGCCAGCAATGCGCCTTCGGCCAGTTCCCTGGCTGTCACACCCGGGGCGGCATACACCGCCGAGCAACGACGGTTACCGAAGGTGATGGTGCCGGTCTTGTCGAGCAACAGGACATGCACGTCCCCCGCCGCTTCCACCGCACGGCCGGACTTGGCGATCACGTTCAGGCGCACCAGTCGATCCATCCCGGCGATACCGATGGCCGACAGCAAACCGCCGATGGTGGTCGGAATCAGCGTGACCAACAGCGCCACCAGGAACACCAGCGGCAAGCTGCCGTTGGCGAAGTGGGCGAACGGTTGCAGGGTGACGACCACCAGCAGGAAGATCAGGGTCAGGCCGATCAGCAGGATGTCGAGCGCCACTTCGTTCGGGGTTTTCTGGCGCTTGGCGCCTTCGACCAGGGCGATCATGCGGTCCAGGGTCGACTCGCCAGGGTTGGCGGTGATTTTCACCAGCAACCAGTCGGACACCAGCCGTGTGTTGCCGGTCACCGCCGAGCGGTCGCCGCCGGACTCGCGAATCACCGGCGCCGATTCACCGGTAATCGCTGCTTCGTTGACCGCCGCAATGCCTTCGATCACTTCGCCGTCACCGGGGATCATCTCCCCTGCTTCGACGCGCACCATGTCACCTTTGCGCAGGCTGGTGGCGGGCACCACCTGGAAGCTGCCGTTGCTGGTTTTGCGCCGGGCACTCAAGCCCTCGCTGCCGGCCTTGAGGCTGTCGGCGCGGGCCTTGCCGCGACCTTCAGCCAAGGCCTCGGCGAAGTTGGCGAACAGCACGGTGAACCACAACCACACGGCGATTTGCGCGGCGACGAAGGTCGGCACCGCCGTGTCGGGAATGAAACACAACACGGTGGTCAGGATTGCGGTCAGTTCGACCACCAGCATCACCGGCGCACGCTGCAATTGCCGTGGGTCGAGCTTGACGAAGGCTTGCACCAGCGCCGGGCGCCACAGGGCCGAGATCGCGGTTTTCGGTTGTTCCGGTGCCTTGACGGCGACGGTTTTGGTTACGGGCATATTCATCATTGATTCCTCAGCTCCTTATTCAAAAGGCAGCCATGCTCAGGTGTTCAGCGATAGGACCCAGTGCCAAGGTCGGCAGGAAGGTCAGGCCACCCACCAGCAAAATGGTCACGGTCAGCAGGGTGACAAACAACGGGCCGTGGGTCGGGAAGCTGTTCTGCCCGATCGGCGCGGTTTTCTTCATCGCCAGGCTGCCGGCCAATGCAAGGACTGGGAGGATGTAGCCGAAGCGACCGATCAACATGCCCAGGCCCAGCATCAGGTTGTGGAACGGTGTGTTGGCACCGAAGCCACCGAACGCGGAGCCGTTGTTGGCACTGGCCGAGGTGTAGGCGTAGAGCAACTGACTGAAACCGTGGGGCCCGGGGTTGCTGACGGCGGCTACCGGGCCAGGCAGGCTGGCGGCGATCGCGCCGAGTACCAGTACGCCAATCGGCATGACCATCAGGGTCACCACCAGCAATTGGACTTCTTTGGCCTGCAGCTTCTTGCCGAGGTATTCCGGGGTGCGGCCGATCATCAGGCCGGCGAGGAACACCGCGATCAGCACGTTGAGCAACATGCCGTAGAGCCCGGCACCGACGCCGCCGAAGATCACTTCACCGACCATCATGTTGACCAGCGCGACCATGCCGCTCAGCGGATTGAGGCTGTCGTGCATGCCGTTCACCGAACCGTTGGACGCGGCCGTGGTGGTCACCGACCACAGCACCGTTGCAGTGGTGCCAAAGCGCGCTTCCTTGCCTTCCAGTGGCGCGGTCTGTTCGACAGCGGCATTGTTCAATGAAGGGTTCGGCTGGTACTCGGCCCACAACGAAGTCGCACCGCCGATCAGGAACAGCGCCAGCATGCAGGCGATGATTGCGCGGCTCTGACGCAAGTCCTTCACGTAATGGCCGAAGGTGAAGACCAGCGCGACGGGGATCAGAATGATCGAGGTCACTTCGAACAGGTTGCTCCACGCCGTCGGGTTCTCGAACGGATGCGCCGAGTTCACGCCGAAGAAACCACCGCCGTTGGTGCCCAGTTGCTTGATCGCAATCTGACTGGCAGCCGGCCCCAGCGGAATCACTTGGTCAACACCCTGCATCGTCACCGCATTCACGTACTGCGCGAAGGTCTGCGGCACGCCCTGCCAGACCAGGTACAGCGCCAGCAGCAGGCACAGCGGCAGCAGGCCGTAGAGGGTGGCGCGGGTCATGTCGACCCAGAAGTTGCCAAGCGATGCGCTCGATTTGCGAGCGATGCCACGGCACAGCGCAACCAGAACCGCCAGGCCGGTGGCGGCGCTGACGAAGTTCTGCACGGTGAGGCCGACCATCTGGCTCAGGTAGCTCAGGGACGCTTCGCCGCTGTAGGCCTGCCAGTTGGTATTGGTCATGAAGCTGACGGCGGTGTTAAACGCCAGCGTCCATTCCTGCCCCGGCAGGTTTTGCGGGTTCAGCGGCAGGTGGTCCTGGAACACCAGGATCGCGAACAGCAGCAGGAAACCCGCGAGGTTGAAGGCGAGCAAGGCCAGCGTGTACTTCTGCCAGCTCTGTTCGACCTGCGGATCGACGCCGGCCAGACGATAACAACCGCGTTCGACCGGGCCGAGAACAGGCGTCAGCCAGGTGCGCTGTCCTTCCATCACCTTGTAGTAGAAGCGCCCGAGAAACGGCGCAGGGACCAATACCAGGGCGAAAAACCCGAGGATCAGCCAATAGTCATAACTGTGCATAGCCGCTCCTAGTTCCGGTCCGCGCGCAACAGCGCAACCAACAGATAAATGAACAGCCCCACTGCCAGCAGCAGTGACACTCCGTCCAGAACGCTCATGGAAGTTCTCCGTGTTACGGCGTATTGCCGCGTGTGGAGTCATTGTCGGAAAGGAGGCTGTAAAGGAACGAGACCGAGGGTGCGCGCGGGGCATAAAGAAAGCGTAAAGAGTGGGTTTACGCCGGGGTTACAGGGTGCGCGAGCGAGCTCCAGAGCGGAAAACACCCGCAGTGCCTTACCTGGAACTCTAAATTGTGCGCCGGAGTAGTGAGTGAAGGCGGCAAGTCATGGATAATCCAACCTGATCGGCGCGACGCAACCCAATGGGGTCAAGAACTCTTGCACCTCCCCGCTCGCGCCTGCAAGCTACCGCCATTCGCATTACTGAAAAAAAGGCTGGCCCAACGTGCGTATCCTTATTACCGGCGGAGCCGGTTTCATAGGCTCGGCCCTTGTTCGCGAGCTGATCCAACACACCGGGCATGAAGTGCTCAACCTGGACAAACTGACGTATGCCGGCAATCTCGAATCGCTGACCAGCATTGCCAACGACACTCGCTACGAGTTCGTTCAGGCCGATATTGTTGACCAGGCGACCGTCAGTGCCGTGCTGGCGCGTTTCCAGCCGCACGCGATCATGCACCTGGCAGCGGAGTCCCACGTCGATCGCTCCATCGACGGGCCATCGGAATTCATCCAGACCAACATCGTCGGCACCTACAGCCTGCTCGAGGCCGCCCGCGGCTATTGGCAAACCCTGTCGGAACCCGAGAGAAGCGCCTTCCGCTTTCATCACATTTCCACCGACGAGGTCTACGGCGACCTGCACGGGGTCGACGACCTGTTTACGGAAACCACGCCCTACGCGCCGAGCTCGCCCTACTCCGCCAGCAAGGCAGCGTCCGACCATCTGGTCCGCGCCTGGCAGCGAACCTATGGCCTGCCGGTGCTGCTGACCAATTGCTCGAACAATTACGGGCCGTTCCACTTCCCGGAGAAACTGATTCCGCTGGTCATCCTCAATGCCTTGGCCGGCAAACCTCTGCCTGTGTATGGCAATGGCCTGCAAGTGCGCGACTGGCTGTTCGTCGAAGATCACGCCCGGGCACTGCTCAAGGTGGTGACCACCGGCACCGTCGGCGAGACCTACAACATCGGCGGGCACAACGAACAAAAGAACATCGACGTGGTGCGCGGCATCTGCGCCCTGCTTGAAGAGCTGGCACCGCACAAACCTGAGGGCGTTGCGCATTACGCCGACCTGATCACGTTTGTCCAGGATCGTCCTGGTCATGACCTGCGCTATGCAATCGATGCCGGCAAGATTGAACGCGAACTGGGCTGGGTGCCCGAAGAGACCTTCGAAACCGGCCTGCGCAAAACCGTTCAATGGTACCTGGATAACATGGAGTGGTGCCGCCGCGTCCAGGACGGCAGCTATCAAGGTGAACGCCTTGGCGCCATCAATCCCAAGGAGCTGCTCGCATGATGAAAGGCATCGTTTTGGCGGGTGGCTCGGGCACGCGCCTGCACCCGATTACGCTCGGCGTGTCGAAACAGCTGTTGCCGGTCTACGACAAGCCCATGATCTACTATCCGATCTCGGTTCTGATGCTGGCCGGCATCAAGGATATCCTGCTGATCTCCACCCCGCAGGACCTGCCGCAGTATCGCAACCTGCTGGGTGACGGCAGCCAGTTCGGGGTGAATTTCAGCTTTGCCGAGCAACCTTCACCGGACGGTCTGGCCCAGGCTTTCCTGATTGGCGAAGCGTTCATCGGCGATGACCCTGTGTGCCTGATCCTGGGCGACAACATCTTCCACGGTCAGCACTTTGGCGAGCAACTGCAGAGCGCGGCACAACGCTCCTCCGGTGCCACCGTGTTCGGTTACTGGGTCAAGGATCCCGAGCGCTTCGGCGTCATCGATTTCGACAGCGAAGGCCGTGCGCTTTCGATCGAAGAAAAACCGAAAAAGCCGAAATCCAGTTATGCCGTTACCGGCCTGTATTTCTACGACAACGATGTGATCGAAATCGCCAAGGCGGTGAAACCTTCGCCGCGCGGCGAACTGGAAATCACCGACGTCAACAATGCCTATCTGCAACGTGGCGATCTGCAGGTCGAGCGTTTTGGTCGAGGCTTCGCCTGGCTCGACACCGGCACCCACGACAGCTTGCTCGAAGCCTCTCAATACGTGCAAACCATCGAACACCGCCAAGGCCTCAAAGTCGCCTGTCTCGAAGAGATAGCCTATGAAAATGGCTGGATCGACCGAGATCAGTTGCTCGAACGCGCCCGGTACTTCGGCAAGACCGGATATGGCCAGTACCTGGCCAAACTGGCAGGGGAAGAGCAATGATCCTGTACGGGCCCGGCTTGCCTGGTAACGAGACTGGACTGTTCCGGTGAAAATACTCATCAATGGCCGGCACGGTCAGGTTTCACATGAATTGCAACGGCGACTGGGGGCGGTCGGCGAACTGATCGTATTGGGTCGTGACCAACTCGATCTCGCGCAACCCGATCAGATCCGCCGTCAGGTGCAAACCGTCCGGCCTGATCTGATCATCAACGCCGCGGCCCATACGGCGGTTGATCTGGCAGAAAGCGAGCCGCAATCCGCCTTTGCCATTAACGCCGTAGCTCCCGGCATTCTTGCCGAAGAAGCGTTGGCTCTCGACATTCCGTTGATCCATTACTCCACGGACTATGTGTTCGACGGGACCAAAGCCGCGCCTTACAACGAGGACGACACGCCCAACCCGCTTGGGGTGTATGGCAAGAGCAAGCTGGCCGGTGAGCAGGCCATCAGGGACATGCAAGGTAAACACCTGATCCTGCGTACCAGTTGGGTCTATTCAACTCATGGCCGTAATTTTCTGCTGACGATGCAACGTTTGCTGCAAGAGAAAGCGGAGTTACGTGTAGTCGCCGATCAAATCGGCGCACCTACCTGGGCCGGCACAATCGCCAACAGCACCCTTGCCTTGATTGAACACTGGCAGGCGAACGAAGTGGCCAACTGGGGTACTTATCACCTCAGCGCACAAGGTGAGACCTCCTGGTTCGGCTTCGCCCAGGCGATCGGCGAAGCACTGAGACAACAGGGCAAGCCTTGCGCCGACCTGTTTGCGATCCCGTCCAGCGACTACCCCACACCCGCCGCCAGGCCGCTCAACTCGCGACTCGATTGCAGTCGCTTGCAGCGCGACTGGGGCGTCAGCCAACCGGACTGGCAAACAGCGCTGCGCGAATGCCTGACTGAACAATCCTGAGCACCAACCGCTGCCCGCACCGGTGTCGGGTAGCGGGCATGCGGATTTGCTCGCGAAAGCGGCACTTGCCGCAACGGCGCCCCTGACTGACGCACAAAGTTCGCGCATCCAGTAGCGAACATCCCCGATACGACAGCTTTCCCGCCATTACGACGTACTATCGCAAAATGGCACGTCCGCTGCACAGCCCTCCCCTGAGCTTTCCAAACCACTCAGGGAGCAATCGCATGAACACACAACTCAAACCCACGCTGGGCACATTGCATCTGTGGGGCATCGCGGTCGGGCTGGTGATTTCCGGGGAGTATTTCGGCTGGAGTTATGGCTGGGGCGTGGCCGGGACTTTGGGCTTCCTGGTGACCTCGTTCATGGTCGCCACCATGTACACCTGTTTCATCTTCAGTTTCACCGAACTGACCACCGCCATTCCTCACGCCGGTGGCCCCTTTGCCTACAGCCGTCGAGCCTTTGGCGAAAAAGGCGGATTGATCGCCGGGTTGGCGACCTTGATCGAATTCGTCTTCGCTCCACCCGCGATTGCCCTGGCCATCGGTGCCTACCTCAATGTCCAGTTTCCAGCCCTGGACCCGAAACACGCGGCAGTCGGTGCCTACATCGTGTTCATGGGCCTCAACATCCTCGGCGTGAAACTGGCGGCGACCTTCGAGCTGGTGGTCTGCGTGTTGGCGGTCGCTGAATTGCTGGTGTTCATGGGCGTGGTCGCTCCGGCCTTCAGCTTCAGCAACTTCGCGCTCAATGGCTGGGCCGGCTCCGACGTGTTCGGTGCTCCGGCGATTGCCGGGATGTTCGCGGCGATCCCCTTTGCCATCTGGTTCTTCCTCGCCATTGAAGGCGCAGCCATGGCCGCCGAAGAAGCCAAGGACCCGAAACGCACGATTCCCAAGGCCTACATCAGCGGTATCTTGACCCTGGTGTTGCTGGCGATGGGTGTGATGTTTTTCGCCGGTGGCGTCGGCGACTGGCGCACCCTGTCGAACATCAACGACCCGCTGCCGCAAGCGATGAAGACCGTGGTAGGCGAAAGCTCGGGCTGGCTGCACATGCTGGTGTGGATCGGCCTGTTCGGCCTGGTAGCGAGTTTCCACGGGATCATCCTCGGCTACTCGCGGCAGTTCTTCGCCCTCGCCCGGGCCGGTTACCTGCCGGCGTCCCTGGCCAGATTGTCGCGTTTTCAAACCCCGCACCGGGCGATCATCGCCGGCGGTGTCATCGGCATCGCTGCCATCTACAGCGACGGTCTGATCAACCTCGGCGGCATGACGCTGACCGCCGCGATGATCACCATGGCCGTGTTCGGCGCCATCGTGATGTACATCATGAGCATGCTCAGCCTGTTCAAACTGCGTAAAACCGAGCCAAACCTGGAGCGCACCTTCCGCGCCCCCTGCTACCCGCTGGTGCCGTTCATTGCATTGATGCTGGCGGTGGTGTGCCTGATTGCGATGGCCTGGTTCAACACCTTGATCGGCCTGATCTTCCTGGGCTTCATGGCGGCTGGTTTCGTGTACTTCACGCTCACCGCGCAATTGCGCGCCGACGCACCGGCGGATGCGATGCTGACCGGACTTTGAAAGCGTTCGAGTGGACCTTGAACAACAGGCATAGAATGAGGATGAAAGCGATGGAACTGCGATAAAACCCCATCACTCAAAGTGGTATGCACGATCGGTTGGCGAACCCTCGCCGAACCGCCTGCTTTTCAAGGAGAGTCCTATGCCCTGGTATGCCTGGTTGATTCTGGTCGTTGCCATCGGCTCGATCGTTGGTGGTCTGATGATGCTGCGCGACACCGCCAACAAGGTCGAACTGACCGAAGAGCAACGTAAGCGCGTCGCCGAACGCAATGCGGAAATGGACGCCAAGGAAGCGCAGGACCGCTGAATGAAAACCCCGCCTGCAACGGCGGGGTTTATTTTTTGCGTGAAAACTGCCTGAAATCATGCGGCTTTGTACCGATATCGAAGCATCTGCATGTTCTTTAGAAGTAGAAGTACAGTCACCATGCAATTTTCATTGGTTAATATGGGCCGCATTGATGCGGAGATATCAGATGCGTTACTCGCAGGACCATAAAGCCCAGACCCACCAACGCATTATCAAGGAAGCTTCAGCGCGATTTCGACGCGACGGTATCGGCGCGACCGGGCTGCAACCCCTGATGAAAGCGCTGGGCTTGACCCACGGTGGCTTTTATTCGCACTTCAAGTCCAAAGACGAACTGGTAGAAAAAGCCTTGCAAGAGGCTGGCGTACAAGTCGACGGGTTGTGCGCGCAAATCTTCGCCGAGGAACACCCACTCGAAACCTTCATCGACACCTATCTGTCCGAATGGCATCAAACCTCCCCCCACGAAGGCTGTCCGCTGCCAACCATTTCCTCGGAACTGGGCCTGCGTGGTCAACCGAGCCCAACCAGCGACGTCGTGCTCCAGGCGCGACTCGATCAGATCCGCAACACCCTTGACGGCGAAGGCACCCCAAACCGCAGCATCGTCATCATGTCGACGCTGGTCGGCGCCTTGCTGTTATCGCGCAGCGTTGCAGACGCCGAATTTGCCCAAAGGATTCTCGACGTCGCACGCGAACATCTCAAACACTCACAGGATTAACCCTGCCAACGCTTGAACAGCACACTGGCATTGACCCCGCCAAATCCGAAGCCGTTGGACAACGCGTATTCGATGGCCATCGGCCGCGCGCTACCATGAACGATGTCGACACCTTCAGAGGCAGGGTCCGGGTTCTCGAAATTGAGCGTCGCCGGCACGATCTGGTCGCGGATCGCCAGCAGCGTAAAGATCGCTTCAAGTCCACCCGCTGCACCGAGCAAATGCCCGGTCGCCGACTTGGTCGAAGTCACAGCGATACCATTTTGCGCGCCGAACAATGCCTTGATCGCCGCCAGTTCCCCCAGATCCCCCACCGGAGTCGAGGTTGCATGAGCATTCAGATGCTGGACCTGAGCCGGTGAAACACCGGCCTGCGCCAATGCCAACGACATCGCTCGCCGCGCACCGCTGCCATCCTCCGGGCCGGCGGTCAGGTGATAGGCATCGGCGCTGGTGCCGTAGCCGACCAGCTCCGCCAGTGGTTGAGCGCCGCGAGCCAGCGCATGGTCCAGAGACTCGATGACCAGCAGCCCGGCCCCTTCCCCCATGACAAAACCGTCGCGGCCGCTGTCGAAAGGTCGCGAAGCGCGCTCGGGCGTTTCGTTGTAGCCGCTGGACAAGGCGCGAGCCGCCGCGAACCCGGCAAGGCTGACCCGATCGATCGCCGCTTCCGCACCACCGCACACCGCGATATCCGCCTCACCGACGCGAATCAGCCGCGCCGCGTCGCCAATCGCCTGAACCCCGGCAGCGCATGCCGTGACCGGCGCGCCTAGAGGCCCCTTGAAGCCATGCTGGATCGACACATGACCTGCCGCAAGATTGACCAGAAATGAAGGAATAGTGAATGGAGACAAACGTCTCGGGCCACGGCTATCGGTGGTACGCACCGCGTCGGCAATCGCGCCGAAACCACCCACGCCTGAACCGATGATGGTAGCCGTACGCTCCTGGGCATTGGCGTCCAGCGCTTGCCAGCCGGCTTGCTCCAGTGCCTGACGTGCGGCCTCCATGGCGAACAGGATGAAGCGGTCCATCTTCTTCTGTTCCTTGGGCGGGGTTGCCCGATCGGGGTCGAAACCCGCCTGCGGATCATCAGCCAGCGTCGGCACCGCACCGCCGACCTTGGCCGGCAGATCGGCAACCACCTCATCCGGCAGATTGCGCAGCCCGGAACGCCCGGCCAGCAGCCGCTCCCAGACAACCTCAACACCACTGCCCAGCGGCGACACCAGGCCCATGCCCGTTACAACCACACGACGATCTTTCATACCACACACACCTCGAGCCAATTGATGGCGCTTACCGATAACGTTCAGCGGCTTTGCTTTTGGAAAGGTTAGGCGCCATCACAAGGCGCGCCGCCACGAACGCATCCCAATCCGCCGCATCGGGCAACGAAGGAATGGTGATCAATTCACCCTGATCAAGCCCCGACAATGCAGCATCGACCATCTCACCCGCCTCCATCACCATGTCCGCGGGAATCTGCGACGCATCGATGCCTGAGCGCTCCCAGATCTCGGTTCGCGTCACGCCGGGCAGCACCGCCTGGATCTTCACCCCGGTACCATCCAGTTCGGCGTTCAACGATTGAGTCAGGCTCAACACATAGGCCTTGCTGGCGCTGTAAGTCGCGTTGAAACGCTCGGGAAACAATGCCACCACCGAGGCAATATTGATAATCGTGCCGCGCCCGGCCTTGGTAAAACTGGCTGCAGCCGCCGAGGCCAACCGCGTGACAGCGGTGATGTTCAACTGAATCATTCGCTCCATCTGATCGGTATCGGCATTGGCCAATAACCCGTCCGCCGCTATGCCGGCGTTGTTGAGCAACAGACTGATACTTGAATCGCTGCGCAGCCGCTGCTCGAGCTGCAGCACGTCGGCTTTTTGGGTCAGATCCGCCTTCAGCACTTCAACCTTGACCCCATATTCCGAGCGTAGCTTGCTCGCCGCCGCTTCCAGTCGCTGCTCATCGCGAGCCACCAGCAACAAATCAAAACCACGGGCTGCCAACCGCTCAGCGTAAACCGCCCCGATACCGGAAGAAGCGCCGGTGACGAGGGCCGTACCTTGGGACTGAACTGAATTCATGACGGTGCTCCTGAAGGATGCTGAAAGACGCCTGACGCCAAAGCACTTCGGCGCAAGCGGTTTTTATTATAGTCATAATTCAAATAAAACATGATAGACGTAATTTATTTTTCCCGAGAAACGGTCGGCTCTCCTCGGTGGCCCGGCCAGAATGAGAGTAGACCCTGAACGAACACGAAACAGCACCGAGCCCAGGCGATGGAGTGAACGGTATTGCGGGCCGACCGATAAGGGATGGGGTGGATGAACAGAGCGCTTTCAACGGTAACCGAGGGACAGGAGTCGCATGCTTCGAACCCGTCCCTGAAGGTATCGAAGCGACGCCTGATCCGCCTGCGCTCGTATCTGCGAGCCTTTCTCACCCTTGCTGTTTGGTATCAAATGCAGGAAAATCCAAAAAAATTTAACCAGATGTAAATTTTTCCAACCTGGATGACGATTATTTTCCAGATACACTTTGGAGCGTCTGTCCAAACTTTCAGAGCGCGTGATGAACATTCCAGTAAATACAATTAATACCCCCGGACACGAAGTTGCTGAAGTAAAGGAGCTTATTGGTAGCCTCTGGAGCCAACGGGCGATTGTTTTACTGTTTACTGCACTGACTGTTACTGCCTCTATTGCTTATGCCCTATTGGCAACACCGGAATATGAAGTTGAAACTACTGTTCGACCTGTTCCACTGGCCGACCTGGACGAGCTAAATGAGTCCGGACTTTACAAAATCCTGCCAAATGACGCACTGAATAACATCGGCTCGTCAATGCAGTCTTATGATGTCCGCCTGAAGTTCTTCCAGGCCAACCCACAGTTCCTTGCACCATTGCAGGCACCTGGGCAATCCATTGAAGAAACATTTGAGAAGTTCAACGAAAAAGCATTTTCGCTTGAAAAAATCGACCCTAAAAAAAGCTCCAGCCTTACCGAAGCCGTTGGCCTTAGTCTCAGATACCCTCAGGGTGTAGATGGTGTAGGCATCTTGAAAGCCTTTACCGACTTCGTCGTTAAAGTCGAAAAAGAAAAAGCTGCCGCGAACCTGAAAACACTGGTTGCCAACCGTATCGACAACGTAGAAAAGAAGCTGGAGTCAAAAAAATCCGTCTATGAGGCGGAAAAAGACTCAAAAATTGCCCACTTGCTGGAAAAAGACAAGTTAAAGAAACAAACACTTCAAGACGAACTCAAAGCACTGCGTCAACAACTGCAAAGCCGCAGACAAAACCGCATCAAAGAGCTTGATGAAGCGATCGTCATCGCCAAGAAACTCGGCATTGTAAAACCCACCACGCCCTCGGCACTGGGAGATGGAGAGCAGGCACATCAGGGCAACATGATCCGCACGGAAGTCAACAATCAGAAAATACCGCTGTACTTCCTGGGACAGGCGGCACTGGAAGCAGAACGCGCCACCTTGGTAGCTCGTACTTCCGATGACTTCACCGAGCCGCGCATTGATGATATTCAAAAAGAACTCAGCCTGCTGGCTACAAACCGTGAAGCGGCACTGCTCAAGGAGCGGGATCATCCTGAGTTGTTTCTCAAGGAGTTTGCAGATATTAGCGGAGAGTTGACTCACCTGAAACAGCTGAGTGTAAACTTCGATCAATTCAACCTGGTTCAAGTTGATAAAGATGCGACAGCACCTCAAGCGCCTATAAAACCGAAGAAAGCCCTGATCGTTGGATTTGGTCTGATCTTTGGATTCATTCTCGGCGTGGGTGTCGCGATTCTTCGTCGCGCCCTGCTTTCAATGCATACATCTCGTCGTTAATTGTCGATAGCTGCGCTTGCTCTGCAAGCGCAGCCAAACTTGAGCTATCGCTTCAGTGCCTGCCTTTATCGCCTCAAAAACCAACATCGCTTGTTAAACGACCCAACTAGTCGAATACGCGATACACAAAAAATGGTTAACGACCGACAACTTATTTGCGCAGCGTCTCTGGTGGAGTGATCGCTTGATCATTCCCACTCAACCAGACATTGACGTTCTCGACGCTTTCTTGCGACAACTTTCCAGCCCAGCGATTCAGGATAAACAGGTTGGTTATAAAGTCGTACTGAGTCTTGAGCAGATCGCGACGTGCCGTGAACTCGTTCTGCACCGCCGTCAATACATCCACGGCATTGACCACGCCGTAGGTGAATGCCTTCTCTGCTGCAATGCGCGACTGCTCGGCCGACGCCAGTGCATTGCGATTGGCATGAATCTTTTCCACGCTTGAGTCTGCAGTCAAATACGCGTTAGTCGTTTCCTTGACCACCTGACGACGTGTCGCCACCAATTGCTGTTCCGCGGTGAGTTGATCCTGATACAACTGCCTTACCCGCGCGGACGTCGCGCCACCGCTATAGATCGGAATCTGTACCCCTACACCCGCGACATAGCTGTCGGTCTGCGGCGCCAACGAATTGTTGTAACCCTCGTTGGTCTGTTGTGCGCTCAGGTTCAGATTGACCGTAGGATAGTGCCCGCCCTTACCGGCGCGCAGGGCAGCCTCGGCAGCCTCCTGAGCGTTTTCACTGGCCTTGATTGCCGGATTATCAGCGATCGCCAAATTTACCCAACTCTCCAGGCTTTCGGCGGACACCCTCAATTCGACGTCATTACGCACACGGCTCAGCTTCTCCTTGACCGGCCGTCCGATAATTTCCGACAACGCAACACGGCTCAGACTGGACTGGTTACGCGCATCGACTTCCTGGGCAGCCAACGAATCGACTCGAGCCTGTAGATCCAGCAGATCGGTAACCATCGCCAGTTGTTTGCTGTAAAGCGCACTGACCCTGTCGAGGTTTTTCTGGGTAGCCCTGCGTTCGGCCTGCACCAATTCAAGTTCATCATCGGCAGCCAGTGCAGCGAAGTAACGCTGCGCAAGATCCACCGTGGCCTCGGCCTGAGCCTCCTTTGATTCGGAGTCCGCCTGCTTTGCCAGGCTTTTGAAGTGCTGGTAGTTTTCCCAGGCAGCCTTGTTATACAAAGGCTGGGTCAACCCCACCGAATAATTGCGGCTGTTGAAGGCCTCGTCGATCTGAAGGTTGGTCTGCTTGATCCGGTTGAAACCGGCGTTAGCCGTCACCGAGGGCAACAGACTGCCAAATGCCTGGTTTTGCTGTTCGACCCCGGATTGAGCCTTGGAGTAAGAAGCGAGCACCCGAGGATCTTCCAGGCGTGACTCGCGATACAACTGCATCAAGTCAACCGAGTAATTCTGTTTACTGACCGAAGCCGTAGGCGGTGTCGTGATGGAGGAGCGGGCGATGGGCGCTTCGGTCGCGTGGACAGGCAATGCCATCGAACCCAACACCAGGCAGGGAAACAAACGCACAATCACTCCTCGATCATCGACTGGGCGATAACGGTACGTGCCGGCTGCATCAAGTACTGCAACATGGTGCGCTCTCCGGTGTTGATCAATACGTCCGCTGGCATGCCCGCCAACAGCTTGCGATCACCCAGTTTGCGCGCCCCTTCCAGAGTCACGCTGACCCGGGCCAGGTAATACGGCGCACTGGTTTTCTCATTGATCAAGCGGTCGCCGGACACACTCGTCACCCGACCTTCGATGACGGGTGTAGTGGCCGTGTTGAAGGCGCTGAAGCGGATGTCCGCCAACTTGCCGATAGCGATTCGATCGATGTCATTGGGCGAGACCTGCGCCTCGACCACCAGATCGGAAACCGATGGAACGATATCCAGTAACGGGGTTGCGGGGCGCACAACGCCACCGATGGTGTGAACCGTCATGCCGATCACCATCCCGTCTTCCGGAGCGCGGATAACCACCCTGCTCAGGCGATCCTCCAGCGCCGAGGCTTTTTCCTGCAAGTCGTAGGCCTTGGTCTGGGTCTCTGCCAACTGCTTGGTAACGTCGGCGTTAAAGTCCTTGTCGATCTGCAGGATCTGCAACTGGGTTTCGTTGATCTGCAACCGGGTCTTGATGTTTGTCGAGCGGTGATCCGCCACTTCAGACTTGAGCATGTCCAACTTGCGCGCCTGCTCCAGCATCCGCTGCTTGTCGACAAAACCCTGGGCCAGCAATTCTTTCAATTCGGCAATTTCGCCGCTATAGGATTCCTGCAAGTTGGTCTTGGTACCGATCATGGTGTCGGTTCCCTTGATTTGCTGATTCAACTGACCAATACGCTCTTGCAGTACCGCGATCTGCCCAAGTCGCGAGCTACGCCGTGCGTTGAACACCTGAGTCTCGCCGTAACGCGCCTCGGAACTGCGCTGACTGTCGGAGTTGAGATCATTAGGGAACGCGATCGTCGACAGGTCATCCCGCTCGGCAAGCAAGCGCGCCTCCATTGTCCTGGCAGCGATTAGCTGGCTGCGGGTCATCTCGTACTCGGAGCGCAATTGAGCGTCATCGAGCACGATGATCGGGTCACCTTTTTTCACCACATCGCCATCATGGGCGAGCAGGTCCTTGACGATGCCGCCCTCCAGATGCTGCACCGTCTTGCGATACGTTTGCACGGTAACGACGCCTGGCGCGTAAGCCGCGCCGTCGAGCGGAGCAAGCGCCGCCCATCCGCCAAACAGGCCGAACGTCACGAATACAATGAGAAATCCTTTACGGCGTACGGATCCGTCGGACGTGGGCAGATCCGCGAAAGTATCGGCAGGAGTAGTGAGCGTGCGATTCATCGATAACTTCCTGTCAAACTTCGGTCGAAGCGACGTCTGTGCCGGCCCGTGCGCCAGGCTTTTGCTGGGCGGGCAATTGATGCGCATTGAGTTGCGCAAGGACCTGGTCCCGCGGGCCATACAAACTGATCGTGCCGGCATTCATCACCAGCAAGCGGTCGAGTTGGGCCAGAATCGAAGTCCGGTGGGCGATCACGAAAACCGTTGCCCCGGTGAGTCTGATCTGTTGCAACGCCAACGCCAGCGCTCGCTCGCCGACCTCGTCCAGGTGAGCGTTGGGTTCATCCAGCACGATAAGCCGCGGGCTGCCATAGATTGCCCGGGCCAACCCGATACGCTGCCTTTGCCCACCCGATAGATTGATGCCGCCTTCGCCGATGACCGTGTCGTAGCCATTGGGCAGCATCAGAATCATTTCGTGGACACTCGCGGTCCTGGCCGCCAACACCACTTTGTCCGGATCTACGACACCAAAACGCGCGATGTTGTCGCTGATAGTGCCTTCGAACAACTCAATGTCCTGCGGCAAATACCCGAGGTGCGGCCCCAATTGGCTTTTGTCCCAATTGGCAATATCGGCAGTATCCAGACGGACTACGCCATGCTGTGGCTTCCACACGCCCACCAGGGCCTTGGCGAGCGTCGACTTGCCCGAAGCGCTCGGACCTACGACACCGATCATTGCGCCTGCCGGTGCGTTGAAGCCGATGCCTTTGATGATCGAGGTCTTTGCACCGGGAGCACCCAGGGTGAGGTTCTCCACCGTCACATGACCGATTGGAGCGGGCAATTGCATACGCTCGGGTTCGGCATTTTGCTGGTCGAGAATGCTGTTCAGACGCGCGTATTGTGAACGGGCAGAGATGAATCCTTTCCAGCTGCCGATCATCAAGTCCAGAGGGGCCAGCGCTCGACCTAACAGCACGGATCCTGCAATCACCAGCCCGGGGTTGATCTCATGGCTGACCGCCAGATAAGCACCAAGACCAAGAATCAGTGATTGAACAAGCAGGCGAAATGTTTTTGATATCGAAGTGATGATCCCGCTGCGGTCACTGGCTCGCGATTGCAACAGCAGCACTTTCTTGTGCCGCAGACTCCAGCGCGACATGAGGGAGTCAAGCATGCCCATGGATTCGATCACTTCGGCATTGCGCAAATTCTTGTTGGTTTGCAGCGTCGCGCCAATGCTCTCTTTATTGGCCTCTGCCAGGACTTTGCCCGTGGATTGCTCATTGATATAGGCCAACGCCAGCAAAATCACCGCACAACCGATTGCCGTCCAACCGTACCAGGGGTGAAACAGGAAGAGCACAGCAATATAGATCGGCAGCCACGGCGCATCAAAAAACGCGAACAGACCGTTCCCGGACATGAACTGGCGCAGCCCGGTCAGATCACTCAGCGACTGGGCGGACGCGTCCTGGCCACCACTGTCCAGAGCCCGCTTGAAACTGGCCCGGTAGACATCCCGGCCAAGCAACACATCGAGCCTGGTGCTGACACGCACCATGATCCGCGAGCGTACCCACTCCAGCAGGCCCATCGTCACGAGCAGAAAGGTCAGAATAATGGTCAACATGGCCAGCGTCGTCAGGCTGCCACCCGTGACTACCCGTCCGTAGACCTGAAGCATGTAGAAGGTCGGGACCAACATCAGTGCGTTGATGAACAGGCTGAAAAAACCCACCGACATGAAACTGTTCCTGCAGGCCCTCAGGGCTACTTGCAAGCTGTTTTCGGGCGTACTGCGTATCATCTCGGAACTGACAACCTAATGTGTTGATCGGGGATTGCGGGGCGCGCGAGTGTACCACCCCAGCAGCGCCTGCAGAATGAAATCGCCATCATCCTGGCATTGCCATGCAGACGACGAACAGCGCTGGCCCTTGCGCTCTGAAGATTTATAATCCCGCTATAGCTGATAATGATTCTTTAACATACCGGCCAAAGAACTGTAACATATGTGAAATTTTGGCCAGCAACGCCGTTTGCAGAACGATTTGGATATCGGGAGCGGCCACCCAATCATTATGGAGTCACTTTTGATCAATTATTTTTCTTATCTCGCCGATATCGTCCGGGAAGAAGCGGCTGCAACTGGCGCGTTGTTGCAAGACGTCGCCCGCGAACTATTGGCCACCAATACTACCCACTCGGATGGCGCCTGGTGGGTTGCCCACGGCAATGACCCCTTCTATACCGCCGAGCAAATTTACAAGACGGTCACAGGCGACCCGACTGCCGAACGCGCAGAACTTCTGTGCGGCAATATGGTTAACGTATTCAGCGGCCTCTGTGCGGAGCTTGGCCTGCAAAAACGCACCATCTGGACGTATTCAGACTCCCAGGGTTTCTTTCAGGGACATACGTACCTCGAAATTTTTAATACAACTACCAACAAATGGGAAATTCAGGACGCGGACTATAACGTCTATTACACCGACGTTCGCACGGGCGAGCGTGTCGGTGTCAAAGACATGATGAACGCAGACGATATTGAAAATTTCATTCCTCATAATGCCAGTGAATCCGGATGGTCAGAGACAGGCGCAGAAGCCTTGCGTCTGGCTAATCTCTACGCTGCGCAAATTATTACTACGGAGCATAAGCTCTATACCAGTAACGACAGTCTGAGCGATACCTTACTGGCCAGCATTGCCAACTCTCTGAGCGGAGTCTTTACCTATACCGTAGACGGCGGTATCAACGATCTGACCTCCACGCACTTTACCGATAGCAACGCCGTCACCAACAACGGGAGAGCCACGATCACCGGCACTTCGAGCGCTGATTTCATTTCATATGATGGCAGTTCACTCAGCCCGGTGTTCGCCACGCTCATCGGTGGAGCGGGCGATGACACGCTTGCGCTACGCTTTTCCGGCGGCCAACTTTACGGTAATGAGGGCAATGACATCCTGATTGGCGGGCAATTGGCGGATCTTCTGGTCGGCGGCACTGGTGATGACTACATGTCTGGCGGTTACGGTGCAGACCAGTACGCGTTTTCGAAAGGCGACGGTTTCAACGACACCATCGACAGTTTCGGCGTAGGTGCCGACCAACTGGTTTTTCTCGGCGTTAGCGGTACCGGCGGTACCGGTCGTACGCAGATTTCGGAAAAAGAGTTCAACTTCCGGGTCGACCAGAAGCTGACCTCGGACGGCGTCTATCTTCGCTATGACATAGATGGTGACGCACGTTTTGATGGCGGGATGTTGATCGAAGGCCGTACGACACTGCTCACCGCCAAAGACGCTACATTTGTTTTCAACGCTGACCCGCTCAAAGGCTTTAATACGACGACCGTCGCTACCAACCCTGGCTCGGGGTATGCCGAAAAAATCCACGGTAGCAACGCGGCAGACAAAATCCTCTATCTCGGCACGCTTGGCGCGGAACTGGCTGGCAGTACGTCTGGAGTAAACAGTGGCAATAACGTCATCCAGTCTCACTCGGATGCGGGCTGCTCGCTGTACGGCCAAGATGGCAACGACGTATTGGTTGGAGGAAACGGCGGCGACTTCATTGTCGGCGGCACCGGCAACGACCTGCTGATTGGAGGCAAGGGCCGGGACGTCTTCGTATTCACCGCGGGCTCGGGCTCAGACACCATCCAGGACTTCAAACAAGGTGAAGACACCGTGTATATCTACGGCTGGACGGCTTCTACCAAGGCTGTGACGCAAACGCTGCAGGACAACGGGCTGGTTGTGACTTTCGATACCGCCGGCGATGGCGCTCACGGTGGCAATATCACGCTACTTGGCCAAACGACCTTGCTGAGCAATACCGACATGTTGTTTGCCTGAGTTCGGGTGATCAGCCCATCGGGCATTAGTTTCTCTAAAGAAAAAGGCCGATCAATGATCGGCCTTTGTCGTTTCTATCACACCTCAGTTCACTACGATCCTGTCGCGGTTACTATCCAGAATCGCCTTGCCGATACCCTTCACTTCCAGCAATTCGTCAACTGACGCAAACGTGCCATTACTTTCACGATAAGCAACAATCGCCTTGGCTTTTGCCTCGCCCACGCCAGTCAACTCACGTTGCAGCGTAGGTGCATCAGCACTATTGAGATCGACTTTGCCGGATTGCGCCTTGGCGCCCGCATCCTGCACCAATGGCGCATTCATCACCCCTGGTGCGTTGACAGGTGCGGCGATTGCCGTAAGAGAGGCGCTGGTAAGAAGGGCGAAAACCAGAGAGTGGAAACTGCTTGTACGCATTAGTGAAGCTCCATGCCGTCGTTTGAGAAAGCAGCTTTTCCGAAGCTGCCCTCCTAACTTAGGCCATGACATTCAGCTGTCAAAAATGTGTACGTTACCGGATATGAAACAATCAGGGTTCAAGGCGGCGCTGCTGGTAGATCCAGTCGACAATCTCACCGTCCGGGGTATAGCCGCTGACCGTGTCGCGCAGCAACTGGCGGACGCGTGCATAGTCGTCCTGATCCACTGCAGCCAGCAACTCGGTCAGCTTGACCTTCAGCACATCCCAGGACAGATGATCCTCGTTGGCCGTCATGATCATCGGGTGTTGGGTGGCCGCCACGTTGTCACCAATCAGCAGCTCTTCGTAAAGCTTCTCACCCGGACGCAGCCCGGTGAACTCGATAGCGATATCGCCATGCAGGTTCTTCTCCGAGCGCACGCTCAGGCCGGACAAATGGATCATCTTCTCGGCCAGCTCGACGATCCTCACCGGCTCGCCCATGTCTAGGACGAAAACATCACCGCCCTGCCCCATGGAGCCCGCCTGGATCACCAACTGCGCAGCTTCAGGGATGGTCATGAAGTATCGAGTGATCTTCGGGTGCGTGACAGTCAGCGGACCACCCGACTTGATCTGCTTGTGAAACAACGGAATGACCGAACCCGACGATCCCAGGACATTACCGAATCGCACCATCGTGAAGCGCGTCTTGTTCACACGCGAAACATTGCTCGTATCGCCGAACAATACTGGAGCCAACTCACGACTCAGCGCTTGCAACGTCAACTCGGCAAGGCGCTTGGTGCTGCCCATGACATTGGTAGGTCGCACGGCCTTGTCCGTCGAAATCAGGACAAAGTTGGCCACTCCTGCCTGAAGAGCGGCCTGGGCCGTATTGAGCGTGCCGATCACATTATTGAGCACACCTTCGGCAATGTTGTGTTCGACCATGGGCACATGCTTGTAGGCGGCGGCGTGATACACCGTGTCTACTCGCCAGGTTTTCATGACATCCAGCAACTTGTCCGGGTTGCGAACCGACCCAAGAATCGGCAAGAGACGGATGGACAGCGACTCTCGAGCGACCCGCTGCTCCAGCTCGGACAAGATGGAGTAAAGATTGAACTCACTGTGTTCAAACAGCAGAAGCGTTGTCGGGCGCAGTGCCAGAATTTGCCGGCAAAGCTCGGAGCCAATGGAGCCACCAGCGCCTGTGACCAACACCGACTGCCCCGTGATGCAATGTTCGAGCAAGTCAGCCTGGGCCGGGACTGCATCACGCCCGAGCAGGTCGGCAATGTCTACTTCCTGGATATCGTCGACCTTGACCCGGCCACTGGCCAGGTCCATGAAACCCGGGACACTTCGAACATGCAGCGGAAAGCCTTCGAGAAACCCGAGAATCTCGCGACGGCGTCCGCGGTTGGACGAAGGAATAGCGAGGAGAATTTCCTGAGCGCCAGTGTTGTCGATCATTTGCTGGATATTTTCAGGCTGATATACCTGCAACCCGGAGATCACCCTGTCGGCGATTCCACTATCGTCATCGATAAAGGCCACGGGCCGCATGACACGCCCCATCCGCAGCGCAGTAACGAGTTGATTACCCGCTGCCCCCGCGCCGTAGATAGCCACTTTTGGCAGGCCGTCATCCCGGCTGGTGAACGGGACGTGCTGGGCAGCACTGAACCAGTCGCCCATAAAATACTGACGCATGGCCAGGCGCAGCCCGCCGATCATGATCAGACTCAACCACCAATAGTTGAAAATGATCGAACGCGGAACGACGTTTTGATGATTGCTGTACCAGTACACCACAACGCCAAGTATCAAGGATGAGAGTGTTACAGCCTTGATAATGGCAATGAGTGCGTCATTTCCAAAATAACGCATGACGGCACGGTACATGCCAAAGCGGACGAAAAGAGGAATGGCGATGACAGGTGCACTGACAAAAAGCCAGACATGCTCAGTGAACGGGTTGATCAACTCGTCCACCCCGAGACGCACGACAAACGCCATCCACAGGGCAAACCAGACCAAGAAAGTATCAGTCAGGACCTGCAGAATGCGTTTATGTCGTCTTGGCAGACTTAACAACTTTGCCCGAATCTTATCCATAACCCCTCTAAACACCTCTCGAAGCTCCTAGCATTGATACAGCAACTACAGCTTTCGGTAACTCACTTACCGACAAAGCAATACTCAAAACCCAATGCGTCCATCACGCCTTGCCGGCAATTTCCAACTCGCCTGCGTGAAACTTGAAAGCCAGCAACACCAGAGGTACGTAGGCCAGGACCAGTCCTGCCACGCCATCGAGATATTGCATGACGACCAATATAGCCACTGGTACTAACCACAACAAATTGATCGCAGCAATTGCCAGCGTGACCACCCGATGGCTGCCAAATTTTCGTGAGGCATACTGGTATCCATGGCTGCGATGGGCTTCATAAACCTTATCCCCTCGCAATAGCCGACGGATGAGGGTGAAGGTCGCATCAACAATAAAGACGCCCAACAAAATGAGCCAGGCCCAGAGAAACAGTGGATTAGTCCAGGCTGCATAAAGCGACATCACTGCCAGCACAATGCCCAGAAAACCACTGCCAGCGTCGCCCATGAAAATCTTCGCTGGCGGGAAATTCCAGATAAGGAATCCCAAGACGGCCGCCGCTAATACGAGCGGAGCGATGGCAAGGCTGGCGTGGCCTGCAATCCAGTAGACCAGGCAGGCACCGACACAGGCACAAATCGCCTCGACGCTGGCCAGGCCATCAATGCCATCCATGAAGTTGTAGAGGTTGAGCATCCAGACCAGATAAAACGCGCCGATGACATAGCCGAACCAGCCAAGACTGAACTCGTGACCGAACAGATTGATCGGCGCCATCCCCCCAATCCAGATCAATGCCCAGATGGCACCTGCGAAATGCGCAAGCAGGCGCCAACGCGCGGCAATATGCCCATGGTCGTCGAGAAAACCAATGATCGCGATCCAGCCGCCAGCCCCCAGCAGAGCCAGCGTCATCGGCCAGGCGACGGCATCCGTCCAGGCCAGGACAGGCAGCGCAATCAGAAAGCTCAGGACGATAGCTACACCACCACCCCGTGGGGTCGGAACGGAATGTGAGCTACGCGCATTAGGAACATCTATCAGGCTGCGTGCCAACGCGTATTTGCGCAATGCACCGGTGCCCAAGAATGAAACACCCACCACCAACGCCAACAACCATATTGAGTTCAAAGGTCAACTTCCTGAAACAGCCACAATCAATTTTGCAATTGAACCGTCATTGTCATAAGGCAGCTTAGCGCTGCCTTTCCTTGTAGTAGTTGGCAGCCGACACAAGCGCCTCGTCGACGCTGACCGGAGGAACCCAGCCCAGCAATTCTCGAGTTTTACTTATATCGACCTGCAACGAACCGCACAGCCGTTGCGACAAAGCCTGCTTGCCCAGAAGCTGTGCCCCTCGCTCAAGCAACACGCTTGGCACAGGCAACAGGCGTGCAGACTTACCCAATGCCTGTGCCATCCGCGTCAACAATTGTGTCGTGGACAAATCTTCCCCATCGCTGACGAGGAAGGTCTGATTGGCGGCGGCCGGATGACGAATGCAGGTCACGATCAAATCAGAAAGATTGTCGAGCGCGACCAGGCTGCGTCGATTATGGATAGCCCCGAATGGCAGGGGTATTCCCTTGTCCAGCCAACGCATCATGTTCAGAAAGTTGGCTCTTACACCCGGGCCATAAACCAGCACCGGACGGATGATCACCACTTCCATCCCCGAGACGCTCGCAATTTCGCGCAGCCCTTGCTCGGCCTCCATTTTCGAAACGCCATAAGGATCGCCAGGCGCGGGTGTCGCGTCGGCGAAGTAAGGCTGGTTGAGTGGCGTACCTTCGCCATTCACCTTGATCGAACTGATGAACACAAAGCGACGAACACCCAACGAGGCTGCTTGCCGAGCGAGGCTTAGCGTGCCTTCGACATTGACCTTGCGAAACGCCTCCAGCGGATCGGACTCGGTGTCATTCATGACGTGAACGCGAGCCGCGCCATGAATGACAACCTCAACCTGATCCAGCGCCTGCGACCAATCGGTATCAGCACTGAGCCCGGCGGTTCGAATGGTAGTAACGCGCGACGGACAGTCAGGCAAGGCGTGCCCACGAATGGCTGCCACCGGTTCCAGATCGTCAGTGGCCGACAAACGACCCAATACTGCGCGACCAACGAAACCCGTAGCACCTGTCAATAAAACACGCATTTTTCAAACCTCGACGACGCTCAGGATTTCGACCAGACAGTACGATTGATGTAGTCGGTGTAACTCAACACGACCCGAACGACCTGCTTCGACACTGGACCGGCCTGGTAATCCCTCACGACCGGAATAACGCGCTGGGTACGATCATGCTGGCTGGTTACCACACGTACGGCATCCAGAACGCCTTCCACTTTCAGGCCACTCATGATGAGGGTGCCTTCATCCATCCCTTCCGGACGCTCGTGCGCATTACGAATGGTAATGGCAGGCAGATTCAGGAGAGAGGCTTCCTCGGTAATGGTGCCGCTATCGGACAGCACGCAGAACGCCGACATCTGCAACTTGATGTAGTCGAGCAGACCAAATGGCTTCGAGAAACGAATCAGAGGGTGGTCCAAAGACTCACCGATCGCTTCCAGGCGCTTGCGGGTACGCGGATGCGTGGAAACGATGATCGGGTACTGGTACTTGTCGGCCAGGGCTCGCAGCGTTTTGAGCAAATCGCGCAGGTTGTCCGGCGTATCGACGTTTTCCTCACGGTGAGCACTGACGATGAAGAACTTGTCCTGCTCCAGGCCTTCTCGCGCCAACACGTCGGAGGTGAGGATTTTCGGCATGTAATAGTCGAGCACCTCCTCCATGTGCGAACCGGTCTTGATGATGGTTTCAGGACGAATCCCTTCCGCAATCAGATAACGCCGGGCATGCTCGGTCAGGACCATATTGATATCGCTGAGGTGATCGAGCACCTTGCGATTCAATTCTTCAGGGACGCGCTGGTCAAAGCAACGGTTACCGGCTTCCATGTGGAACACCGGGATCTTGCGGCGCTTGGCGGCAATGACGGCCAGACAGGTATTGGTATCGCCATAAAGGAGCAGCGCATCAGGCTTTTCGGCCTCAAACACTTCATCCGCCTTTGAAATCACTTCGGCGATGGTCTTGGCTGCGGTATCGCCAGCGGCACCCAGGAAGTAATCAGGCTTGCGGATTTCGAGATCATCGAAAAAAACCTGATTCAATTCGAAGTCGTAGTTCTGACCCGAGTGAACCAACACATGATTAACCTGCTTATCAAGCTCGGCAATGACGCGGCTCATCTTGATAAGTTCTGGTCGCGTACCGACCAGCGTCATGACCTTAAGCATCAAGTTGCTCCTGAATGTATTCCAGATTCAACAGCACTTTCTTCACGCCTTCTACATCGAGACGTTCTGTGTTGTGAGAGGTGTAGTCGTCGAGATCGGAGATCTCCTGTTCACCTTCAACAAAAAACTTCTTGTAGTTAAGGTCGCGATTGTCCGAAGGAATACGGTAGTAGCGCCCCATGTCTTCGGCTTTGGCCATTTCTTCACGGGAGATCAGCGACTCGTAGAGTTTTTCGCCGTGACGGGTACCAATGACCTTGACGGCATTGTCACGAACAAACAGTTCCTTGAGCGCCTGGGCCAGGTCGGCCACTGTCGAGGCAGGTGCTTTCTGGACGAAAATATCACCTTGCTCGGCATGTTCGAATGCGTGCAGAACCAGGTCGACGGAGTCCTCGAGCGACATCAGGAAGCGTGTCATGTTCGGGTCAGTGACGGTCAGCGGCTCGCCGCTCTGCAGCTGATTGATGAACAACGGGATTACCGAACCGCGCGACGCCATGACGTTACCGTAGCGGGTTGCACAGATCACCGGACCTGTCGCCGGAATCATCCGCGATTTGGCAACCATCAGCTTTTCTGCCATGGCCTTGGAAATACCCATGGCATTGATCGGGTAAACAGCCTTGTCGGTACTGAGTACAACAACGCGCTTCACGCCCGAAGCAATGGCCGCATTCAGTACGTTTTCGGTACCCATGACGTTGGTACGCACGGCTTCCATTGGGTAAAACTCGCAGGAAGGCACCTGCTTCAGGGCTGCGGCGTGGAAAATGTAATCCACACCCACCATAGCCTGATCAAGACTATCGCGATCACGTACGTCACCGATGTAGAACTTCACTTTGTCATTCGACAAAGCAATGCGCATATCTTCCTGCTTCTTCTCGTCACGGCTGAATACGCGAATCTCTTTTACATCGGTATCCAGGAAACGCTTCAACACCGTATGGCCAAACGAGCCCGTACCGCCCGTGATCATCAAAACTTTATTATCGAACATAACTACCTTCCCAAACCTGATTGAACTTAATGATCAACGCAACGCGCGCATCGACTTAACCAATTCCAACCACGACGGTGGAACGTAACCGGTTGCAGCCTGAAACTTCGAGGAGTCCAGCGAGCGATCTATAGAAACCTGGCTGTCCGCGATGATATCGATTTCCTTTTCGTAAACTTCCGCAACCAGCGTCAGAAGAGACAGCTTGTCAATCGGAGCCACCGAAACATGATACAGGCCGTGGAGCTGTGGGTTCGGGATCACGTAGTCGCGAATGACACGTGCCAGCTCTACGGTAGGAAGCCCCGAAAAAATGGCCTTCTCATACCCCTTGACCGGTCCGTTCTGGGACAGGAACCAGTCCACCAGCGAGTACTGGCTCCCCAGTTCGTGACCAATGATGGAGGTCCGCAGCGTGACGGCATTCAGATCCGTGTGGAGCTCACCGATGTACTTGGACTTGCCGTAGAGATCCTCTGCATCGGAGATATCCTCCTCGGCGTACATGCCTTTACGGCCGGAAAACACGCAATCGGTGCTGATATGAATCAGGCGAGCACCGGACAATGCACACAGCTTGGCAATGCGATGCGGCAACATGGCATTGATAGGGAGTGCGGACAGGGGGTCCTTGGCGTCAGCCAATTGCTTGATCAGCCCGACGCAGTTGATGACGACATCCGGCTTGACCCGTGCCAGGACCGACACCAGTGAATCCTGGTCAAGCACGTCGACATTACTGATCAACGAACTGTGCATGTCCTCAGAAAAGTATTTTGCGCCACCCGGATTGCGCAAAGTGCCCCACACCTCGAAGTGCGGGTTTCCATGGAATTGCCTGAACACTGTGCTACCCAGCATTCCGGTGACCCCTAACACAAGAACTTTCATTTTGAGCTACCTTTTAATTCATTGATCCTGCTACTGAGGATTTCGACCAATCGCTGGCTTTGCCGCTCCATCTCGAAATGCTCGAGGTAGTACGCTCGACCTGCCTGTCCCAACGATTCCCGCTCATCCGAAGTCATGCGAAAAAGTTGTTCAATGCAGTTGGCCATACCTTCGGCGTCTTGCGCCGCAGTGGTCAGACCGGCTCCCGCCTCTTGAATGACGCGCGCGCCCTCCCCGTCCAGCGCGGCGATGATCGGCCTCCCCGCTGCCAGGTAAGCCTGAACTTTACTAGGGATGGTATAGGAGAACGCCTCATCCTGCTTCAACGTCACCAACAATCCCTCGGCACGACTGAAAAAATGCGGCATTTCAGTGGCCGCGAAGCGTCCGGCAAGAATGAGGTTGTCCAAACCACGGGATTTCTTCTGGCTTTCGATCCAGCTCAACATACTGCCACTACCGACCAACACAATCCTGAGCTGCGACAAATGGCGAAGCTTGTCAGCTACCTCAACCAGGGTTTCGACCGACTGTGCCGTCCCCAGATTTCCGGCAAAAACGAGGCAGAAATGACTGTCGAGTTCCGCGAGCAAGGGTGCCGGAATCCGCGTTTCCTCTACACTCGGCGGCACGTCCTGATAGGAGTTGGGGTAATACACAACCTTGCCAGGGTTGGCATAACGGGCGACCGGCTCTCGAAACGCGCGCGATTGAACAAGAAGCGTATCGACGAAGGCGTAAATACCTTTCACCAGCCAACCCACAACCCGCAATATTGCTTTGTTCTTGATGAATCCGGTCGCACTCAAGCTCTCCGGCCAGAGATCTTGAACCCATACAACCAGATGGCTCTTGAGTTTCCACTTCAAGTAAATCGCTGGGATTACCGAAGTAATTGGAGATGGCGCAAATACAAAAATCGCATCATAAGCCTCCCCTTTTACTGCACTTGGGTAGTGTTTCAAGCCATTTAAGATAAATGACAAATAGTTCAACACGAGGTTCTTTGCACCTGAAGCGCCACGAGGTCTGAGCGGTGCACGGAAAACACTGACAGAAGACTCGAAGTTTTCTTCCTGGACCCCAGAAGCACTGTAGCCGTTAAAAACTACGCCATCCGGGTAATTGGGCTTTCCGGTAAGAACCTTTACGGTGTGGCCCTGGGCAGATAACGTTTTGACCAAGTCATTGACAATAAAAGACTCTGGCCAAAAATATTGCGACACCACAAGAACCTTCATTTATCAAACACCTTTTTTGCGGCTCACGGCCAATTCCAGCAACTCTGACCATGTCTTTCTTGAGGTTTTTTCCCAGTCAAATTTATCGCTCTGCGTCGCTGCTGCAGCGGCAAGCTTCTCTAAAAGCGCAGGACTGGTTAACGCCTCAGACAGCACATTATTTATATCTTTTGAATCAAACGGAGAAAAATACAGTGCTGCTTCAGCTCCAAATTCCGGCATCGGCATAACGTTGGAGCATACCATCGGCCTGCCAGACGCAAGCGCCTCGAGAAGAATATTAGGGCAGTTCTCACACGATGAAGCAAATAGATTCAGATAGGCGTGATGATAAAGTGGAGGAAGACTCTGATAGGGAATAGCGCCCAACAGCAGTACTTGGTCCTCGAGGCCTAGTGTAGAAACCAGACCCTTGACCCGCTCGGCTTCGGGTAGGTTTGTCTCGCCTACAAGAACCAGCGGGAAGCGTTCACGCAGTGCCTTTGGCAGCGCTGCGTAAGCATTAACCACTTCATAATGATGTTTATAAACATCAAATCTCGACACGTATAAAACATATTCGCCAACTGGCAAAAATTCTGGCCGAGGAACAGCAGAATCGCCGTGAGTGCGAAATACCGAGCCAATTCCGTGAGGAATCGTAACAGCATTCTTGATACTGGTTAGTGATTCAATGACACTGCGCGCGTAATTTGAAATGAATATCGTCAAATCCGCTTCGCGCATGCTCTTGAGCATAATACGATTCAACAACCAATTTCTTAGGCGCTGTAACCCGAGCGGTATGCTTTTGCGTACTCGCAAATCAAATGGAATCATGTTCCGAAACATTGTCGCAACTTTGCAACCAGCGGGTACAGAGGTGCCCACTACGCCACCGGGACAAAACAGCACGTCCGCCTTTTCAGCCTTCAAAATACCGGGCAGCACCCACCGTTCCCACATGGCTCTCACAATCGGATTTTCAGTGGGCCACACTGGCTCGACCCGCTTGATCCTCGGATGATCCGGCAGCTTGAGTGACGCTGGGGCGAAAACCAGAATCTCAAGATCCGCATTGTCAGGTACGAACTGAAAAAGATTAATCAGATAAGTCTGACCTCCACCAAGACGGGCAGAGAGCGCGTTGAAAACTATCTTCATGGAAAGCCTTTTGCTCAATCTAAATTAGTGGCTATTTTTATCGAGCCAGGATTGGAACATTAGAATATTCCACAAATGAAGACTACGATCGTATGTTCCGTTTTGATGCTGGAGCCATGCCGAGCGAATTTTCTGACAATCGAAGTAGCCCTCTCTCTTGAGACGCTCCTCCGTTAACAGTTCCTCTGCCCATTCTTTCAGCGGCCCACGCAGCCATTGCGCCAATGGAATAGAGAAACCCGCCTTCGGCCTGTCAAAGAATGAATTAGGAACATATCGCTTAAGAAGCTCGCGAAGTGGCCATTTCCCCACACCATTTTTTATCAGTTGGTCTGAGGACAACGAAAACGCGAGTTCTGCAACTCGATGATCAAGCAATGGCGCGCGGGTCTCCAGACTTGCGCTCATCGCGCCACGATCCACTTTGACCAGCAAATCATCAGGCAAATACTGGGAGACGTCCCAGCGACGCATTTCCTCGACGTAATCCACTGCCGATTCCCAGGAAGCAACACCTTGCTGTTGAGCATCGATACCCAGGACCACACTTTCGTTCGACTGCCACTGAGACATCAAACCGGTATACATCTGCGCCAGATTTTCAGAGCCCAACAACTCGGACATTCTGTAGATACGTCGACCATTAATCTTGGTCCGAAGGCTGTCCGGCAAAATCGAACAGACGTTGTCCCAGCCCTTGGACGAAAGTGAGCGAAGTGAATAGGCCATGATCTGGCGTGCAGGCAACGGCAGCTTTTTAATGCGTGTCCATAGTCCTGCAGTAACCTGATAGCGGGGATACCCGGCAAAAAGCTCATCGCCTCCGTCACCGGATAAGGCGACGGATACATGCTGTTTTGTCATCCTGGAGACCAGGATTGTAGGGATTTGAGAGGAGTCAGCAAACGGCTCGTCGTATATTTCCGGCAAGTGCGGGATTATTGAAACAGCATCGTCGGCACCGAGATAAAACTCGGTATGGTTAGTCCCCAAGTGCTTGGCAATAGCTTTGGCGTAAGGCGCTTCATCAAACTCAGGCTCATTAAAACCGATCGTGTAAGTGTTGATGCTGGTAGAGCTTTGCGATTGCATCAACGAAACGATCAAACTTGAATCGACACCGCCTGACAAAAACGCCCCAAGTGGAACATCGGAAATCATTTGCGACTTTACCGCAGCAGACAATTTCTCACCGACAATGTCTACAACTTCCTTATCACTGGCCTGCGACAGCTCGTACTTTAGCTCGCCAGCGCGCGGCAACGACCAGTAGGAAACAGGTTCTAGCGCCGCAGAAAGCGAGCCAACATTCAAATAATGCGCTGGCTCTAACTTCTTGATGCCTTCATAGATAGACTCCGGAGCCGGAACATAGCCATACCTGACAAACTTCGCTAAAGCATGACGATCAATTCGCAGATCGCTGCCAAACGCAGCCTTGATTGCCTTCAATTCGGAGGAGAAGACAAAACGGTTGCCCACAATACCGTAATAGAGTGGTTTTTCTCCCATTCTGTCTCGTGCCAGGGTTATCGTTTTGGAAACTTTATCCCAGACGGCAAAAGCAAACATGCCCACCAGATTTTCGAGGGTTTTTTGTACCCCCCACGCACCGAGCGCAGCCAGCAGCACTTCTGTATCAGAGTGACCTCGCCAAACACGCGTCAAACCTGAAGCAATCAGTTTCTCGCGCAACTCGTTAAAATTATATATTTCACCGTTGAAAACAATAATGAACCGCTCGTCATCGGAAACCATCGGCTGACTTCCGTGCACCGACAGTTCCAGGATCGAAAGCCGTCGGTGACCCAGCGAAACTCCACTATCGGCATCTGACCAAACTGCTCCATCATCGGGCCCACGATGTATCAGCGCATCCACCATCTTGCCAACGGCAACGGCGCCTTGCTGATCCAGCTTCCACCCGACAACTCCCGCAATTCCGCACATACCTACTCTCTCAATCCAATGAAAATATTAAAGCTCACTTCAAAACCCGAACGAGCTTCATCGTGAAGAATAATCCTAACGCCATCACATAAAAAACCAATGAGTTCAGCAAGTATATTTCGCCGTACCAAACCCAGTGCATAACCGATGCGGCACACAGCATGTACAAGAAAATTCGCAAAAAATCATCCTCGCGACAGCGCGAGTCGATCAACCGCAAGAAACAGACACTGATGAATCCATTGAGGAAAACACCAAACAATCCGAAATTCTCAAAAGCCACACCAGAAACGTGGATCCCGCCGAGCCCGGTAATGTAATACCAGAGGGCAGGATTATCCACCATAATGGGTTTTTCCATTCCCAGAGCCGAATAGAAAGGCGATGGCGCCAACGAAAGAAACATGTCGAGGTAGGTTTGACCGTAACGTAGGTGCTCACCATCCCAGAAATTGGTTAACTGCTGCACAAGCGGCAAAATTATCGCATTCCACGAGTTAAACAATAAATACTGCGTAATGTTATCCGAGGTTAAGTCCACATCCATTCGACTCATTGAAACAATAACGCCGCTGACGAGCAGAAGAACCATGAATACAGCTACGAGGAATAGAGTTTTAAACTTGATATATTGATTATAGCGAAATAACAACCCCAGGATTGAAGCGACAACCAGGACAACAAAATCGCGATCCCCGGTCATGGCGTTGGCAACGCAATAAGAAAACACTAGAGCGCCAGACACAAAAAACATCGATCTGGAGGGGTAGGAAAACGCCAAGGCAATGATCGCAATGATGGAAAAAACCACCACCGACTCAATACCCGCGAAACTCTCAAGCAGTGCGTTCGCGTTGACAAGCCTGAAACTAATAAAGAAGACCGACAGCGCAAGGAAGATCGCACCCGCCAGCTTGAAGTCTAACGCGGACAAAAAAGTTTTCTGCGGTGAGTCCAAACTTCTGGGTGGCACCAGCAATGACAACAGATAGCCAATGAGCCCACCAGCAACACCAAGGAACCAGACCAGAGAAAGTCGGAATACTAATACATCATCCAGATAAAAAGCATAGTCGCCAATGGGCCAAAGCGTAACGACTTCACCCCACAGACAACTGATAAGGCCTAAAAAAGGCACCGAATAGCAAACGGCGTACAAGGCAACGAGATATTTTTTTGATATCAGGCACAGAACGCATTGCGTCAGTAAAAGCAGCAAGCACGTCGAAACCAGTAATATAACCATTAGCCTTGACCAACAAAAACAAAGCAACCGAAGCGTAAACCAGACTCAATACTGGCCCCAATATCACTTTCAGCCATGAGCCCTGTATAAACAACGCTCACACCCAATACACTTGTCACTGCACCAACTTACGGCCACCCAGGACCGCGAGCACAACAATTTGAGTCGCCAACGCCAAAACAAATGACCTGAAAAGGTCGACCGCCAACATACCGCCCTTGAATCCTGCCACTACCGTCATGGACAAATAAACAAACGCATAAACACAACTACCAAGAAAAACCACCCGGGTCATATTTTTACTGTGCAGTATTTGAGTGACGATTGTAGTCGTTAGCCCGATGCCACCCGCCACCACTGCGTAATCCAAAAGATCATTTTTGCTGCAGATGCTACTACCGAGCAAACACAACCAGTAGCTCTGTGACAAGACCAGGAACACAGGCAAACAAACTGAAATTACCAGCCCAAGCATCAAGTACAATTTACTGGCACTGTTCCCGCGCCCTGCCAGCTTTACAATGGCGTAGGATGTAAGCGAACTTGGCAGCACAGTGACCAGAATATAAAAAAGAAAAAACAGGTTAAAGTAGCCAACTTCAGATACGTTCAAGCTCGACTTGGCAAATATCATCAGACAAACAATATGAACAGGCGCCCCGAGAAGCATACTACCGGCAATAGTCGGAGCCCCTGAGCGTGAAAGCAAAGCCACCATTTGTTGAAAAGAGGAAGACTCTCGCCCCTCACTACCTTCGTGGCTAAACTTACTTCTCTTTATTGTTAGAAATCCAAATGCAGGAGCGATTAGCGTACAAATTGCGAACGTTAGAATCACCCCCTCTATTTGACCTCCAATCTTCGCAATGGAAACTACCAACAGCAATCCAAGCAGTCCATGGGCAGCCAACGCAGCCGCCCATTTCCCTGAGGTTTCAAGGGAAAACATCAACCCGGTTATAGTCAAATTGCAAACACAAGCGAAACCTAGAAAAAATGCTCCGACCAGCAAATAGCCAGAGTTCACTTCGTAAGAGGAAGCAGGCGCCGGAAAAATTAAAAATACGATGACGCAGAGGGCACCTACAACGCTGCCACCCCACGACATGAGACCCAAGGAAGTCTTGTAGTTTACTTTTTCGGCATTTAGGACCGCATAACGACTCAACGCCACACTCAGGCACTCTCCTACCACCGTCGCGATACCTGTTACGATCGCGTAATGGTAAGAGAATACCCCGTACAGTTCGACGCCTAATATTCGCGCCAAACTGAACAACAATACAAACATGCAAAGTTTGTTTGCAAGGACAGTGATTGCGCAGATCTCTTTAATCACTAGTCTTAACTTCTTGCAAAGAACGAGACATACCAACTTGCCGCTTTCAGCATACCTTCACCAACATTGAAAAGCGGCTCGTAGCCCAACAGATTCTTTGCCTTGTCAATATTCGCCTGCGAGTGTCTTACGTCGCCAGCGCGAAAATCCCGATAGACCAAATCCGAAGTAGACTTGACATCAACACGAGCCAAAGCGTCCTTGATACAGGTAAAAACCTGATTCAATGTTGTCCTGTCACCGACAGCGACGTTATATACGTTATTCTTTGCTTCCGAACCCGCGCAAGCAGCCAGTATATTGGCTTGAACTGCGTTCTCTACGAAACAAAAGTCCCGACTGGTTTCACCATCGCCATTCACGAAAACTTCTTCGTTATTGATCATGGCAGCCGTCCACTTAGGAATCACGGCTGCATAGGCGCCATTAGGATCCTGACGCTTGCCAAAGACGTTAAAATAGCGAAGACCAATGGTATTGAAACCGTATGTACTGGAAAAAACCTCGGCATACAATTCGTTTACATACTTGGTGACCGCATAAGGGGACAGCGGCTTGCCAATCACACCTTCGACCTTGGGAAGTCCAGGGTGATCGCCATAGGTAGAACTGGAGGCAGCATAAGTAAAGCTCTTTACTTTCGCATCCTTCGCCGCAACCAACATATTCAGAAAGCCGTCGATATTGGTGCTGTTGGTTGTAATAGGATCATTGATGGAGCGAGGAACAGAACCTAATGCTGCCTGATGCAAAACGTAGTCCACCGGAATATCAGTGTCCCCACGGAAAGTCATTGCACTCTTGCAATCGTCGATGTTCCTGATATCGCCGTTTACCAGTGCGAAGCGCGCCCATTGCTCAGGACTCACTACCGATTGCACTTCATCGAGATTACGCTGATGACCTGTCGCAAAGTTATCTAGGCCTACAACCCGCTGATCTAATTGCAGCAGTGTCTCCAATAAATTGGAGCCAATAAATCCGGCCACCCCCGTCACCAACCAAACCTTTGGGGATTGTTGAATTTCAACTTTAACTTCTTCGAAACGGATCATGTAATTCTCGACTTGGTTTTTCTGGCAGTAACGAATCAGGGTCTTTACAGACCCTGATATTCAGAGACGCAGATCTGATTGAGAGGCATCCAGTAGGTACTTGAGATCGTAGAGAACATGCTCCGCCTTACCCAGGCTCCGAATTTGCTCAGCACCCATCGCAGAGAATTCATTGTGTGCGACAGCCAGAATGATACCGTCGTAAGAATTCACCTGTGGCTGGCCGATAGGAGTGATTGAGTACTCATGCATTGCTTCCGCCGCATCTACCCACGGATCATAAACGTCAACAACAATATTGAACTCAGCGAGTTCATTCACAATATCAATGATTTTAGTATTGCGCAGGTCCGGGCAGTTCTCTTTGAACGTCAACCCCATGATCAAGACGCGAGCACCATCAACATGAATTTTGCGCTTCAGCATTGCCTTGACAAGTTGAGATACTACATAGGCTCCCATGCTGTCATTCAAGCGACGACCCGCTAAAATGATTTCAGGATGATAGCCGATGGACTGTGCTTTGTGAGTCAGGTAATAGGGGTCTACACCGATGCAGTGACCGCCAACCAGTCCCGGACGGAAAGGCAAGAAATTCCACTTCGTCCCGGCTGCTTCCAGAACCGCCTGAGTGTCGATTCCCATCTTATTGAAAATAAGTGCCAACTCATTGATCAGAGCAATATTCAAGTCGCGCTGCGTATTCTCAATAACCTTTGCCGCCTCGGCAACTTTGATACTCTTGGCTTTATGAGTTCCGGCAACGATGATTGTATTATACAAAGCATCGACCAGATCAGCGACCTCTGGAGTGGACCCGGCAGTTACTTTCTTGATGGTAGTAACACGATGTTCTTTATCGCCAGGGTTTATCCGCTCAGGGCTATAGCCGGCATAAAAATCAACATTGAATTTCAACCCGGATACTTTTTCCAGCACCGGAACGCAATCTTCCTCGGTAGCACCAGGATAGACCGTTGACTCATAAATAACGATATCGCCCTTTTTCAAAACACGACCAATCGACTCACTGGCTTTAACCAGAGGAGTCAAATCCGGTCTCTTATGTTCATCAATCGGGGTTGGAACGGTAACAATATAGATATTGCAAGCAGACAACTCTTCCAGTTCAGAGCTGAAACTTAAACCCGACGCAGAACTCAACTCAGAGTCAGACACCTCGAGAGTAGCGTCATGGCCCGCTTTCAGCGCTTCGATTCGACGCTGACTGATATCAAATCCGACGACTTGCATTTTTTTGCCAAACTCAACCGCCAGCGGCAAGCCCACATAACCGAGACCCACTATGGCCAACTTCACATCTTCGAGTTTAAGCATTGTTTTCCCTTGCCATTCATCAATATTAAGTCGATCGTAAAAAACGCGCCTAATTTTAGCGTTTTAGAAACAAACATTACGGCTGCGTAAATGAGAAATTATACCGAAAGCGCCTAAGGGAGCCATAACAATTTTCAGAAAGCCAAGGAACGGCTCGAACGCTCCTCCCCTCCCTCTGGCACACACTCAGAGCCACGATCGCAAGGCATTGCCACCGCAACGCGATCGGCAATTTTCGATCGCGACCTGCTCATCACAATGTCGAGGACACACTCAAGCCAACACATGAAAAAACATGCAGGACCTGAAAGCAGGGGGCTCCCCCTTGAAAATACTCTTGTCGAATCCGACACCAACCAAACCTCTGGAGTCAAAAATCCAACAAGAAACCGATCATTTCGACTAAACGACCAGACAACCAACCCCTAGTCAAAAACTAGAAACCGCCCCTCCCTGGGCGACTATCTACCAATGCACATCAGACAAAAAACTGAAATTCAGTTAATCCGGCTTCACGGCAAACAACCCACGAAACAATACGAAGGCAATGCCTGCGATCAGCCCTGCAATAACCCCAAATACAAGGACCAGAGTCTTGTTAGGTTTCACTGGATTGTCTGGCAGCTCCACCACCCCGTCTTGCCGATAGACGGACACCAATGCCGGCTCTGTTTTCAGCCCCTTGAAGAAATTGAATCGGTCCTGAAGATCACGCAAGCGATCCGTAAAAGGGTCATCGGACTCGCGAGCCTGCAAACTTTCAATTTCCGCCTTTAGCGCTTTCGAGCCACGCATGTACGTAAGCTGACCAGCCTCCCCGCCAGCGATGACTGACTGGCTCACCGTGATCGCAGGCGGTTTTTCCAGACCAATTGAATCAGCGATGCGCAGAGCCTCATTCAATCTGACAATCGAATCCTCTCTGGCCTTAGTGCTTTTCTCCCTGGCGGAACTGATCTGTTGTTCCAGATTACGAGCCCGGACCTCAGACTCAATTGAAACGTTCTTGATCATTTCATTCTTGGCCAATTCACCAGCCTGAGCCACATATTCAGTAGCCCACTCCTTGGCCTTCTCAGGATGAGTGGCCTGCACGACAACCGCATACCTGTCAGAGCTCTCCCTAAGCGGCGGAACCACGCGCAGCACCGCGGAGAAATTCGAATACAGGACATCCCTGGATTTTTTTTGCTCTTCAGGGGACAAACTCGGCACATAAACCTTGCTAAAAAAGTCTAGTCGGAGCGATTCCGCCTGCAAAGATCGAGTGTAAATATCGTAGACATCCTTAACCGTGTAAGGAACCAACTCCGACTCTTTCATTCGACCGTAGTTGAAGTTGGATATATCACTCTGAGACGGCGGCATTATAAATACCTTCGCCTCATAGACGGGAGAAGCAAGAAAAGCATAGCTCACTGCAAGAGCAGCGCCCAAAACAACAAAGCCGATAACAATAAACTTTTGACGCAAAATCGCACGAACGAATCGTTGAATCTCAAAATTTTGTAGCTCATTATCTTTGTTTGAATCAACACGCATATATTGTTAGCCTTTTTTTCTTAAGCAGTACGCTAATCCAAAAACCAGACCACTTGAGAATAATCAATGTAGATCGAGGCAGATAAGGAGGAAACGACAGCACTCCTTTATCAACTCACGAAAAATACTTTGCTACATCCTCAGGCGCGAACCTTAAAAACACCAGGAAAACCATTACCCAGCCTATCGTCCGCGCTTTCTCCCCAAGAAATGAGCCACAACAACCCCCCCACCAAAGATCATTCCCACCAGGAACGAAGCAACTCCGAACATCGAGATCTGTAGCTGGGGTGACGAAAAACCGAAGAAGGAAACGACGACAAGCTGCTGGTTTTCCAGCACGAAGAGCAGGCATGTAATTGACATTAATAAGACAAGCCCAGTGATCATGACTCGCTTGATGCGACCCTTATCTAGCCAACTCATCGCCACCGAACCCCTCCTCTTCCTCATTTACACGATCACGCAGTTCTTTACCTGGCTTGAAATGCGGGACGAATTTGCCGTCGAGACTGACTGACTGGCCGGTTTTCGGGTTACGACCAACCCTTGGAGCACGATAGTGCAGAGAGAAGCTGCCAAACCCCCGGATCTCAATACGGTCCCCGGTAGCCAGACATTGGGACATTTGCTCAAGCATGGTCTTGATGGCCAGCTCAACATCCTTGGATGAGAGCAGCCCTTGATGGGTGACAATTCGTTCGATCAACTCCGACTTCGTCATATTTTTCCCTTCTTTTTCAAGCAGCTAGGTCAGCGCTTCAAAGGTTTTAGCACGCCGGCGTGATTTTGAACAGCCCGAGTTTTGCCATCTATTCCAACCCCCCAATATGCTTGATTCCTGGAAGGCGGCAGGCTTCTGAGCGATCACGATCTCCGACAAACCACCAACATAGTGCGCGTCAAGAAACCCGCCGGGTTGAATCCGAAAAGGTAGCTTTCCTCTTCTTCCTTGACATCATCAGATCTCACCACGACCTTGTAGCCAGCCCCCCTGCACTCCTTAGCCGCGCGCTTGTAACACTTATCCCATTTCGAACCGAGACCCGAACAATCGACCTCAATGCCATTGACCCCGTGTACGACGTGAGTTTTGGCGTTGGTGGTACAGCCCGCTAGTGCCAATACTGCTACTACGACAATGAGCTTGTTCATTCACTTCCTTTTGCCAGAAAGCCTACCGGCCGAACATTTGTCTCAGGCTAAAGACTAGCTGCAAATAAGCGTTTGATACGATTAAACAATCAGACATTTTTTCTTCGTTTTTGGTTCACGACCCGAGCAAGCAAACCCGAGCGCACCTCACCCAGCAAATTCCAGGCACAAAAAAGGGCGACCGAAGTCGCCCTTTTTTACAGAAAATCAGAACTTAGTTCTGTTTTTCCATTTGTGCACGCAGCAGGTCACCCAGAGTGGTGGCCACAGGAGCATCAGTAGCTACTGGCTTGTCGCGCAGGCTCTGGATTGCTTCTTTCTCGTCTTCAACGTCTTTCGACTTGATCGAGAGCTGAATTACACGGCTCTTGCGGTCAACGCTGATGATCTTGGCTTCTACTTCTTCGCCTTCTTTCAGAACGTTGCGCGCGTCTTCAACGCGGTCACGGCTGATTTCGGAGGCTTTCAGAGTCGCTTCGATATCGTCGGCCAGAGTGATGATGGCGCCTTTAGCGTCAACTTCTTTCACGATGCCCTTAACGATTGCGCCTTTGTCGTTCTCTTGAACGTACTCGGAGAACGGATCGCTTTCCAGTTGCTTGATACCCAGGGAGATGCGCTCGCGCTCTGGGTCAACCGACAGGATAACGGTGTCCAGTTCGTCGCCCTTCTTGAAACGGCGAACGGCTTCTTCGCCCACTTCGTTCCAGGAGATGTCGGACAGGTGAACCAGACCGTCGATGCCGCCGTCCAGACCAATGAAGATACCGAAATCGGTGATCGACTTGATGGTGCCGGAGATTTTATCGCCCTTGTTGAACTGGCCAGAGAAATCTTCCCATGGGTTAGATTTGCACTGCTTGATGCCCAGGGAGATACGACGACGCTCTTCGTCGATGTCCAGAACCATAACTTCCACTTCGTCGCCGACTTGTACGACTTTCGAAGGGTGGATGTTCTTGTTGGTCCAGTCCATTTCGGAAACGTGTACCAGACCTTCAACGCCTTCTTCCAGCTCAGCGAAGCAGCCGTAGTCGGTCAGGTTGGTTACACGCGCGGTAACGCGAGTGCTTTCTGGGTAACGGGCTTTGATAGCAACCCATGGATCTTCGCCCAGCTGCTTCAGGCCCAGGGAAACACGATTGCGCTCGCGATCGTACTTCAGAACCTTGACATCGATCTCGTCGCCAACGTTGACGATTTCGGAAGGATGCTTGATACGCTTCCAAGCCATGTCGGTAATGTGCAGCAGGCCATCGACGCCACCCAGATCGACGAATGCGCCGTAATCGGTGAGGTTCTTGACGATACCTTTGACTTGTTGGCCTTCCTGCAGGGATTCCAGCAGAGCTTCGCGCTCGGCGGAGTTCTCGGCTTCCAGGACGCTGCGACGGGAAACGACAACGTTGTTGCGCTTCTGGTCCAGCTTGATGACCTTGAATTCCAGCTCTTTGCCTTCCAGGTGCGTGGTGTCGCGCACTGGACGGACGTCAACCAGAGAACCTGGCAGGAACGCACGGATGCCGTTAACGTCGACAGTGAAGCCGCCTTTAACCTTACCGTTGATAACGCCCTTGACCACTTCTTCGGCTGCGAAGGCTGCTTCCAGAACAATCCAGCATTCAGCGCGCTTGGCTTTTTCACGGGACAGCTTGGTTTCACCAAAGCCGTCTTCAACCGAGTCCAGAGCAACGTGAACTTCGTCACCGACGTTGATGTTCAGTTCGCCAGCGTCGTTGTAGAACTGCTCAAGCGGGATGAGTGCTTCAGACTTCAGGCCAGCGTGAACGGTTACCCAGCGAGCTTGGTAATCGATATCAACGATAACACCGGTGATGATGGAGCCTGCCTGAAGGTTCAGGGTTTTTAGGCTTTCTTCAAAGAGTTCCGCAAAGCTTTCGCTCATTTTAATTCCTGTTGATGAGGGCGAAGAATACGCCCATCTCCACACCCCAGACGGTGTGGGTTAGTTTCATTTAAAAGAAGCCACCGCAGGACTATGACTGGTCCCCTGCGGCCTTCTTGGTCACCCGGCGATATCGCGAATGGCGATCTCGCTCATGATGCGTTCCAGCACCTGGTCGATGGACAATTCCGTGGAATCCAGCTGTATGGCGTCAGCCGCCGGTTTGAGCGGGGCTACCGCTCGCTGGGTGTCACGCTCATCGCGCGCACGTATCTCATCTAGCAGACTCGACAGACTAACACCCCCGACTTTGCCCTTCAACTGCAAATATCGACGGCGTGCCCTCTCCTCGGCACTGGCAGTCAGAAAAATCTTCAGCGGCGCGTCAGGAAAAACCACCGTGCCCATGTCGCGGCCATCGGCAACCAGCCCCGGCGCTTCCTGAAAAGCGCGCTGGCGTTGCAGCAGCGCCTCGCGTACAGCGGGCAGCGCAGCCACCTGGGAAGCGCCGGAACCGACGCTTTCGGTACGAATGACATCGCTGACTTCATCACCTTCAAGGATGATGCGTTGCAACTGACCGTCCGTCGCGGCGATGAACTGCACATCCAGATGAGCGGCGAGTTTCTTCAGCAGCTCTTCGTTGGTCAGGTCGACACCATGATTATGCGCGGCAAAGGCCAGCAATCGGTACAGCGCACCGGAATCCAGCAGGTTCCAGCCCAGGCGTTTGGCCAGGATCCCGGCTACCGTGCCCTTGCCCGAACCGCTTGGCCCATCGATGGTGATGACCGGTGCAATGTTGTTCACGACTGTGCCTCTTGTGCCACACGAATGCCGACCTGTGCGCACAGCGCCAGGAAGTTCGGGAACGACGTCGCGACGTTGGCGCAATCATGGATGCGGATCGGCGCACTGGCGCGCAACGAAGCAACGCTGAACGCCATGGCGATACGGTGATCACCATGACCGTGCACTTCACCGCCGCCGATCTGGCCGCCGTCGATGATGATGCCATCCGGGGTTGGCTCGCACTTGACGCCCAGAGCCAGCAGACCGTCCGCCATGACCTGGATACGATCAGATTCCTTGACCCGCAGCTCTTCGGCGCCGGTCAGCACGGTGCGCCCTTCGGCGCAGGCAGCCGCCACGAACAGCACCGGGAATTCGTCGATGGCCAGCGGAACCAACGCCTCGGGAATCTCGATACCTTTGAGTCTAGCTGCGCGTACGCGCAGGTCGGCCACCGGCTCGCCACCCACTTCACGCTGGTTTTCCAGGGTGATGTCGGCGCCCATCAGGCGCAGGATGTCGATCACGCCGGTACGGGTCGGGTTGATGCCGACGTGCTCCAGCACCAGTTCCGAACCTTCGGCGATCGAAGCGGCCACCAGGAAGAACGCCGAAGACGAGATATCGCCCGGCACTTCAATATGGGTTGCGGTCAACTTGTTGCCGGACTCGACCGATGCGGTCGCGCCGTTGACCGCTACCGGGTAGCCGAAGCCGCGCAGCATGCGCTCGGTATGGTCGCGGGTCGGAGCAGGCTCGGTAACCGTGGTCTTGCCTTCGGCATACAGGCCGGCCAACAGCAGGCAGGACTTAACCTGGGCACTGGCCATCGGCATCGTGTAGGTCAGCCCCTTGAGCTTGTGGCCACCACGAATGATCATCGGTGGACGACCCTCAGCGGCGGTCTCGATCACGGCACCCATTTCACGCAATGGATTGGCGACGCGATTCATCGGGCGCTTGGACAGCGAAGCGTCGCCGGTCAAGGTGCTGTCGAAGTCCTGCGCAGCCAGCAGGCCGGACAGCAGACGCATCGAAGTACCGGAGTTGCCCAGGTAGATCGGGCCCGGTGCCGGCTTCAGGCCATGCAGGCCAACGCCGTGAATGGTCACGCGACCGTGGTGCGGACCTTCGATCACGACACCCATGTCACGGAAAGCCTGCAAGGTCGCCAGGGCATCTTCACCCTCGAGGAAACCTTCGACTTCGGTAACGCCTTCAGCCAGGGAGCCGAGCATGATCGAACGGTGGGAAATCGATTTGTCACCTGGTACGCGAATCCGACCGGACAGGCGGCCACCAGGTTGAGCCAGGAAAATCAGATCGTTGGAATTCATAGCGTCCACATAGGCCCTGCGGGCCAGGATTTTACTGAAATGCTCGCGGGCAACCCGGGCGCGAGTGAAAACGCCCAACAATTGGTGCCCATCCCCTGCATCGACCGCGTCGCGCAAGGCGTCGAGGTCGCTGCGAAATGTATCGAGTGTGCGCAGGACAGCTTCGCGGTTGGCGAGGAAGATGTCGTGCCACATGACCGGGTCGCTACCGGCGATTCTTGTGAAATCGCGGAAACCGCCCGCAGCGTAACGGAAGATCTCAAGATTTTCATTGCGCTTGGCCAACGAATCGACCAAACCGAACGCCAGCAAGTGCGGCAAGTGACTGGTCGCCGCCAATACTTCGTCGTGACGCTCGACCTGCATGTGCTCGACATCGGCGCCCAGCTCGCGCCACAGACGGTCGACTACCGCTAGCGCTGCCGGATCGGTCTGATCCAGCGGAGTGAGGATCACTTTGTGGCGACGGAACAGCTCGGCGTTTGAGGCTTCCACGCCACTCTGCTCGGAACCGGCAATCGGATGGCCCGGCACGAACCGCGCCGGCATGCCACCGAACGCCTCGGTTGCTGCACGCACCACATTGCCTTTGGCGCTGCCGACATCGGTCAGGATCGCTTGCCCCAGATCCATGCTCGCCAAACGCGCGAGCACTTTCTCCATGGCCAGAATCGGCACTGCCAACTGAATCACGTCAGCACCCTGACAGGCAGCCACCAGGTCGTCTTCACAGCGATCCACCACACCCAACTCGACCGCCAGCTGGCGCGATTGTGGATCGAGATCGACCCCGACCACTTCGCGGCACACGCCGCTTTCACGCAAGCCCTTGGCAAACGAACCGCCGATCAGCCCGAGACCGACCACCACCAGGCGACCGATCATAGGTTCAGCAGATTGCAGAGCAGTGACATCAACCACGAGCCAGAACCTTGGTCAGCGCCTCAAGGAAGCGGCTGTTCTCTGCCGGCAGGCCAATGGTGACGCGCAGGTGATTCGGCATGCCGTAGTTGGCCACCGGACGCACGATCACACCTTCGCGCAGCAAGCCCTGGAACATCGGGGCCGCGACCTGACCGAGATCGACGCAGATGAAGTTGCCTTTGGATGGAATCCAGCTCAGCCCCAGCTCACGGAAGCCGGCTTCCAACTGCTGCATGCCGGACTCGTTCAGCTGGCGGCTTTGCGCCAGATACTCTTCGTCCTTCAACGCCGCACAAGCAGCGGCCAGGGCCAGGCTGTTGACGTTGAACGGCTGGCGTACGCGGTTCAGCACGTCTGCGACCACCGGCGTCGACAAGCCATAACCCACGCGCAGTGCCGCCAGGCCATAGGCCTTGGAGAAGGTGCGGGAAACCAGCAGGTTCGGATAAGCCGCGAGGAAGTCCAGGCCATCCGGCAGGTCGCTGCCTTCGGCGTATTCGATGTAAGCCTCGTCCAGCACGACCAGCACATGCTCCGGAACATCCTGCAGGAATTCGTCCAATGCCTCGGCATCGAACCAGGTTCCGGTGGGGTTGTTCGGGTTGGCGATGAAGACCACACGGGTATTGGCATCGATGGCTGCCAGCATGGCAGGCAGGTCATGCCCCCAATCCTTGGCCGGAACCACCTTGGCCTGTGCGCCGACGGCCTGAGTGGCAATCGGGTAGACCGCGAACGCATGCTCACTGAACACGGCATTCAGACCCGGCGCCAGATACGCACGCGCGACCAGCTCCAGGATGTCGTTGGAACCATTGCCCAGCGTCACTTGATTCAGCTCGACACGGCACTGTTCGGCCAGCAGGGACTTCAGCGCAAAGCCGTTGCCGTCCGGATAGCGGGTCAGCTCGGCCAGCGCCTCGCGGATAGCCGCCAGCGCCCTGGGGCCAGGACCCAGCGGGTTTTCGTTACTCGCCAGCTTGATGATGTTGGCTGGATCGAGATCCAGCTCACGCGCCAGTTCGTCCACGGGCTTGCCTGGAACGTAAGGCGAAAGTTGTTGCACGCCCGGCTGTGCCAGAGCGAGGAAATTGCCACTCATTTGCTACCGCCCCTTAGAGAACTGCTTTCGGGTAGGAACCCAGCACCTTGAGTGCCACTGCTTCCTGACTGATCTTTTCCAGCACACCTTTTACCAGCGGGTCGCGGTGGTGGCCGACGAAGTCGATGAAGAACACGTAGGTCCATTTACCGCTGCGCGACGGACGAGTCTCGATGCGCGTCAGGTCGATGCCGTTGTCGTGGAACGGCACCAGCAGCTCATGGAGCGCACCTGGCTTGTTGCTCATCGAAACAATGATCGAAGTCTTGTCGTCGCCAGTCGGCGGCACTTCCTGATTACCGATCATCAGGAACCGCGTGGAGTTATCCGGGCGGTCCTCGATTTTCTCGGCCAATCGGGTCAAACCGTACAGGCCGGCCGCCATATCACCGGCAATCGCCGCCGAGTTCCACTCACCCTTGACCCGCTTGGCCGCTTCGGCGTTGCTGGACACCGCCACGCGCTCGACATTCGGGTAATGGGCGTCCAGCCACTTGCGGCACTGGGCCAGGGACTGGGCGTGGGAATAGATGCGGCTGATGCTGTCGGTCTTGGTGTTTTCACCGACCAACAGGTGATGGTGGATACGCAGCTCGACTTCGCCGCAGATCACCATGTCATGCTCGAGGAAGCTGTCGAGGGTGTGGTTGACTGCGCCTTCGGTGGAGTTTTCCACCGGCACCACGCCAAAATTCACCGCACCGGCCGCCACTTCACGGAACACTTCGTCGATCGCCGCCATCGGCTTGCTGATCACCGCGTGGCCGAAGTGCTTCATTGCAGCAGCTTGAGTGAAGGTGCCTTCAGGGCCGAGATAAGCCACTTTCAGCGGCTGCTCGAGCGCCAGGCACGAAGACATGATTTCACGGAACAACCGCGCCATCTCTTCGTTGCCCAGCGGCCCCTGGTTGCGTTCCATGACACGCTTGAGCACCTGAGCTTCGCGCTCAGGACGATAGAACACCGGCACTTCGCCTTCGGCCAGCGAGGCCATCTTTACTCGCGCGACTTCCTGGGCGCAGCGCGCACGTTCACTGATCAACTCCAGGACCTTTTCGTCCAGGGCATCAATGCGCAGGCGCAGTGCCTTGAGTTCTTGCTCAGACATTAGCCGTGTTCCTTCTCGAACTCTGCCATGTACGAAACCAGCGCGTTGACGGCGTTGATGTCGACGGCGTTATAGATGGAGGCGCGCATGCCGCCCACGGAACGGTGACCCTTGAGGTTCAACAGGCCACGCTCGTCTGCACCGGCCAGGAACGGCTTGTCCAGACGATCATCAGCCAGGCGGAACGGCACGTTCATCCACGAGCGGTCGGACTTGTTGATCGGGTTGCTGTACAGGCCGCTGGCATCGATGAAACCGTACAACGTGCGCTGCTTGATTTCGTTGAGCTTGCCGATGGCCTCGACACCGCCCTGCTCTTTCAGCCACTCGAACACCAGGCCGGACAGATACCAGGCCAGGGTCGGCGGGGTGTTGTACATCGAACCGTTATCGGCCGCGACCTTGTAGTCGAGCATGGTCGGGCACAGGGAGCGGGCCTTGCCCAACAGGTCTTCGCGGACGATGTTGACGACAATGCCGCTCGGGCCGATGTTTTTCTGCGCGCCGGCGTAGATCATGCCGAAGCGCGAAACATCCACCGGGCGCGACAGGATGTCCGAAGACATGTCGGCCACCAGCGGAACGTCGCCGGTTTCCGGGATCCACTGGAATTCCAGGCCGCCGATGGTTTCGTTCGGCGCGTAGTGAACGTAGGCCGCGTCTTTCGACAGCTTCCATTCGTTCTGGCCGGGAATGGCGAAATAGTCGTAAGGCTTGGCGGTGCCGGCAACGTTGACGTGGCCGTAGCGCGAAGCTTCTTCGATGGCTTTCTGCGACCAGATACCGGTGTCGATATAGTCGGCCGAGCCGTTTTCCGGCAACAGGTTCAGAGGAATCTGAGCAAATTGCTGGCTGGCGCCACCTTGCAGAAACAGCACTTTATAGTTCGAGGGGATATTCAGCAGATCACGCAAATCCTGCTCGGCCTTGGTGGCGATGGACACGAACTCATCACTGCGATGGCTCATTTCCATGACCGACAGACCCTTGCCGTGCCAGTCGAGGAGTTCACCCTGGGCGCGCTGCAGGACAGCTTCGGGAAGCGCCGCAGGACCGGCACAGAAGTTATAGGCTCTCTTGCTCACATCCAATCTCGCTCTGATTTGGTGGTATCACGCAATAAATCGCAACATCAATCGCCACGAAACTCATGTGGGAGCGGGCTTGTGTGGCGAGGGGGCTTGCCCCCGTTCGATTGCGAAGCAATCGTAAATCGGTCACTGCTTTCCAGAGCAAGACCGCGACGCCTGGTTTCAGGGGCGCTTCGCACCCCAACGGGGGCAAGCCCCCTCGCCACAACAAGCCCGCTCCCACATTTGATCTTCGTGGGTGTCGAAATTTTCTCATCGGACAAACAACAAGGGGGCGAATTTTCATCCGCCCCCTGCTTACCCGCTTATTCCTGTGGTTCTTCGTCAGCGGCAGCGTCGAGTTGCTGGTCTTCGGCAACGTCGTCGATCACGACCTCGCCGACAAACCCGTCACCCTCTTCGCCTTCGAGCTCTTCACCCTCGACTTCCGACGGCTCCTGAACCCGCTCCAGCCCAACCAGCGTTTCATCGCTGGCCAGCTTGATCAGGGTCACGCCCTGGGTGTTACGACCCAGGCTGGACACTTCGTCGACACGAGTACGCACCAGGGTGCCCTGGTCGGAAATCAGCATGATTTCCTCGCCGTCGAGCACCTGGACCGCACCGACCAGACGGCCGTTACGCTCGTTGCTGACCATGGCGATAACGCCCTGACCGCCACGCTTGTACTCAGGGAACTCGGTGATCGCCGTGCGCTTGCCGAAACCACGCGCCGAAGCGGTGAGGATCTGGCTGCCTTCTTCCGGGATCAGCATGGAAATCAGCTTCTGGCCTTCCGGTAGACGCATGCCGCGCACACCGCGGGCGGTACGGCCCATGGCGCGAACGTCGGATTCCTTGAAGCGGGTAACCTTGCCGCCGTCGGAGAACAGCATGACTTCACGCTCGCCATCGGTGATGGCCGCGGAAATCAGCACGTCGCCTTCGTCCAGCTCCAGCGCGATCAGGCCGACGCTGCGTTGACGGCTGAAGGATTCCAGCGGGGTCTTCTTCACGGTGCCGTTGGCGGTGGCCATGAAAATGTAGTGACCTTCGGTGTATTCCTCGACCGGCAGCATGGTGGTGATGTACTCACCGTCATCCAGCGGCAGCAGGTTGACCAGCGGACGACCACGGGCAGCGCGGGACGCTTCCGGGATTTCGTAGGTTTTCAGCCAGTACACCTTGCCCTTGCTGGAGAACAGCAACAGCGTGGTGTGGCTGTTGGCAACCAGCAGGTGAGCGATGTAGTCCTCATCCTTGACGCCGGTCGCCGACTTGCCTTTACCGCCACGACGCTGGGCCTGGTACGCAGCCAATGGCTGGGTCTTGGCGTAGCCACCGTGGGAAATGGTCACGACGCGCTCTTCTTCCGGGATCATGTCACCCAGGGTCAGGTCGAGACGGGCATCGAGGATCTCGGTACGACGAACGTCGCCGTATTCGGCACGGATCACTTCCAGCTCTTCGCGGATCACTTCCATCAGGCGCGTGGCGCTGTTGAGGATGCGGATCAGCTCGCCGATCTGGTTGAGGATCTCTTGATACTCGGCCAGCAGTTTTTCGTGTTCCAGGCCGGTCAGGCGGTGCAGACGCAGTTCCAGAATGGCTTGTGCCTGTTCCGGCGACAGGAAGTATTTGCCTTCGCGCAGACCGTATTGCGGGTCCAGGGTCTCTGGACGGCAAGAGTCGGCACCGGCACGCTCTACCATCGCCACTACAGCCGAGGATTCCCAAGGCGTGCTGATCAGCGCTTCCTTGGCTTCCGACGGCGTTGGCGAGGCCTTGATCAGGGCGATGACCGGGTCGATGTTCGACAGGGCAACCGCTTGACCTTCAAGGATGTGACCACGCTCGCGCGCCTTGCGCAGTTCGAACACGGTACGACGGGTTACCACTTCGCGACGGTGACGAACGAAGGCTTCCAGCAGGTCCTTGAGGTTCAGGATGCGCGGGCGGCCGTCGATCAGCGCGACGATGTTGATACCGAACACCGCTTGCAGCTGGGTCTGGGCGTAGAGGTTGTTGAGGATCACCTCAGGCACTTCGCCACGACGCAGCTCGATCACGACGCGCATACCGTCCTTGTCGGACTCGTCGCGCAGTTCGGTGATGCCTTCGAGCTTCTTCTCTTTTACCAGCTCGGCGATCTTCTCGATCAGACGCGCCTTGTTCAGTTGGTAAGGAAGTTCGGTGATGACGATCTGCTGACGGCCACCGACCTTGTCGATGTCTTCGATCATCGAGCGGGCGCGCATGTAAATGCGCCCGCGACCGGTGCGGTAGGCTTCGATGATGCCGGCGCGACCGTTGATGATCGCGGCGGTCGGGAAGTCCGGACCGGGGATGTATTGCATCAGCTCGTCGACAGTCAGCTCGGGGTTGTCGATGAGCGCCAGGCAACCGTCGATGACTTCACCGAGGTTGTGCGGCGGAATGTTGGTCGCCATGCCCACGGCAATACCGCTGGAGCCGTTGACCAGCAGGTTGGGAATACGGGTTGGCATGACCGCCGGGATCATTTCGGTGCCGTCGTAGTTCGGTACCCAGTCCACGGTTTCTTTATGCAGGTCAGCCAGCAGCTCGTGCGCCAGCTTGGTCATGCGTACTTCGGTGTATCGCATGGCCGCGGCGTTGTCGCCGTCCACCGAACCGAAGTTGCCCTGGCCGTCTACCAGCAGGTAGCGCAGGGAGAATGGCTGCGCCATCCGAACGATGGTGTCGTACACCGCGGTATCACCATGCGGGTGATACTTACCGATCACGTCACCGACAACACGGGCAGATTTCTTGTACGGCTTGTTGAAGTCGTTGCCCAGCTCGCTCATCGCGAACAGCACGCGCCGGTGCACGGGCTTCAAGCCATCGCGCGCATCCGGCAGTGCCCGCCCGACAATTACGCTCATCGCGTAGTCGAGGTAGGACTGCTTCAGCTCGTCTTCGATATTGACCGGGAGGATTTCTTTGGCCAGTTCGCCCATGAGAAGCCTGATTCCTTTTTCTGGTGAAACTTCGTCATATCCATATGGGACAACGAAGCTCGCCGATACAGGCTGAGTGCCATGTATCGACTTACGACAAATCAACGAGTTATGCCATGGATCTGCGCAGTACGGGTCACCACTTCGAGCAACCCTGGAAACCGCCGGATGTTATCACAAGAGCCGCCACGCACCTATCCCCCAGATGCGCATGGAGAGTAGTTAGTTGACCGGTGACAGGCTTGAAGGGGACGTGAGAGGCTTAGAGCCGTTTTGAATGAGGAATTTGGGGCAGGATCTGGCTGATTCATTGGCTTTCAGGGCCTCTTCGCGGGCAAGCCCGCTCCCACAGGGTTTCAGGGTGTTCACAAAACCTGTGGGAGCGGGCTTGCCCGCGAAGGCAATCTGGCAGGCGCCAGTGACCGTCAATGCAGACGCTTGCGGCACATCAACTGGGCCATTTTCGCTGTATCCGGGCGCTCGACGATGCCTTTTTCGGTGACGATCGCATCGATCAGATCCGCCGGCGTCACGTCGAACACCGGGTTGAAGGCATGGACGTCGGCCCCGACGCGCTTGCCACCGACCTCCAGCAACTCACGACCATCACGCTCTTCGATCGGAATGTCATCGCCGCTGGCCAGGTTCATGTCGATGGTCGAGCTCGGCGCCACCACCATGAAGCGCACGCCATGGTGCATGGCGTTGACGGCCAGTTGATAGGTGCCGATCTTGTTGGCCACGTCGCCATTGGCGGTGATCCGGTCAGCGCCGACGATGACCCAGGTGGGGCCCTTGGTCTTCATGATATGCGCAGCAGCGGAATCGACGTTGAGGGTCACGGGAATGCCCTCATTTGCCAGTTCCCACGCGGTCAGTCGCGAACCCTGCAGCCATGGGCGGGTTTCATCGACATAGACCTGCTCGACCATGCCCTCGATGAATGCAGCACGAATCACGCCCAGCGCCGTGCCGAAGCCGCCCGTGGCCAGCGCGCCGGTGTTGCAGTGGGTCAGGATCGCCTGGGCGTTGCCCTGATGCTTGCGGATCAGGTCGACACCCAACTGCGCCATGGTCAGGTTGGCCTCGCGATCACTTTCGTGAATGGCGATAGCCTCAGCCTCCAGCACCTGCAGCGGATCGGCATTGTCTTTCAGGCGATCAAGCCGGTCGTGCATGCGGCCCAGTGCCCAGAACAGGTTGACCGCGGTAGGACGGGAGTCGGCCAACAGCATGAAATCCTCCTCCAGCGCAGCGTACCAGTCGCCACCTTCGGCAATCCGCGCGCGGGCCGCGAGCACGATGCCATAAGCGGCGCTGATGCCGATGGCCGGCGCGCCACGCACCACCATCGAGCGAATGGCCTCGGCCACGCCAGCAGCGCTGGTGTAGGCAATCCAGGTTTCCTCGAATGGCAAAATACGCTGATCCAGCAGATGGAGAGCGCCATCACGCCAATCGATGGCCTTCACCTTCTCCGCAGCCAACAGTCGATCGCGCATCCCACACCCCGCACTCATGAACAAAAGCCGCCGATTATAGCGATCCCCCCGCGAAGACGCTCGGGTATACTTCGCCATCCTTTATAAAAGCACTGGAACCAACCCTCGATGCCGAACACTGCCGCTGCGCTCGACCTGTTATTGCTGCCGACCTGGCTGGTACCCGTCGAACCCGCTGGTGTTGTCCTCAAAGAACATGGCGTGGGCATCCGTGATGGACGCATCGTGTTTATCGGGCCACGTTCCGCCGCCCTGAAGCTTAACGCAACCGAAATCCGCGAACTGCCCGACATGCTCCTCAGTCCAGGCCTGATCAATGCCCACGGCCATGCGGCAATGACGCTGTTCCGTGGCCTGGCCGATGACCTGCCATTGATGACCTGGCTGGAAAACCACATCTGGCCCGCCGAAGCCAAGTGGGTCGACGAGGACTTCGTGCGCGATGGCACCGACCTTGCGATTGCCGAGCAAATCAAAGGTGGCATCACCTGTTTCTCTGACATGTACTTCTTCCCGAAGGTTGCCAGTGAGCGCGTGCACAACAGCGGTATTCGCGCGCAGATCGCGATTCCGATCCTCGACTTCCCCATTCCGGGCGCCGCTACCGCGGACGAAGCCATTCGTCAGGGCGTTGAATTGTTTGGCGATCTCAAGCACCACGAGCGCATCAAAATCACCTTCGGCCCCCATGCACCCTATACCGTAGGCGACGAAAACCTGGAAAAAATCCGGGTGATCGCCGAAGAACTGGACGCTTCGATCCACATGCACGTGCACGAAACCGCCTTCGAAGTGCAGCAATCGATCGAACAACGCGGTGAGCGCCCGCTGGCCCGCCTGGCGCGCCTGGGCTTGCTGGGGCCGCGCTTCCAGGCGGTTCACATGACCCAGATCAGCGATGAAGACCTGGCACTGCTGGTAGAAAGCAACAGCAGCGTGATTCATTGCCCGGAGTCGAACCTGAAGCTGGCCAGCGGATTCTGCCCGGTCGAGCGTTTGTGGGAGGCCGGGGTCAATGTCGCGGTCGGCACCGATGGCGCGGCCAGTAACAATGACCTCGATCTGCTCGGCGAAACCCGCACCGCTGCTTTGCTGGCCAAGGCTGTCGCCGGCTCGGCCACCGCCCTGGATGCCCATCGCGCCTTGCGCATGGCCACTCTCAACGGGGCCCGGGCACTGGGCATCGAGGCCGATGTCGGCTCACTGGAAATCGGCAAAGCGGCGGACATGGTGGCTTTCGACCTCTCCGGCCTGGCCCAGCAGCCGGTCTACGATCCGGTTTCGCAGCTTATATACGCCACCGGGCGGGACTGCGTGAAACACCTCTGGGTTGCCGGCAAGCAGCTGCTCGACGACCGCCGCCTGACACGCCTGGATGAACAACAGCTTGGCACTGTCGCGAGGGCTTGGGGCCAGCGCATCAGTGGCCGCACCGAATCGTAAGCACCCTGGAACGCTTTCCGGGGCAACAGGATTTTTCAAGTTTTAGAGGACTTAAACCATGAGCAACGTCGACTACGCCGAAATCGCCAAATTCGAGGCCCTGGCCCATCGCTGGTGGGACCGCGAAAGCGAATTCAAACCACTGCACGACATCAACCCGCTGCGGGTCAACTGGATTGACGAGCGAGTCAACCTGGCCGGCAAAAAGGTCCTCGACGTCGGTTGCGGCGGCGGCATCCTCAGCGAAGCCATGGCCCAACGCGGCGCGACCGTCATGGGTATCGACATGGGCGAAGCGCCGTTGGCGGTTGCCCAACTGCATCAGTTGGAGTCGGGCGTGAGCGTCGAATACCGGCAGATCACCGCCGAATCCCTGGCCGACGAAATGCCCGAGCAGTTCGACGTCGTCACCTGCCTGGAGATGCTTGAGCACGTACCGGACCCGTCGTCTGTCATCCGTGCCTGCTTCCGCATGGTCAAGCCCGGCGGCCAAGTGTTCTTCTCCACCATCAACCGCAACCCGAAGGCGTACCTGTTCGCCATCGTCGGCGCCGAATACATCATGAAGCTGCTGCCGCGCGGCACCCACGACTTCAAGAAATTCATCCGCCCTTCCGAGCTCGGCGCCTGGAGTCGCATGGCTGGCCTGACCGTCAAGGACATCATCGGCCTGACCTACAACCCGCTGACCAAGCACTACAAGCTGGCCACCGATGTGGACGTCAACTACATGATCCAGACCCTGCGCGAGGAGTAAGCCGATGCCTATCAGAGCAGTTCTATTCGACATGGACGGCACCCTGCTCGACACCGCGCCGGACTTCATTGCGATCTGTCAGGCGATGCGTGCCGACCGCGGCTTGCCACCGATGAACGACAAGCACATCCGCGACGAGATTTCCGGTGGTGCCAGGGCGATGGTCGCCGTGACCTTCGCCATGGACCCGGAATCGCCAGGGTTCGAGGAGTTGCGCCTGGAGTTCCTGGAGCGCTACCTCGTCGGTTGTGCGGTCCACAGCAAACTGTTCGACGGCATGGCTGAATTGCTTGCCGATATCGAGAAAGCCAACCTGATCTGGGGCGTGGTCACCAACAAGCCGCTGCGCTTCGCCGAGCCGATCATGCAGCAGTTGGGGCTGGCCGAGCGCTCGGCATTGCTGATCTGCCCGGATCACGTAAAAAACAGCAAACCGGATCCGGAGCCGCTGATCCTGGCCTGCAAGATGCTCGACCTCGACCCGGCCAGCGTGCTGTTCGTCGGCGATGACCTGCGCGACATCGAATCGGGCCGCGATGCCGGCACGAAGACGGCTGCGGTGACCTTTGGCTATATCCACCCGGATGATAATCCGCGGCATTGGGGCGCGGATGTGGTGGTCGATCATCCGCTGGAGCTGCGCAAGGTGCTCGATAGTGCGCTTTGCAGCTGCTGAGGCAGATCGCTTGATGTGGGCATCTGCTTTTGTGGCGAGGGAGCTTGCTCCCGCTGGATCGCGAAGCGCCCCCTCTGCCTATGCATGCGCCTTCTCGGGAACCGTTATTAAAAGATTACGACTGCTTCGCAGCCGAGCGGGAGCAAGCTCCCTCGCCACAGTTTCGATGCAGGTCTTTGGAGAGGTTTTTTATGTTTGATTATTCCGCCCGCCCCGAACTGCTCAAGGATCGGGTCATTCTGGTCACCGGCGCAGGTCGCGGCATCGGCGCCGCAGCGGCAAAAACCTACGCAGCCCATGGCGCCACCGTGCTGCTGCTGGGAAAGACCGAAGCCAACTTGTCCCAGGTCTACGACGAAATCGAAGCCGCCGGTCATCCACAGCCGGCGGTGATCCCGTTCAACCTCGAAACCGCCCTGCCCCATCAATACGATGAGCTGGCGGCGATGATCGAAACCGAATTCGGGCATCTTGACGGCCTGCTGCACAATGCTTCGATCATCGGCCCGCGCACGCCGATCGAGCAGCTTTCCGGCGAAAACTTCATGCGAGTCATGCAAGTCAACGTCAATGCCATGTTCATGCTCACCAGCACCCTGTTGCCGCTGCTCAAGCTGTCGCAGGACGCTTCGGTGGTGTTCACTTCCAGCAGCGTCGGCCGCAAAGGGCGCGCGTACTGGGGCGCCTACGGCGTCTCCAAATTCGCCACTGAAGGCCTGATGCAAACCCTGGCTGATGAGGTCGATACCGTGGCCCCGGTACGCTCCAACAGCATCAACCCGGGCGCTACCCGCACCAGCATGCGCGCCCAGGCTTACCCGGGTGAAAATCCACTGAACAACCCGACGCCCGAGGAGATCATGCCGGTCTACCTCTACCTGATGGGCCCGGACAGCACCGGTATCAATGGCCAGGCGTTCAACGCCCAATAACGACCGTACGTCGCTTTTTTGCTGCCGCGCCGGCTTCCCGGCGCGGCACTCGAAAGGTCTCGAGTTCAGGTAACAACCCGTCAAACAAACGTCACTCGCAGCGCTCCGCAGGTTGCCACCTAACGACAACTTATTGATTTAATACACAATTTATTCGGATGAACCGAATGGCACGACTTTCGCTCTAAGTTTGCTCAGACAGGTAACGTGAATGCAGGCGGGGCGAAGCTTGAGTGGAGAGATTACTCATCTTCCATAAAGCAGATTAAACTTGTACGAAATGTCCTACGGGACTGACGGACCAGTACGACGCGCAGCCCTAAGCCGCTCTCACCCTGCTTGTAAGACAGCCTTACTGCTTAGGGGCGCACGCCTAATGAAACCACCTTCCCAGACCAACGCAATTGATTTCGATAGCGCCAAATTGCAGCGCCTGGGCTTTGGTCAGCAGCCGCCCCTCCTGGAAAGGCCTGTCAGTCTTGCGCAATTGCGCCAGCAACTGAGCCTGCAGCTGCAAACCAGTCTGGAGCCGCAACGCATTCTTGGGACGTTCTATCGCGAGATTCAGCGAATGGTGCCGTTGGATGCCTTGTGCTACCTGCACAAGAGCAGCGATCTACGCCTGGAGTTCGGCCAGCGCGGTCACCATTCCATCAGTTACAGCCTCAGCCACGAAGGCGAGCACCTGGGTGAGTTGATTTTCCGCCGCAATCAGCGTTTCAGCGAACAGGAACAAGGCAATCTCGAATCACTGCTGGCCGCGCTGCTGTTCCCGATGCGCAACGCACTGCTTTACCGTACCGCCACCCAAAATGCACTGCGCGACCCACTGACGGACACCGGTAACCGCATCGCCATGGACCAGACGCTGCAGAGGGAAATCGAGCTGTCCCGGCGCCATCTGCAACCGTTATCGGTGCTGATGCTGGACATCGATCATTTCAAGCAAGTCAATGATTCCCATGGCCATAGCACCGGCGATGACGTGCTCAAGGCGGTTGCTGCCTCAATCAAAAACCAGCTGCGCAACGTCGACATGGTGTTCCGCTATGGCGGTGAAGAGTTCCTGATCCTGCTGTCGAATACCTGTCGCGAGGCCGCGGCCATGGTCGGTGAGCGGCTGCGTTTTGCAGCGCAGTCTGAAGAGTACTTGGCCGATGGTCATACGATTTTGCTGACGGTCAGCCTCGGCTGTTCGACCCTGTTACCCGGCGAGTCTGCCGACAGCCTGTTGCGACGTGCAGACAGCGCGTTGTATGTGGCCAAGCGCGAAGGTCGTAACCGGCTGGAGATGGCGGGCTGATTTTACAGCCACACACAAACTAATGTGGGAGCGGGCTTGCTCGCGAAGGCGTCGTGTCAGCCAGATTTATGCTGAATGACACACCGCTTTCGCGAGCAAGTCGAATCGTCGCACCGCCGCTCCCACAGTTTTTACTGCGTGATAGCTGGATTAGCTCTCGGCCAGTGCCATCCGCTCACGAACGACCGGCGCCCGCTCGGCGTGCTCCAATTGCATGCAGCGCTCGAGAAACAGGTACATGTAGTCGTAGCTCTTGCACACAGCCTGTCGCAACTCCACCTGCAGGGATTTGCTCGGGTTGGTGCCCGCCAATGTGCAGATGATTTCCAGGGCTTCCCAGGGATGGGCATCGTCGTACTGGGCATGCATCTTCAGCCACTTCATCGCACGCTTGCGATCTTCCTCGGGAAACGAGGCGGCGTAGGTGCCATTGGCACAAACGACAGCCGACCACTCCCCGGTCGCCCCTTCGATGGCGTAGTTGGTGGCGGCAATCGCAACGATCAGCGAGTCGGAGGAACTGGTGTGCCAGCACCAGTGGCTCAAGGCGTGAAGCTCCGGTGCAACCTGCTGTGCCTGCAGGTCCTCCAGGCTGACACCATGCGCGCGACTCCAGTGCACCCAGTAATCGGCGTGGTTCAATTCGACACGGATATTACGCATCAGCCAGCGACGGGCCATGTCTTCGCCGGGGTGACGGGCAAAACGGGTCTTGGTCAGGTTTTGTGCCATATACAACGCGAACTGCTCGACCACTGGCCAGCCACCGATCAGGTACTGGCGCATGGTCTTCGCACTGAGTTTGTTGTCTCGCATACGTTGGTACAGTTCGTGTTCGACAACCCGGCGCTTGCTCTCGCTGCAATCCTGGATCAGGCGCTGGGCCCAGGCAGGATAACTTGCGGCTTCCATGAGCGGTCCGGTTCGGTTGAATGTATCGATCACTGTCGAGCTCCTTTTGATTGTGATTTTAAGACCGGCAGGAGTTTCAACGGAACGTACCAGGGGCCTTGAACAACAGCGGCTGGGGCCTGGCGGGACGACTCAACAGGCTATCAAAGGTAAACAGATGCGGGCGTTCAATCACATACCCTTGAGCGTAATCCACCCCGATCTCCAGCAATGCCTGCTCGATCTGGGGTGTTTCGACAAACTCGGCAATCGTGCGCTTACCCATGACATGACCGATGTGATTGATCACTTCGACCATGGCGCGGTTAATCGGGTCGTCCAGCATATCCTTTACGAAACTCCCATCGATCTTCAGGAAGTCTACAGGCAAATGTTTCAGGTACGCGAATGAGGACATTCCGGCACAAAAGTCATCCAGTGAAAAATGGCAGCCTAAGCCTTTGAGTTCATTAATGAATCGAATGGCGCTGCCAAGATTTGAAATTGCACTGGTCTCAGTAATTTCAAAACAAATCATTTCAGGCGGAATCGAATACGTCACAAACTGTTCGCGCAGGAAGTCCAGGAACGCTTCATCCCCGATCGTCGTGCCTGACAGATTGATCGCACACATGGCCAGCGGCCCGCGGTGCTGCTCGGCCCGGCATTGGGCAATGACCTTGAACACGTTCTGCACAACCCAACGATCAAGCGAGCTCATCAGGCCATAACGCTCGGCAGCCGGAATGAAACTGTCGGGCAAGATCATCCGCCCGGCTTCATCATGCAATCGCAGTAAAATCTCAATGTGCCCACCGTCCTGATCGACATGGCCCAAGGGGGCAATTTCCTGGGCGTACAGGCAGAAGCGATCTTCCTCCAGGGCCATGTGCAAACGCTGCACCCAGGCCATTTCGCCAAAGCGCAGGGACAACTCCGAGTCGTCGGGATGATAGACCTGGACCCGGTTCCGGCCCTTTTCCTTGGCCATGTAGCACGCCATGTCGGCAGCACGCAGCGAGGCTTCGAGCGTCGTCGGATTCTGCGCGACATGGACCAGCCCGATACTGACAGTGGTCACGAACGGCCGGCCCTTCCAGACAAAATGCAGATTCTGCACAGTCTGGCGCAGGCTCTCGGCGATTTTTTCCGCAGCTTCCAGTGCGCAGTTTTCCAGCAGGATGCCGAACTCGTCGCCGCCGAGACGAGCCAGGGTATCGCCTTCGCGTAGCCCCGATTGCAACAAGGCACAGATATGCCGCAACAGTTCGTCGCCCGCCGCATGGCCGCAGGTATCGTTGACCAGTTTGAACTGGTCCAGATCGAGGAACATCAGGGCATGGCGTCCCGAATGGCGAGTCAGGTTGTGCAGCGCCTGTTCCAGGCGATATTCGAATTCGCGGCGGTTGGCAAGGCCGGTCAAGGCGTCGTGGGTCGCCTGCCAGGACAGATTGGCGATGTATTGCCGCTCCTGGGTCATGTCATGCAGCACCAGCACCGTCCCGCTGACCTTGCCGGCATTGCGGATTGGCGCGCCCACCAGCGTGACCGACACCGTGCTGCCATCCAGGCGTTGAATCAACTTGGAGTGCTCACTGCCGCCACTGAGCTGGCCGCTGAGAATATGCTCGATCAGGGTGAAACCATCGGTCTGGGCGTTTTCATCCAGCAGGTTGAACAGCGCCGCCAGCGGCAACCCCGTCGCCTGCTCGGCCTTCCAGTGGGTCAACGCTTCGGCCGCCGGATTCATGTAGGCAATCGCACCGGAAACATCCGTGGTGATCACGCCGTCGCCAATCGATTGCAGGGTGATCTGCGCCCGCTCTTTCTCAAGTTCCAACGCATCGGCGAAGGCATGGCGCTGTTTGAGCAGTTTATGGGTGCGCATCAAAGCCAGCGCAATCAATCCGAGAGCCGTGGCGATGTTAGTCAGCAGCAGCAGGCGAAGAATGACCCTCGAGCCTTCCCCCAGAGCATCGCTGAAAGCTTTCGCAGCCGGCGTCACTTCATCGTTGATCGCGAAAATCTGCTCTTTCCAGCGCTGTACATCCGCTTTCGAAGCCGGGCTGGCGGAGATGTGCTGATGCATGTCCCTGGCAACGTCATCGAGCTTGGCCAGATAGGCATCGCCCACGGTCCAGAGGTCGATGGCTTTTTCCAGGTAACTGAAGTGACGAAAATTGAGGTACAGCCAGATCAGGCTGGAAACGTCGTCCGGGTGGTTGCCACCCTTGAGAATCGCCAGGCGCGCCGCTTCGATATCTGGCGGCTGCTTATCCAGCGCCACACGCAATTCATGACCGCCCTGAGGCACGGAAATGGCGTTCTGGTACTTGTGAAAAATCCCTTCGTCGCCGCTGTCGGCATAGAGATTGAGGTAATAGATGGCGTCTTTCTGGCCCTTGGACCACAGGCTTTCGCCGGCAACATAGCCGCGAACCGCCGACAGCACGTAAAGGCTAACGCCGCCCAACAAGGCTTGAAACAACACAACGGCGATAAATGGCCAGACGATGCCCAACAACCGTGGCGTTCCGAGAGTCCGCGTTTGATTCATGAGGTCCCTTGCATTAGCACTGCTTGCTCGTCTTCCGGACGAAATCGCTTTAGCTAGACTAGGGGGCGATCCAGCTTCAGGCAAGCAAGACACGGCACAACGTGCAACACATATGTACCGCATGTGCACAGAGCGAAGCCCGGACACTGACAGCTCTCATCCATTTCCAGAGCTGCAACCTCATGCAACTTCCAACTTCAACGCTCACCCCGATGCAACGACATGCCAGCCAACAGGCCGAATACGGGGCGTTATTGACGGCCTTGGAAGCAGTGAAAACGGCGTCTTCCGATCTGAATGGTTATTACCTGCCCCCCCAGGCGGACTCTCCCCTGGGCATTGAGCACAATCATGCGCAAGCCCTGCTGCTGACGCTTTTCGAAGATGCCGCAGACACGTTGTTGTCCAAGCATCTCAAGCCCCTGAAAGGACGGCCGACCGAAGTCAACGGCATCGCCGATCAGTGTGTTTTCTCAACGAGCCGCAACGATGGCTCCGTCGCCCTTTACACGATCGATGACGTAACACATTCCGCCAGCGGGATTCGAGCCTTTCAACGGGCGCTGGTGAGTATAGGTGGACACATACGCACTGACCGCTTGCTGCCCTTGCCGCAGTGCCTGAAGTTTTACGGCCTTGCATTGCCAACCGCACAAACCCCGGGCTCTCTGAGCCGACTGATTGAAGAAGTGCAGGAAAAACGCGACGCTCACCGATTGAACCTGGAGCAGGGGTTGCAAATCAGCGAGCTGATAGAACCGCACGATCACACTGCGATTCACAACGTCATCAGCAAAATACTCACTGATGAAGGCGGCTCCGACATCGACGCCCTGGCCAGTGAGATCACGCCCCCCATGACACCCCATCAACTGGCCACCCAGCCCACGGCCTGCCTCGAGCGCTTGCTCGACACCGCGAAGGCACGCGACACGGCCCGGCGGCTGCTGGAAGTGCTCAATTGGTACGGCAAAGAACCCGACGAAGAAACGATTCCAGACATCGGCGCAAAACTGCTGCTGGAAGCGTTACGACTCTGGTACGACCTGGACCTGCAGCATACAGGTGCACCACACAAGATTGCCGGCTATGAGTTGCAACAACGGTTCAACCACGGCAAAAGCTACGCGCAGATTCAAAAGAACTTCCGGGAACACCTGGAGGATTCACTCCGTGCGACAACACCGACCGAAACAGCGTTACTGGCAAGGCTCAGCCAAGTCAGGTTTCCAGTTGAATTTCAGGTACGCGACATTCCCAACGACTTGCCCTATGCCACATCTATCGTCTGGGTCAATTTCGTTCACGGCGTCCATCTCGCTCATGCACTGGACCCGATGCTGCTGCAACGACTGACCTTCCAACAACTGGTCGATCTACCGTTGAAAAAAAGCGAGAACGCCCAGGACGCTCTCCTCCAATTGATCACGCTGACCAGAATTCCAGCGGCGTTGACCTGGGCGCAAGCGACCGAGGCATTGGCATCGAGCGTACAAACCAGCGACGCTCGGGAATACAAAATGAAAACCTTGCAAGCGCTGGAAGATCACATGGTGCAGTTGAATGAAACAATCGTTCAACTCGATTTCGCGCCACCACAACGATTGAAGCTGGCGGAACAGCAACTGAAGAAGGCATTGTCCGGCGGCATTGCAATCGATCCGCTGAGCATCCGGGTGATGCGCAACTTTTATCGGTCAGGCAAACGCGTAGAACGCAACATCCTGGATACCCCGAATGGGCCGCAGGCAACCTGGCCGCTGCTCGAGGTCTATGCCTCGGGTGGCTTGAGCCCCGATAGCAAGTGGTACATCAGCCAGGACGGCAAGACCGCGAGCTTTTGGGTCAGATTGACCCCGGATCGCAAGTTTGAATGGGGCTTGGCAAATCCTGACGACCCGGCTTCCCGTATCCTGTTGCTTCCACTCGACCGCACATTGCCTGATATCGACGCACTGTTCGACAAGCAATTCAAAACCTACCTCGCCAAGACAAAAAACACCTACGAATACCTGATCAAAAACCTCTTGGTCACGCTGCCATGGTCCGATCGTCAGGCGTTGGAACATGGCGAAGTCAAGGTGCTCAGCCTTCGCGATGAAACCACGCGCAAGGCCGATGAAGAAACGGCAGAACACACCCTGCCGCTCAGGGCACGCATGGGGTTTGTGCTGCAAGCCACTTACCGGAACGCCGTGCGCTTCTATGAGTGCCTGCCCCGTGCCGGCGTCATACGGCCGCGCCCCGATGTGACAACCGCCCATGTCGGTGGTGTCCGTGACCAGTTTTTTTCCCGCAACCGCTTTAAGGAGGAAGACTATGACGCCTATGTCGCCATACGCACACACCGCCTGCCATTCGACAAGGATGCCCACACAACCGGAGCCCAGCCGAAACCTGGCGCTACCTGCATGGCGATCCTTGACTCGCTCGGCGAGGCCCTGACTCCTGGCTCAACCCCGCCGGAGTATCACGACTACTCTTCCTGCCTGACATGGTCCTCCTTGCGCACCGGGCAAATTGCGTCCTTCATTGCTACACATCTGTTTTATGTGGATGAAAAGGAGGTACGCCGCGAGGCCTGGGGAGTCACACAATACGAACGCGATCTCGACAGAAAGCACTGGCTGCACAATCTCAAGGATTTCATACCATTCTGGGGCAGTCTCGAAGACCTTCAATCGGACCAGTTCGGTGATCGCGTCCTTGGCGTGGTCGGCCTGGCGCTCGACATCGTGTCATTTGTGGTGCCCTTGGGTAAGTTCGTCGCAGGGAGCATCCGCTTGGTCGCACGATCCGGCAGAGTGGGAATTCGCGCGACTTTGCCGCGAATGGCAAATCTATCCAGAAAGCTGGTGACTTCGAGCGTTAAAAACTTCAACCCCCTGGACGGTTCGGTAGACCTCCTGCGGCTGACTGGCAGGGGAGTGAAAGGCGCAGGACGCGCAGTGGTCCATCTCGAGAAGCGGGCGATGTTCCAATTGAAAAAGCTCGCCGGCAAGGCCGATAGCTATGACTTTGTCAGCAGCCTGCCCCAGGCAACTGAACCGGGACGCTGGAAACCGCTGATGGATGCCGATCAACTGGGCAACGTCAAAGGCATCGAAGACGTTCCGGTGCGAAAGATCGACGGCCACCATTACTTGGTTGACCCGCTGTCTACCCGCCCCTATGGCCCCCGGCTCACGCCCCGCAATCATGAACTTTCACTCGGTCGCTCAAGCTACAGCACCGTGAAAAAAACTGACGATCTGGTTTTCATCGAACTCCCGGAGCAGGCGCACGCTCGCTACCAGTTCGACATCGATGGGCGTACGACGGTTTTCATCGACGACGTCCCCTACCGCCTGGATGGCGAAGAACTGCGCCGCGTTGAGTTGATCGATGACAGCAGCGCATTGACGTCAGTCCCCTGTCGGCCACGCCGTGCGCCAAACAACAGCAGCGAATGCCTCAGCAGTTTTGTGACAGGGACGCCCGCCCCGACACCGGAAGTCGGCTCATTTGACGAAACCAAAGGTTACGCGCCTTGGTTTGGCGACAGGGTGTCCGATGCGGTTAGCCGGCCAGGCCATGACGGTCTGTTTGTAACCCACGAGGGAAATCTTTATCAGATCATCGACAACATCCCGAAGCTTTACACAGGTGACATCACCGAACTTGGCTTTGCCAGGAAATGGCTGGTGCCCCGCCGCGAAATGCCGGCCAGCCTGATGTTCCGCAAAGGTATTTATGGCCGTATCGAGGTCAAGGGGGTATACGAGGGCGCCGAGGACCCGCACCGGATCGGAGTCATTCTGGTGCCATCCATCGATGAATCGAGTACTTATGTCTTCAGCCGAATCAACACCAACAAATATTACGTCGCGACAGTGCCGAAGGGACAAAGCCTGAGTGAACCGCTGACATTGAAACGTTTGTTCAATGCCGACATGGCTGAAGGCACCCTGGGTGCGGAACTGCTAACGGTGTACACCGGGTCATTGAGCGCCAACAACATCGCACGCATCCACAGCAAAGAAGCCCTTGAATTCGCCATGAAAACCATGGACGAGATCGCCATTCCGATCGGAACGACCCCTAACCCTGCGGGCAACATGAAATTCCTGAAGGTCGACACCAGCCCCGGAGAAGCATTGATGTTCGATCATTCAACCCGAATGATCGTCACTCGACTGCCTGAAGGAGCCACGACATGGAGCAGGAGCAAGGACGCTCCGGAGGACTTGCGTCAAAGCACCGCGAATATTTTCGATACGCTGTTCATGTCGCCGACGATTGACGCCAGCAACGCGAACAGCGCGCTAAGGATCAACCAGACCATGCAGAAGCTGCACCAGTTGATACCCAGGCGCCGCTCCTTCAATCCGAGAAACATTGCCTACGCCGACGTCATGACCAGCAGTGGGCAACGGGAAATCTACGTCAGCGTTTCCGGTGCCCAGCAAGCCACCGGTCACTTGCCGCTGTTCAAGCAGCATCTTGGTGCGGATTCAGTTCCGGTCGGTGGATCGACCTACTTCAATATCGACATGAATCAGAGCTTTCCCCACACCTCCCTCGATGTGACCGCTGAAGGCAAGCTGCTGGCCATACCGACGACCATCAAGGACATCGACACTTACAAGCCAGTGCAGTCGATAAAACCGACGTCACTGGACAGCGAAAGCAAGTTGATCCGCGTGATTCGGGAAAAATACCCCGACCCCAAGGCGATCAAATCCGTCGATATCGCCACGACGATGCCCCCCTGCGAGTCGTGCTCGATCGTGATGAAACAATTCGGCTACGACGGTGGGGAAAACGCGCTTCAGGTGCTGTGGAGTTGAACCTACAACTGCTGTAAATGCCCATACAGCTTGGCGTACAAACCACCATCGGCAATCAGTTGCTGATGGTCGCCATCCTCCGCGATCTGCCCGCCGTCGAACACCAGCACCCGGTCGGCCTGTTTCACTGCTGAAAGGCGGTGGGCAATGATCAGCGTGGTGCGATTGCTCAGAAACCGCGCCAGCGCCTGGTGCAGGTTGTATTCGGTGGCGGCATCCAGCGCGGAGGTGGCTTCGTCGAGGATCACCACCTTGGGCTCGGCCAGCACCATCCGGGCGATGGCCAGGCGTTGACGCTGGCCGCCGGACAAACGCACGCCGGAGCGCCCGACGATGCTGTCCAGTCCATTGGGCAAATCCCGGACGGTACCGTGCAATTGGGCGATTTCCAGTGCACGCCAGCAAGCCTCGTCACTGCGCTCGCGGCCCATGGTCAGGTTGGCCCGAATGGTGTCGTTGAACAGCGCCGGATGTTGCAGAACCACGGCAACATTTTCCCGCACGGTTTCCAGGCCAATCTCTTGCTGGGTCGAACCGCCAAAGCGAATGGTTCCGGCCAACGGCGTGTACAGGCCCAGCAGCAGTTGCACCAGCGTGCTCTTGCCACCGCCACTGGCGCCGACGATCGCGACCTTTTCGCCGGGGGCGATCGACAGGTTCATCTGGTTCAGGACCAGTTCATCGCCGTAACCGAAACTCAACCCTTGTACTTCCAGCCCAACCGTCTCGCGACCGATGAACGGGTCGACGCCGCCCGGGTATTCGGGCTCATCGGCTCGGGACAGCAGCTCATTGATCCGCGACAGCGCACCGCCGGCGGCGTAGTAGGCATATTGCAGGTTCAGCAGCTGTTCGACCGGACCGATCATGAACCACAGGTAGCTGAACACCGCGAGCATCTGGCCGATGGACAGGTCGGAAAACAACACCGTGAGCATGGCCGCGGCCCGGAAAATATCGATGCCGAACTGAAACAGCAAACCGCTGGCCCGGTTCGATGCATCGGTTTTCCATTGCGAATTCACCGCATAGTCGCGCACGTCACGGGCGCGATGCCCCAAGCGACCGAGGAAAAAACCCTGGCGGTTGCCGGCGCGAACTTCCTGGATGGCGTCCAGCGTTTCGGTCAGAGCCTGGGTAAAGCGCGAAGTGCTGTCGTTCTCAAGTTTCTTCAGATGCTTGACCCGCTTGCCCAACTGCACCGTGGCGTAGATCACCAGCGGGTTGAACAGCAGAATCAGCAAGGCCAGCTTCCAGTGCATCCACATCAGAATGCCCGCCGTGCCGACCAGGGTCAGCATGGCCACGAGGAAACGGCTGAGGGTTTCGCCGACGAATTTGTCCAGCGTGTCCAGGTCGGTCACAAGGTGCGTGGTGACGGTGCCGCTGCCCAGGCTTTCGTATTCACCCAGCGAGATACGCTTGAGCCGTTCGATCAGGCGAATGCGAATGCGGTAGACGATGTCCTTGGCCAACCCGGCGAACAATTTCGCCTGCACCACGTTGAACAGCAACGCCATACACCTCAAGGTCAAGGTCACCAACAGCATCAGGCCGATGTAGCCCGCGGCTTTCTGCCAGCCCTCGGGCAGCGCGTGGTTCATGATCTTCAGCGCGGCATCACCGTGCCCCAGCAACACCTCGTCCACCAGCAATGGCAGGAGCAAGGGAATCGGCACGCTGCACAAGGTCGCCAGCACGGCCACGCCGTTGGCGATCCACAGGGACTTCTTGTGATGCAGGGCCAGGCGACGGATTTCCGCCCAGCTCAGACGGTCGACATGTTTGGCGGGAGCGACGTCATCGGGCAGATCATGCACAGGCAGCACGCTCCAGCCAGCGGCCGAGCAGCGGGGACAACTCGCTCAAGGGCTGATAGCCATTGGTCAACAACGCCACTTGGCCGTTACGTTCAGCCAGCAGGGTCGGAAAACCGGCGATGCCCAGGTCCTGGACCCAGGTGAAATCGGCAGCTGTCGCGGCGTGCGTATCGGCACGGTCGAACGCGGCGGCGAATTCAATTCGCGGTAGACCTGCCTGCTCTGCCAGCTCCACCAGGACACTGGCGCGCGTGACATCGCGACCTTCAGCGTAAAAGGCGTGCTGAATCAGCCCGAGCAGTTTCCACGCACAGTCCGGCGCCAGCCCGCGCGCCGTCACCAGCGCCCGGCAGGCAGGCTCGGTGTCGTAGACAAAGCCGTCGGGCAGCGCGCCTTCAAGCTTGAAGGGCTGGCCGGTGGCCTCGGTGACCGCCTGCCAGTGTTCAAGGATGTAGCGCCGGGTACTCGGCTCCAGCGCGGCACCGTTGCCGGTGCGCAGACCGCCCACGATCAAGTGCACCTCCACACCCGCGGCTTGCGCCTGCTCGACTAGCGCGTTGGCCACTGGAGCAAACCCCCAGCACCAGGAACACATCGGGTCCATCACATAGAGCAGGCGCGCAGACATGGTTCAGGCCTCGGAGGATGCTTGCTTATAGTTGTAGCCGATCGGGTGAGGCTGATTGCGAGCCTTGGCCAGTTCGATCTGCTTCTGCCGGTCGATGGCACTGCGACGGGTCTTCTCGCTCAGCTTATCCCAGCAATGCGGGCAACTGATGCCGGCCACATAATGCTCGGACGCGCGGTCTTCCACGCTGACCGGTGTGCGGCAGGCATGACATTGGTCGTAGTCGCCCTCGCTCAGGTCATGACGAACTGTCACGCGGTTATCGAACACGAAGCAGTCGCCCTGCCATTTGGTTTCTTCCTGCGGCACCTCTTCGAGGTACTTCAGGATGCCGCCCTTGAGGTGGTAAACCTCACCATAACCCTCGCTGAGCATGTAGCTCGACGCTTTCTCGCAACGGATGCCGCCGGTGCAGAACATCGCGACCTTCTTGTGCACGGCCGGGTCGAAGTTAGCTTTGATGTAGTCAGGAAATTCGCGAAAACTGGTGGTTTTCGGGTCGATGGCACCTTCGAAGGTACCGATCGAGACTTCGTAGTCGTTACGGGTGTCGATCAACAACACTTCCGGGTCGCTGATCAGCGCATTCCAGTCCTGCGGATCGACGTAGGTGCCGACCTTTTTGTTCGGGTCCACGCCCTCCACGCCGAGGGTGACGATTTCTTTCTTGAGCTTGACCTTGGTGCGGTAGAACGGCTGCTCGTCGCAGAACGACTCTTTATGGTCGATGTCGTCCATGCGCGGGTCATTCTTGAGCCAGGCCATCAGCCCGTCGATGCCTTCGCGGCTACCGGACACGGTGCCGTTGATGCCTTCTTCGGCAATCAGCAGGGTGCCCTTGATGCCGTTGTCGACCATCGCTTGCAGCAGTGGCTCGCGCAGGGCGACGTAATCTTCCAGGGTGACGAACTTATACAGTGCCGCCACGACAATCTGTTGTGTCATGGGTAAATCTCCAGGTGGCTACCCTCGTAAGGGGTGAACCGGATGCGAAAAAAAACGCGCCGGGTCAGCGGCGCGTTGGGCATTCTAACAAAAAACGGGGGTTTAGTGCTTGCTGCCGCCGGCACAGGTCGGCGAGGCCGGGGCCGCGTCGATCCGTGCCCATTCCTCCGGCGTGTAGGTATGCAGCGCCAACGCATGGAACTCGCCCATCAGCTCGCCGAGCGTGCCGTAGACCTTCTGGTGGCGCTTGACCCGGTTCAGGCCATCGAACTGCGCACTGACCACCACGGCCTTGAAATGGGTTTGCAGCCCACGGCTGTGCATGTGGCTCTCATCCAGCACTTGCAGATGCTCGGGCTGAAGCAGGCCCAGCGTCGATTCAATGCGTTGTTGCATGGTCATACCGAACTCCGCTTAAGGCTTTTTCTTGGCTGGCGCAGCCGCGTCTTTCGGCGACAGTTCGGCGGTCATGTCAGCCAGCAGCTTGTTGACCACCGGCACTGCGCTTTCCAGCTTGGCCTGGGTCATCTGGGCCGATTGTTGGGTCAGCTGGGGCATTTTTTCCAGGACTTTCTTGCCCAGTGGCGACTGGTAGAACGCGACCAGGTCCTTGAGCTCGGATTCGGTGAAGTTAGTGGTGTAGAGCTTGACCATGTCCGGCTTCAGCTTGTTCCAGCCAATGGCCTGGTCCAGAGCGGCGTTGGCCTTGGCCTGGTAAGTTTCCAGCACGGCTTTTTTCGACTCAGGGGCTTTGGTCTGTTCAAACCGTTGGGCAAACATCTGCTGTACTTGCATGTACACCGGGGTGCCCAGTTTGTCAGCGTGCGCCATGGTCAGGAAAGCCTCGGCACTGGCGTTATGGCTAGCGGTGTCGGCAAGAACCTGGCCGCTGGCGCAGACCAAAGCAACGGCGGTACAGATGGCACGAAGACGAGTCATCGAGTTTCCTTTTCTAGCTGGCGAGGTAAGACCCCAAGGGCGTCCATTCTGCGCCTAAAAAACTGTGTCGCTCAACCCCAAGCCTTGTCGCGCCTGATTTAGAGGGCTTCAATGGTTGAATTCGAGACAGATGGAACCCCGGCCGTCGACCACGGCCTAAACTGCGCAATCGGACCTACAGGAGTGAGCAAGATGAGCCGTATCGAAACCGACAGCCTCGGCCAGGTTGAAGTCCCGGATGAAGCCTATTGGGGCGCTCAGACGCAACGCTCGCTGATCAACTTCGCCATCGGCAACGAACGCATGCCGTTGGCGGTGTTGCATGCCCTGGCGCTGATCAAGAAAGCCGCGGCGCGGGTCAATGATCGCAACGGCGACGTGCCCGCCGATATCGCCCGCCTGATCGAGCAGGCGGCCGACGAAGTGCTCGCCGGCGACCACGACGACCAGTTTCCGCTGGTGGTCTGGCAAACCGGCAGCGGCACCCAGAGCAACATGAACGTCAACGAAGTGATCGCCGGTCGCGCCAACGAGCTGGCCGGCAACCCCCGGGGCGGCAAGTCCCCAGTGCACCCCAACGACCACGTCAATCGTTCCCAGAGCTCCAACGACTGCTTCCCCACCGCCATGCACATCGCGGCTGTCCAGGCGGTGCAACAGCAATTGCTGCCGGCGATCAGCGAACTGTCCGGTGGCCTGGCCGAGCTGGCCGCGCGCCATATGAAACTGGTCAAGACCGGCCGTACGCACATGATGGATGCGACACCGATCACCTTCGGTCAGGAAGTTTCAGCCTTCATCGCGCAACTCGACTACGCCGAGCGGGCGATCCGCAGCGCACTGCCCGCGGTCTGCGAGCTGGCCCAAGGCGGAACGGCCGTCGGCACCGGGCTGAATTCACCCCACGGCTTCGGTGAGGCCATTGCCGCAGAATTGGCCGCCCTCTCCGGCTTGCCGTTTATCACCGCGCCGAACAAATTCGCCGCTCTGGCCGGCCATGAGCCGCTGACCACGTTGTCCGGCGCGCTGAAAACCCTCGCCGTGGCGCTGATGAAAATCGCCAACGACCTGCGCCTGCTGGGCTCCGGTCCGCGCGCCGGTTTCGCTGAGGTCAAGCTACCAGCCAATGAACCAGGCAGCTCGATCATGCCGGGCAAGGTCAACCCGACCCAGTGCGAAGCGCTGTCGATGCTGGCCTGCCAGGTGTTGGGCAACGACGTCGCCATCGGCTTTGCGGCCAGTCAGGGCCACTTGCAGTTGAACGTGTTCAAACCGGTGATCATCCATAACCTGCTGCAATCGATCCGCCTGCTGGCCGATGGCTGCAGCAACTTCCAGCAGCACTGCGTGGCTGGCCTGGAGCCGGATGTGGAAAAAATGGCTGAACACCTGGAACAAGGCCTGATGCTGGTGACGGCACTCAATCCGCACATTGGCTATGACAAATCGGCGGAGATCGCCAAGAAGGCCTACAGCGAAGGCCTGACCTTGCGCGAGGCGGCGTTGCAACTCGGGTATCTGACTGACGAAGAGTTCGAGGCGTGGGTGAGGCCGGAGAATATGCTGGAGGCTGGGGCCAAAGGCTGAGTGCTGTAGCGCCTGATAGTCCGTCTTCGCGAGCAAGCCCGCTCCCACAGGGATCCAATGTGGGAGCGGGCTTGCTCGCGAAGTACGATAACGCGATCTAACTGGCTGCCATCCGCACCTTGCGCGCCTTCAACCCGGCAATCAACGACGGCCCCAACGCCACCAGCGCCGAACCCAGCACCACCAGCACCGCGCCGCCATAACCCAGACCATTGATCGTCTCGGCATGCACATAGTCGGGCCACAGCCATGCCGCCATGGCGACCGCCGCAAAGGTCACCAACGGCGTGATGGCCAGTGTCGCACTGACCCGGGAAGCTTCCCAATGGGCCAGGGCCTCGGCAAATGCGCCATAGGCAATCAGGGTGTTGAGGCAGCACGCCAGCAGCAACCATCCCTGCAACGGATTCAATTGCAGCGCTTCGAGCGGATGCACCCACGGCGTCAGCAGCGCGGCGCAAAACAGGTAGATCACCATCATCACCTGCAGCGAATTCCACACCGTCAGCAATTGTTTCTGCCCCAGGGCATAGAAGGTCCAGACCGTGGACGCCAGCAGCACCAGCAGCACGCCGGCGGTGTAGTCGGTCAGCGAGGTAAGCAACTCACTCAAGCGCTGGTTGAAAAACAGTGCAAAGCCGATCAGCAGCACCAGCAGGCCAATCCCCTGCCCCAGGCTGAAACGTTCCTTGAACACAAACAGACTGGCGATCAGCAGCATGATCGGGCCCATCTGCACCACCAGTTGCGCCGTGCCGGGGCTGAGCAGGTTCAGGCCCATCAAGTACAACACGTAGTTACCGACCAGGCCGAGCACTGCCATCAGCACCAGCCAGCCTCCGCGAGGCCCGAGCACTTTGCGGCTGGGCAGGCGCTTGGTCGCCGCCAGATAGATGAACAGACAGCTACCAGAGACCATCAGGCGAAACCAGGTCACCGTCACCGGGTCCATCACCAGCAGCACTTGCTTGAGCTTGATCGGCAGGATTCCCCACAACAACGCGGTCAACAAGGCCAGGAACAAGCCGTAAACCCAGCGACCCGATGAAATGTGCATGTGAACCCCAACGCCAACTGACAGGAGCCGTCATTCTAGGCCGGGAGCGGTGGTGTACACAGGCACAGTTTGAGGCTGGCCGCGAATGAAACTGTGCAGGTCGTAATCTTTGAGGGGGGCTTTGGATGAGTCGGCAAATCGTGTCGCTCCCACATTCAACCGTATATAACTTGAGTACTCGGTCAAATGTGGGAGCGGGCTTGCTCGCGAATGCGATCTGACAAGTCACACAAAACAGTGAAAACTAACGCACCGCTTCAAACAACCCGGTTGCCCCCATCCCGCCACCCACGCACATCGTGACAATGCCGTAACGCAGATTGCGACGCTGCAACTCACGAACGAGATGCCCGACCTGGCGCGAGCCGGTCATGCCGAACGGGTGGCCGATAGAAATCGAGCCGCCGTTGACGTTGTACTTGTCATTATCGATTTCAAGGCGATTACGCGCATACAAACACTGCGAGGCAAACGCTTCGTTGAGCTCCCACAAATCGATATCGGCAATTTGCAAGCCTTTGGCCTTGAGCAGTTTCGGTACCGAAAACACCGGGCCGATGCCCATCTCGTCCGGCGCGCAACCGGCCACGGTAAAACCGCGGAAGAACGCTTTCGGCTTGAGTCCCAGTTCCAGCGCTTTTTCCAGGCTCATCACCAGGGTCATGGAGGCGCCGTCAGACAGTTGCGACGAGTTGCCGGCCGTGACCGAGCCATCTTCGGCAAACACCGGCTTCAACCCGGCCAGACTTTCCAGGGTGGTGTCCGGACGGTTGCAGTCATCGCGGTCGACAATGCCATCGAGAATCTGTGCCTGACCGGTTGCCTTGTCTTCAACGCGGTACTTCACCGCCATCGGCACGATCTCATCTGCGAACAGCCCGGCGGCCTGAGCTTGCGCGGTACGCTGCTGGCTTTGCAGGGCGTACAAGTCCTGCTCTTCTCGGCTGACGCTGTAGCGTCGGGCGACGATTTCAGCCGTCTGGCCCATCGGGAAGTAGATGCCCGGCACCTGCTCCTTGAGCAACGGGTTGATCAGATTGTCGGTGTTGACGCTTTTCATGGTCAGGCTGATGGACTCGACGCCGCCGGCGACGATGATGTCGCTGCAGCCCGAAGCGATCTGATTGGCGGCGATAGCGATCGCCTGCAAGCCCGAGGAACAGAAGCGGTTGAGGGTCATGCCGGCGGTGCCGATGCCCAGGCGCGAGAGCACCGCGACATTGCGACCGATGTTGATACCCTGGGCGCCTTCGTTGGAGCCGGCGCCAACGATGCAGTCCTCGACGCTCGCCGGATCGATACCGGTGCGCGCCAACAGCGCATCGACACAGTGTGCCGCCATGTCGTCCGGGCGGGTCATGTTGAATTTACCGCGAAAGGATTTGGCCAGACCGGTCCGCACGCTATCGACGATCACCACTTCACGCATGGCATACCTCATTGTTGTTATCGGTTGAGAGTGGACCGAGCATAAGTCCAGCTCTTCACCGACCGCGACAATCATTCACCTCGCGTATGCGTAACCATCGTTTCAGTCCTTTTCCTTGTGCTTCTTGCTCTCATGCCGATCGGACTTTTCGAAAGCCTGTTCCAGTGCCCGGTTGATGGTGCGCAAGACCTTGACCCGCGCCCAGCGCTTGTCGTTGGCTTCCACCAGGGTCCATGGCGCGATCTCGGTGCTGGTACGGTCGACCATGTCGCCGACCGCCGCGCGATAGTCATCCCATTTTTCACGGTTGCGCCAGTCGTCATCGGTGATCTTGAAGCGTTTGAAGGGGATCTTTTCGCGCGCCTCGAAGCGCTCCAGTTGCGTCTGTTTGTCGATGGACAGCCAGAACTTGACCACGATCACCCTGGCATCGGTCAGTTGCTCCTCGAAATCGTTGATCTCGCTGTACGCGCGCAACCAGTCTGCCGGACTGCAAAAACCCTCGATGCGCTCCACCAACACCCGGCCATACCAGGAGCGGTCGAACACAGTGAACTTGCCCCGGGCCGGAAGGTGCCGCCAGAAGCGCCACAGATAGGGCTGCGCCCGCTCTTCTTCGGTGGGTGCGGCAATCGGCACGATGTTGTACTGGCGTGGGTCAAGTGCTGCCGCCACCCGGCGGATCGCCCCGCCCTTGCCGGCCGCGTCATTGCCCTCGAACACCGCCACCAGCGCGTGGCGGCGCATGCGCTTGTCGCGCATCAGCCCGGAGAACCGCGCCTGCTCGGTGATCAGCTGTTCTTCGTAATCGTCCTTGTCCAACTTCAGGTTCAAGTCCAGGCTGTCGAGCAGGTTCACTTGGTCGACACTGGGGACCACTGGCGCGGCGCTGACCTTTTCCGGATGGATCGTCGGCCGCGTCAATGCGCCCTGCAGCCCCGCCAGCAGAATCCGCCCCACGGCCAGGCTGCGATAATGGGCATCCACCCCGGCGATCACATGCCAGGGTGCATAGTCGCGGCTGGTGCGGCGCAGCACTCGCTCGCCATACTTCACGAACCTGTCGTAGGTTTGCGATTGCTGCCAGTCCAGCGGGCTGATGCGCCAACTGTGCAGCGGGTCGTCGGCCAACGCCTTGAGGCGTGCCTTCATTTGCTTCTTGGAGAGGTGAAACCAGAACTTGAAGATCAGCGCACCTTCATCGCAGAGCATCTTTTCCAGGCGCTCGGCGGCATTGATCGCCTGGTCGAGTCGCGGGTCCTTGAACTCGCCATGGACCCGTCCCTGCAGCATCTGGCTGTACCAGTTGCCGAAAAAAATCCCCATGCGCCCCTTGGCCGGGAGCATTCGCCAGTACCGCCAGGCCGGTGGCCGCGCCAGTTCTTCGTCGGTTTGCTGATCGAACGTGCGCACCTCGATCAGGCGCGGGTCCATCCACTCGTTGAGCAACTTGATCGTCTCGCCCTTGCCGGCACCTTCGATGCCATTGATCAAAATGATTACCGGAAAGCGGCGTTGCTGCTGCAATTCGAATTGAGCTTCGAGCAACGCTTCGCGCAGGGCCGGGACTTCGGCGTCGTAGGTATCTTTGTCGATGGCGTGATCGATTTCGGCGGATTCAAACATGAGCGGCTCCCTTCCAGATGTGAGCAAGACTAGCGGATGGAGTTCTTCTGCGGGGAAGAAATCCATTCATGGAGCAGACCCGAATCCTGTGGCGAGGGGGCTTGCCCCCGTTCGGCTGCGAAGCAGTCGTCAAATCGATAGACTCGGGATTCCTGGCACAAAGTAGTCGCCTGGTTTGGGGCTGCTTCGCAACCCAACGGGGGCAAGCCCCCTCGCCACAAAAGCACATCGCCCTTCGCCCGACCTCGAAGTTTCGCTGATCCAGAAACACCTTCCTTGCCACGGATCAAGCACCACACCTTCAATCGGCTAGAATGGCCGCCTTGCCGTTGCCGAGCCTGCCATGAAACCTGTATTGCCCCACGCCCAACTCGACTGGGACGACCACGGTCGCCCGTATTCGCGAGTGTTCGACGACGTGTACTTCTCCGACCAGTCAGGGCTGGATGAAACCCGCTATGTGTTCATCGAGCAGAATCGCTTGGCCGAACGCTTTGCCGCCCTGCCCGAGGGCGGGCGGCTGGTCATTGGTGAAACGGGGTTCGGCACCGGGCTGAATTTCCTGTGTGCCTGGCAGGTGTTCGAGCAACACGCGGCAGCCGGAGCGCGGTTACATTTTGTCAGCGTCGAGAAGTACCCGTTGAGCCCGGCCGACTTGCAACGGGCCCTGGCGCTGTGGCCGGAACTCAAGGTGTTTGCCGATCAATTGCTGGCGCAGTACGTGGCCATCCATCAGGGCTTTCAACGCCTGACGCTGGATAACGGCCGCGTGACCCTGACGCTGCTGATCGGCGATGCACTGGAGCAACTGCCGCAACTCGATGCCCGGATCGACGCCTGGTTTCTCGACGGTTTCGCTCCGGCGAAAAACCCCGACATGTGGACCGCCGAACTGTTTGCCGAACTGGCTCGCCTGGCCGCTCCCGGTGCATCCATCAGCACCTTCACCAGCACTGGTTGGGTGCGGCGCCTGCTCAATGCCGCCGGCTTCAAGATGAAACGCACCCCCGGCATCGGCCACAAATGGGAGATCCTGCGCGGCGAGTTCCTCGGCTGGCCCCAGGAAACGCCTGCCCCGGCCGCCGATAAACCCTGGTTTGCCCGCCCGGCTGCGCTGACCGGCGAGCGCCGGGCGCTGGTGATCGGTGCCGGGTTGGCCGGTTGTGCCAGCGCCGCCAGCCTCGCCGCGCGGGGCTGGCAAGTGACTTTGCTGGAGCGTCACGACGACATCGCCCGGGAAGCTTCGGGTAATCCGCAGGGCGTGCTCTACCTGAAGTTATCGGCCCATGGCACGGCGCTGTCGCAAATGATCGTCAGCGGGTTCGGCTACACCCGGCGACTGCTCGAACACTTGCAACGGGGCCGCGACTGGGACGACTGCGGCGTGTTGCAACTGGCCTTCAATGCCAAGGAGGCCGAGCGTCAGGCGCAGTTGGCGGCGGCGTTTCCGGCAAACTTGCTGCACCTGCTGGATCAATCCGAGGCGCAGGCCGTGGCCGGTATCGGGTTGGCAAACGGAGGCCTGTTCTATCCCGAAGGCGGCTGGGTTCACCCCCCGGCGCTGTGCCAGTGGCAGGCCGGGCACCCGCGAGTTCAATTACTGACGCATCGCGATGCGCTGGAACTGCACAAGGTTGGGGATCAGTGGCAAGCCTGGAACGGCGAGTGCTTGCTCGCCAGCGCGCCGGTGGTGGTACTCGCCGGTGCCGCCGAAATCCGGCGTTTCCCCGAAAGTGCCGAGCTACCGCTCAAACGCATTCGCGGGCAAATCACCCGCCTGGCGCAAACCCCGCAAAGCCAGGCCCTGGGCACCGTGGTCTGCGCCGAAGGCTATGTCGCCCCCGCGCGGCTGGGCGAACACACGCTGGGAGCCAGTTTTGATTTCAACAGCGATGACCTGACGCCGACCACGGCCGAACACCTGGGCAACCTGGCCATGCTCGAAGAGATTTCCCACGATCTGGTCGAACGTCTACAGGCCGATAAACTGGCGGTTGAAAGCCTCCAGGGGCGCGCTGCATTTCGCTGCACCAGCCCTGACTACTTGCCAATCGTCGGCCCATTGGCCGATACCCAGGCGTTCGCTCAGGCGTATGCAGCGCTGGGCAAGGATGCCCGACAGGTGCCGGACGTCGAATGTCCATGGCTTGACGGTTTGTACATCAACAGCGGCCACGGCTCGCGCGGCCTGATCACCGCGCCGCTGTGCGGAGAACTGCTGGCGGCGTGGCTGGACAACGAACCCCTGCCGTTGCCCAGAAGCGTGGCCGAAGCCTGTCACCCCAACCGGTTTGCCTTGCGACGCCTGATCCGCGGCAAATAGTCGATACCGCCGTCGAGAGCGCCCGCACAGCGCCTCTCGACCCAGGCTCGCCAGCTTATAACTCATCGATCTAAAACTCCCCTTACCGATACAGGTCACTTTCTGAGTACCCGCCGTTTTGGCGCGGTATCGATCGACCCTCCCCAACGGAAAAACCGGTAAGGAATTTATGTGCGGATTAGCTGGCGAGTTACGTTTTGATCATCAACCTGCAGACCTTGCAGCCATCGAACGAATCACCCATCACCTGGCCCCCCGCGGCCCCGACGCCTGGGGCTTTCATAGCCAGGGGCCGGTTGCCCTGGGCCATCGACGCCTGAAAATCATGGACCTGTCGGACGGCTCGGCGCAGCCGATGATCGACCCGCAATTGGGCTTGTCCCTGGCCTTCAACGGGGCGATCTACAACTTCCCGGAACTGCGCACGGAGCTTGAAAGCCTGGGCTACGCCTTCTACTCCGGCGGCGACACCGAAGTATTGCTCAAGGGCTATCACGCCTGGGGCGAGGCCTTGCTGCCGAAGCTCAACGGCATGTTTGCCTTTGCCATCTGGGAGCGCGATGCCCAACGTCTGTTCATCGCCCGCGACCGTCTCGGCGTGAAACCGCTGTACCTGTCGCGCACCGGCCAGCGCCTGCGCTTTGCTTCCGCGCTGCCGGCGTTGCTCAAGGGTGGCGACGTCAACCCGATCCTCGATCCGGTGGCGCTCAATCACTACCTGAACTTCCATTCAGTGGTCCCGGCACCGCGCACCTTGCTGGCGGGCATCGAAAAGCTGCCGCCGGCCACCTGGATGCGCATCGAAGCCGATGGCCGCACCGAGCAGGAAACCTGGTGGACCCTGCCCTACGGCCCACACGACGATGAGCAGAACCTGACCCTCGAAGACTGGCGCGACCGTGTGCTCGACAGCACCCGCGAAGCTGTCGCCATTCGCCAACGGGCAGCCGTGGATGTCGGAGTGCTGCTGTCGGGCGGGGTCGATTCAAGCCTGCTGGTGGGCTTGTTGCGCGAAGTCGGCGTGGACAATCTGTCGACTTTCTCCATCGGTTTCCAGGATACCGGTGGCGAGCGCGGTGACGAATTCCAGTACTCCGACCTGATCGCCCAACACTACGGAACGCGGCATCACCAACTGCGCATCGATGAAAAAGAGATCATCGAACAACTGCCCGCCGCATTCCGCGCCATGAGCGAGCCGATGGTCAGCCACGACTGCATTGCCTTCTACCTGTTGTCCCGGGAAGTGGCCAAACATTGCAAGGTGGTGCAAAGCGGCCAGGGCGCCGACGAGCTGTTTGCCGGTTACCACTGGTATCCGCCAGTAGACGGCGCGAGTGACCCGTATGCCGCGTACCGCGAAGCGTTTTTCGACCGCAGCTACGACGACTACGCCGCCACGGTGCAAGCGAAATGGCTGACTGCGAATGACGCCGCCGGTGACTTCGTCAAAGCCCATTTCGCCAAGCCCGGTGCCGAGGCGGCGGTGGACAAGGCCTTGCGCCTGGACAGTACGGTGATGCTGGTGGACGACCCGGTCAAACGCGTCGACAACATGACCATGGCCTGGGGGCTGGAAGCGCGCACGCCGTTTCTCGACTACCGCCTGGTGGAGTTGTCGGCACGGATTCCGGGGCGTTTCAAACTTCCGGACGGCGGCAAGCAAGTGTTGAAGGAGGCCGCGCGGCAAGTGATTCCCAGTGAAGTGATCGACCGCAAGAAAGGTTACTTCCCGGTACCGGGCCTCAAGCATTTGCAGGGCGATACGCTGGAGTGGGTGCGCGAACTGCTGCTCGATCCAAGTCAGGATCGCGGCCTGTTCAACCCCGCGATGCTCGACCGTCTGCTGACTGATCCTCAGGGACAATTGACGCCGTTGCGCGGCTCCAAGCTGTGGCAACTGGCGGCCCTCAACCTGTGGCTCAGCGAACAAGGAATCTGACCGATGAAACCTCACGCCACGGCTTTCAGCCAACGCCTGTTGCGCGGCCAGACGCCCTCCTACGAACGCTTGCAGGCACGCCTGGCCGAAGATGGCTGTGCGCTCGGCGCCGCGCCGATTGCCGTGCATTGCGGCTGGGGCCGCTTGCTGATCGGCCACACCTTTGCCGATGCCGCGAGCCTCGCTGCAGAGTTGCTCAACGAGCAGCCCGGCGAACGGGACATTGCCCTGTACGTCGCCGCGCCCCAGCAAGTGCTGGGGCTGGAGCCGACGCAGCTGTTCCTCGACCCGTCCGATACCCTGCGCCTGTGGTTCAGCGATTACCGCCAGGCGACCCGGGTGTTTCGCGGTTTCCGCATTCGGCGCGCGCAAAGCGACGCCGACTGGCAGGCCATCAATCATCTGTATCAGGCGCGCGGCATGCTGCCGATCGATGCCACCCTGCTCACTGCGCGCCACTTGGGTGGCCCGGTGTACTGGCTGGCCGAAGACGAAGACAGCGGTGCAGTCATCGGCAGCGTCATGGGCCTCAATCATGCAAAAGCCTTCAACGATCCGGAACATGGCAGCAGCCTGTGGTGCCTGGCGGTCGACCCGCAATGTGCGCGGCCGGGTGTCGGTGAGGTGCTGGTTCGGCATTTGATTGAACACTTCATGAGTCGCGGGCTCGCTTACCTCGACCTGTCGGTGCTGCACGACAACCGCCAGGCCAAGAGCCTTTACGCCAAGCTCGGTTTTCGCAACCTGTCGACCTTCGCCATCAAGCGCAAGAACGGCATCAATCAGCCGTTGTTTCTCGGGCCGGGCCCGGAAGCCGCGTTCAACCCCTATGCGCGGATCATTGTCGAGGAAGCTCACCGTCGCGGTATCGACGTGCAGGTCGATGACGCCGACGCCGGGATGTTCACCCTCAGCCATGGCGGGCGTCGGGTGCGTTGTCGTGAGTCCTTGAGCGACCTGACCAGCGCCATCAGCATGAGCCTGTGCCAGGACAAAAGCCTGACCCACAAAGTGCTCAAGACTGCCGGGTTGAACCTGCCGGCACAGCAACTGGCGGGTAACGCCGATGACAATCTGGCGTTCCTCGATGAACACCAGCGCGTGGTGGTCAAGCCACTGGACGGTGAACAGGGCCAGGGGGTGGCGGTCGACTTGCAGTCCATCGAAGAGGTGCAGCAAGCCATTGAGGCCGCCCGCCAATTTGACAGCCGCGTGCTGCTGGAAAGCTTTCACCAAGGCCTCGACCTGCGAATCCTGGTGATCGGTTTTGACGTGGTAGCAGCCGCGATTCGCCGGCCGGCCGAGGTGATCGGCGACGGCCAGCACGCAATCGGCGCCTTGATCGAAGCCCAGAGCCGGCGGCGGCAAGCGGCCACGGGCGGCGAAAGCAAGATCCCGCAGGACCAGGAAACCCAGCGCACCTTGCGTGCCGCCGGTTACGACTACAGCAGCATTCTGCCGGCCGGTGAACATCTGTTCGTACGGCGCACGGCGAACCTTCATACCGGCGGCGTGCTTGAAGACGTCACGGCGATCCTGCACCCGACGCTGCTGGACGCGGCTGTGCGAGCCGCCCGGGCGCTGGATATTCCCGTGGTCGGCCTCGACCTGATGGTGTCCGCCGCTGACCAGCCGGACTACGTGTTTATCGAAGCCAACGAACGGGCCGGGCTGGCCAACCACGAACCGCAGCCCACGGCGGAGCGGTTTGTCGATTTGTTGTTTCCGCACAGTCAGCCGGTGGTCTCTTAGTTCTGTGCTGTCAGGACTGGCCCCTTCGCGAGCAAGCCCGCTCCCACTGGGGAATGCGATCCAATGTGGGAGCGGCGGTGCGACGATTCGACTTGCTCGCGAAGGCGGTGTGACAGGCAACCAATCCCCTCATCGAAACCATCGATGCGCTCAACTCATCAGGAGTTTCCATGACCAGCAAAATCCCCGAGCCAGACCTCGCTTACCTGCAAAAAGTGCTGCTGGAAATGCTCGCCATTCCCAGCCCCACCGGGTTCACCGACACCATCGTGCGCTACGTCGCCGAGCGCCTCGAAGAACTCGGCATTCCCTTCGAAATGACCCGTCGCGGCACCATCCGCGCCACGCTCAAGGGCAGGAAGAACAGCCCCGACCGCGCCGTCTCCGCCCACCTGGACACCATCGGCGCGGCGGTGCGTGCGGTGAAGGACAACGGCCGCCTGACCCTTGCGCCAGTCGGTTGCTGGTCCAGCCGCTTTGCCGAAGGCAGTCGGGTCAGCCTGTTCACCGACAACGGCGTGATCCGCGGCAGCGTCTTGCCGCTGATGGCGTCCGGACACGCGTTCAATACCGCCGTGGATGAGATGCCGATCAGTTGGGATCACATCGAATTGCGCCTGGACGCCTACTGCGCCACCCGTGCCGACTGTGAGTCGCTGGGCATCTGCGTCGGCGATTTCGTCGCCTTCGACCCGCTGCCGGAGTTCACCGAAAGCGGCCACATCAGCGCTCGTCACCTTGATGACAAGGCTGGGGTAGCCGCGCTGCTGGCGGCGCTCAAGGCCATCGTCGACAGTGGCGAAGACCTGATGATCGACTGCCATCCGCTGTTCACCATCACCGAGGAAACCGGCAGCGGCGCAGCGGCAGCGTTGCCCTGGGACGTCAGTGAATTCGTCGGCATCGACATCGCACCGGTCGCGCCCGGCCAACACTCCAGCGAGCATGCGGTGAGCATCGCGATGCAGGATTCCGGCGGGCCGTATGACTATCACCTGTCGCGCCACCTCCTGCGCCTGGCGAGCGACAACGAGTTGCCGGCACGCCGCGACCTGTTCCGCTACTATTTCAGCGACGCCCATTCGGCGGTGACCGCCGGCCACGACATTCGCACCGCCCTGCTCGCCTTCGGCTGCGACGCCACCCATGGCTACGAACGCACCCACATCGACAGCCTCGCCGCCCTGAGCCGTCTGCTCGGTGCGTACATCCTCAGCCCGCCGGTGTTTGCCAGCGATGCACAACCGGCCACGGGCTCTCTGGACCGCTTCAGTCATCAACTCGAACATGACACACAGATGGAAAGCGATACGCGGGTGCCTTCGGTGGACAGCCTGGTGGGGCAGCGGTCGGAGAACTGATCCGGGCTGTTCATTGCCTGGTAAACCGCCTTCGCGGTGCAAGCCCGCTCCCACAGGGGAATGCGACCGACTGTGGGAGCGGGCTTGCTCGCGAAGACGCCGGACCAGACAACACATCAGCCCAAGGCTAGCCGCAACAGCCCATTCGCCGTAGCATCGCGCCATTGATTCAACCGAGGTGCCTATGCTGATTCCCCACGACCAACTTCAAGTCGACACCCTCACCCGCCTGATCGAGGACTTCGTGACCCGCGACGGTACGGACAATGGTGACGACACGCCACTGGAAACCCGCGTTCTGCGCGTGCGCCAGGCATTGACCAAGGGACAGGCGCTGATTGTCTTCGACCCGGAAAGCGAGCAATGCCAACTGATGCTCAAGCACGACGTGCCCAAGCACCTGTTTGACTGAATCTTCAGCGTCCCTTGGTTTTCGCCAGTTTTTTCTGGATGCGTTCGTAGATTTCGCAGCGGTGCACATTCACTTCCTGAGGCGCTTCGACGCCAAAGCGAACGTTGTTTCCGTTGATCGCGAGAACCCGCACGGTAATGTTGTCACCGATGGAAATGTTTTCGCCCACAACGCGAGTGAGTACGAGCATGAGGAGTGTCCTTCAGGGGTTACCGGCCCCTGAAGATGCCCGGCCCGCCGTACGCCTACAATGCTCCGACAGCAAACCGGAGCGAGCTGACAGCCCCTGAGCCACCGCGCTTACGGAAAGGTCCGACAAGCCGGCGGATTGTAGGAACCCTCTGTCAGGACGCGGAGAATCGCGGCCCGAACAGGATGATGCTCGCGCCGACCACACACAGCGCCACGCCGAGCCAGTCCGACCCCAGCGGACGAATCCGCTCGACCACGGCCAGCCAGCCAATTGACGCAATGATGTAGATGCCACCATAAGCGGCGTAGGCGCGGCCGGCGTAGTTCGCTTCGATACGGGTCAGCAGCAGGGCAAACAGGGTCAGGCTGAGGAGCGCTGGCAGCACCCACCACATGCTTTTACCTTGGCGCAGCCACATCCAGAAAGCGAAGCAACCGGCAATTTCGAACAGCGCGGCGAGGAAAAACCACAGGTAATTGAGCATGTAAGCGTCTCGCGAGGATGGCCGATGGCGGCCACCCTAACCACAGCGTTGCCTGCGAGCAAGATCAGCTTGCGGACTGCCTGGCCTTGGCGCGCATTTTGTCGGCCATGGCGGTCATTTCGTTGTAGAGCAATTGCGGGTTCTTCTGCTTGATCGCCCAGGCCATGCGGCCCTGTTCGTGGGGCAGGATCATGAACTCGCCAGCGGCGACCTGCCGGTAGATGTAGTCGGCGATGTCGGCGGCGCTGATCGGCGAGCTCTCCAGCAACTTGCCGACCTGGGCTTTCATCGCCGGGGTCGGGCCGCGGAAGGAATCCAGCAGGTTGGTCTGGAAGAACGACGGACACACCACATGCACGCCGACTTCCTGATGCGCCAGTTCGATCAGCAGGCTTTCGGACAGCGCCACCACGCCCGCCTTGGCCACGTTGTAGTTGCTCATCGCCGGGCCTTGCATCAGCGCGGCCATGGACGCGATGTTGATGATCTTGCCTTTGCTTTTTTCCAGCAATGGCAGGAAAGCCTTGCAGCCCTTGACCACACCCATCAGGTTGATCGCGATCTGCCAGTCCCAGTCCTCCAGCGACAACTCACTGAAGAACCCGCCAGACGCCACGCCGGCGTTGTTGACGATGACATCGATACCGCCGAGCTTGACTTCGCAGGCCTGGGCGAACGCCGTCAACTGACTGTAATCGCGTACGTCGCAGCGCTGGATAAAACCATCGCCACCGGCTTCACGGACCAGCTTGAGGGTTTCCTGCAAGCCGGGCTCGCTGACATCCGACAAAGCCAGTTGCCAGCCTTCACGCGCCCAGCGCAGCGCGATTTCGCGACCCAGACCAGAGCCTGCACCAGTGATCATCATGCGATTTTGCATAGCAAACAGCCTTGTCGTTCTTGGAAGATGCACCGAGTGTAGCGAAGGAAATTGCCCGACCCACGCTCCATCAGATTGCTGAATGGCCCGAGCAAACCGCGGGAGCGCCTGAAGCAACTAAGGCAAGCACAAAAGAAATAAGAACCCGTGCGAAATACTTCAAAAAAACTTGGAATTTTCCTGCAGTCGCAAGAGTCGGAATTTTTAAGCAGCTCGAATTTACTTCATTCCCGCTGAACTTGATTGGCAAGGTCAATCCACTGCATTTTCGACAAGGAAAAAGACATGGGCACAATACTGATCATCATTCTGATCCTGTTACTGATCGGTGGTTTACCGGTCTTCCCGCACTCCAGAAGTTGGGGTTATGGCCCGTCCGGAATCATCGGCGTCGTATTGGTGGTGCTATTGATCCTGCTCTTGCTCGGCAGGATATGAACGTCTGACAAGCAGATAGAAACCAGCGAAAAAAACGATGCCAGTCAGTCAATCTGACTGGCATCGTTGTTTTGATTCATACGTTAGTGAATATTCCGCTGAGGGGATCGATATTGCCTTCATAAGGCACGCTGGTTCCGGCGGCCTTGGCTACTGTTGCCCAAATACGCTGCATGTCGACGAAATTCTTGCCGATCACCGGATTCCCCGCGTGGTGCTTACGATCGGCTTGCGACGTAACGTTGAAGTACCGTCCTGAACCGTCCCCGCTTTTTAATAATCCGCTCGCGCCTCCCATTAATAACATCGGCATATCGACCATGTGCTCAGGGGCTCCATCGGCCATTTCGCTGGTGAGAATGACGAGTGTATGTTGGAGCAGATTGTCGCTGGGCACGTGCGGGTCCTGGTACCTGGCCAGTTCATCCATAAACAGTTTGATCTGCTTGACGTACCATTTCCGTGTTCCACTCCAGGGCTCCACCCCGGCGTAACGATGTGCACACTCATGGGGATTCTTGGTGGAAGTGACATCAACGATATTGAGCGACTCCGCCGAGCGCCCGATCTGAAGGGTGGCGACCCGGGTTATCCCGCAACCCAGGGCGGTGGCCACCACTTTGTGATGATCAGCCTGGATGCGGGTACGGTGCACTGCCGATCGGTAATCCAGGGGCTCGAGCGTCACAGGCTCACATGCCCCCACGGGCGGCCGTGTTTCCTCCAGGTCCTTGATGACCTGCTCCACCGAGTCGAGATGGGTATCAAGCTTTTGCCGCTCTCCGGCAGAAAGCTTGACTCTGAGCTCCTGGATATCCACCAGGGATGCCTCCAGCAGCGCACCGGCCCCAGGCTGTAGTGCGCCCCGAGCCTGAGCGGGCGACTTGAACAACGATTCAGCCATCAACATGGGGTCACGGTAGGGGGTACGAATCGCACTTCCCTGAAACGACACAAACCAGGGCGTTCCATCGATTCCGGCGTGGGGGCCGGCAAACAGACTTCGGTGGGACGGCTCAGTGCCCGGCAACGCTTGCCCCAGCAACACGTCAATAGACGATTGACTCTTTTCGCTATCACGCAATACCCAGTTCCAGCCATTATGACCCTCGTTCCCCGGCCCCAGAATAATCCCGCGCAGGTACAACGACTGGTTGCGATAGGCGGCCAGCTCTGAACTGACTTCATTCAGCGTAAAGGCAGTGGTATCCATCCCCTGTGCAGTGGGATGCCACAATCCGCGCCCATCACCAAAACCATCGCCATTGTAGGAGTCCACCGCCAGTCCATCGGGGATCACCGCAAACACGACCTTCAACCTGGCTTGCTCGGATTGCCCCGCCAGTGCCATTCGCGCTAATCCGAATTGGGTCAACGGACCAAAAATACTCGTCGCAGCCAGACCCGCAAGAAAGCGTCGACGACTTTTCAAAATGCCCATGATCAGTTCCTCTCGGTCTTGTAGATGAACGCCTTGGAGGTACCCAGAGTTCGCAACATTTCTGCCAGGGACCCTGAGGTTTTCAAACCATCGGCAAGCGCTTTCACGGTCCCCGAGGTCGAGGCATCGGATTTGGTACCGAATACAAACCGGAAGTAACTGTCGGCCATGCAGAACTGAGATGCCGGATGACGTGGAATTATTCGGGCAATATCCCGAACGTCGTTGATATGTTCGGTTCCGGTCGAAGTGATAAACGGACCGGAGGCGTCGATCGGCATGATTTGTGGATACAGGTCGTAGTTGTAGGCGTTTTCCAAGGTGCGATAACGGCCGGCCGCATCGTAGTTCTGTGACGCTGCCCCGGTGTCATTCATGAATTGATGGCATTGCCAGCAACGCCCGTTTGAAGCATGTTCGCCGTTTACCAGATCCCAGTATTCTCGGGTGGTAATTGCCCGGGTTGGAAGCTTAGGGCCTTCAGGTTGGGCCTCCACCGGGGCACCGAATTCACGGCAGAACATCTGCTCACGCACCATGATTCCACGCTTGACCAATGAAGTGCTCACCAAGTCTGACGTGGCAGCTTGAGTCAGCCCCAGATGCAACAACCCTCCCCGTTTTTCGTCCACCACGACCTTTTGCATCGTGCTGCCCGTGACACCGCCGATTCCATAATGCGCGGCCAGGTCCTGATTCAAATAGGTGTAACCAGGGTTGAACAACTCACTCAGGGTTCCCGAGTTCAGCAACATGTTTTTGCTCAGCAAATACTGCTCCTGGGCCATGAGTTCGATCATGTGTTTGCTCAGCCCCGGTTTTTCCTGCACGCCCCGAGCGGTCTTGACGTAGTAGCTGACGAATCGATTGAACTGCTCGATGCCGCGATCCGTTTGCATCATTCGCTCAACCTCTGCAGAGATCTGTTGTGAGGTCCGCAGTTCATTACGCTGCGCCTTGGCCAGCAGCTCAACATCCGGCGTCGTGCCCTCGAACGCGTAAGAGAGCGCAGTCGCTACCTCGAACGGCGTCAACTCGTACACGTTGTTTGCCAAGGCTGTCGCCGCCCCCAGTTCAGAACGATAGAGAAAGATCGGCGACATCATCAGAGCCGTGACTACAGCCGGTGCCCCTTGCTCGTCGAGGATTTTCTGGTAACGCAACCGCTCGGCGTCAGTCAAAGGCCGTCGGAACAACTGATAACCCAGTGAGGTGACCAGATCGATGCCTGTCCGGGAGGTTGCCAGCGTTCTCAACCGCGATGGCGAAACCTTTTCTGCCACCGACAATGCCATGTCGTAAAACAGTTTGACGTCCTCTGCCTGCAGAACGCCCATGTTCGCTTCCCCTGGGTACTTGAAGTCTTTTTCGGACTTGTCGGCCGGCAGCTTCTCGGGATTGACTTCGACACCCAGAATGTCCCAGACGGTGACGGCATACTCACTTGGCGTCAGCAATCGCAACTGCCGCGCGCCATAGGATTCGCCCTGATCCAGGTAAGGTTTCCAGACGACGTCGAACAAGTGATTACTGATTTCCGTCGCACAGGTTGTGTCGCAATGCCCTGAAACCGGCATGGTCTTGATTTGTCTGACCAGCGCGTCCCGACCCGCCACGCTCCAGAGCAAGGCCTTGCTCGCACTGTTGAAGTACTCGACCGCATGGCACTTGGTACAGGCCCCCGCCAAGACCGCTTCGCCCAGGCGCTCGACATGTTGGTAAGTTATGACGGGTAGTTGCCGGTCCTGACTGGACTCATCAATCACCACAGTCTCCAGTTCCGGCTCCGGCTTTTCCTTCGAGTAAAACGGGTAGATAACCTTGTATTTGCCGTAGTCGAGGATCAGCGTCGTAGTCCCGCCCCACGGAATGTTCATGACCTGTGGCTGAGCATTGCTCTGGGCCTCGTTGACCAGGGTGATGTGCCATTGGCCATCGGTGACAGAAGCAGGTTTAGCCGGTGCCTGGATCGTAATCTTGACCTCAACCTTGATCGGCCGCTCGCGGTAACGCTGGATAATCGTATGAGTCTTGTTGGTTTCCGATAGCGTGAAGGATGTGTTGCGCACCTCGGGAATCCAGTTTTTCACATCATTCAACCGCAACTGATACTCACCATACGGCAACCCCTTGAGAACCAGCGCGGACTCATTGTCTGACGGATTCCATGACATTTGCACCAGCCGGCTATTGCCATCGGGGGCAATCAGAAAACCGCTGATCATTTCGTCTTCCAGGCCGGGGGGTGCCAGCATTGGACGTAACGTCAATTCGGTCTGTGGCAACCCGGTTGCGTCATAGCGCACGCGATAGATGACCCCGGCGACATCGTCGCTGATCAACAGGCTGCCGTCCGCCAGCTCAAGAAACTCGACGGGGCGCCCAATGCACGAGTTGTCCAGGCAATAGACATCAAACCGATCCGGGTCCTGCACAAATCCATTGATCAGCGGGATCTGGTTGACCACTCGGGTACCACCCTGGATGGTCAGCATTTGTATGTCCATGCCTGGACGGGTGGTGGAGCCCGCACCATGCACGGCAACCAGCAAATGCTGGGTATCGGCAGCGGCCGGGTAACCTGACCAGAACTTGACCCCGAGCGGCGCCGTATTGGTACCCGACTCAAACGCTGCCGGCACATAATCAGCGGGGTTGATCTGCTCGAGCGACTTGTCGGACACAATGGCCCCGGGCACCAGCGGTGGCTGGATCACACCCGGGTTCTGGTACTCCTCCTGGGTGAATCCGGGCGTGTCCTTGCCAAACCGATAAGGCACGCCGAAATGCAATCCGGGGCTCCGGATAAAGTTGACCTCGTCAGGGTTGGGGAAGCCTTGGCGATTATTGTCACTGAACCATATTTTGCCGTCCTTGGGGTTCCAGTCGAAGCCGACAGAGTTACGCACCCCCGTGGCCAGAATCTCGGACGCCCCCGTTTCCAGGGAGTAGCGCAAGACCGTCCCATAGCGCTTGTCAGCAGGAATCATGCACAAGTTGCACGGAATGCCGACCGCCGTATAAACCCATTTGTCTAATGGATCCAGTGGATTGAAGCGCAAGGGGTGTTTCATGTGCCAGATGCGAGTGTTCGAACCGGACGACAGAGGGGGCAAGGGAAACAAGTTGTCGTCTGCCGGAAATTTTAAAACCAGTTCGGGTTTTGGGTCTTTGTAATGATCGTCCGCGTTACGCAAGCGATACAGACCACCCGTGGTCGAGTAATACAGATCACCGTTGCGATACGCCACGCCATGAGGCTCTTCCAGGCCGCTGGCAATGACATGAATGCCCGTCGGTTTACCGGCCCCATCCAGCGGCAGTGCGTAGATCATGTCGCCGATTTTTCCGTCATAGACGTACGAAGGGATTGCACTGGAGCCGACATACAATACGTTCTTGCCCATGGCCATCTGCCTGGGTTGAATAAGACCCTGGGCAAACAGCTCGATCTTTATCCCCGGCAAACCACTGAGCTTGCTCACATCCACCGGTGGACGATACTTCACCGTCACGGCTTGCTCTGCCCCTTGCGCCTCTTTGAACGTGACAATGCGTGGCGTGTTCAGCGGGATGTATCCATCAGCGCTGTTCATCACCAATTGGTAGTCGCAGGCTTTCAGATTATCGAGGTGGATCGTTTCGCTGGCCTTCGCGCTGATGGAAATCTCTTCGGCCTTGCAGCGCAAAGTCCCGGTGAGCATCTGATCAGCGCGAGCGACACCGGGCACCGCCGGTTTCAGCGGTGCTTTGCCGCTAAGGGTGGAAAAGCTCAGCGTTAGCCGATTGCCCTCGAAGCCGCCGCATTCACCGAGCTCCTTCCAGGCGTCTTTCCAGTGGTTGGTTGGAAGGAGTGGCTCGTAGGACGGTTGCCGGCACCATTGCCAACTGCCGACACCCAGCGGTGCCTCGTCATCTTTCCAGCATTCAAACTGCTGGCCGGCGTGCTGTACCTGTTGCCCTTGTTCATAGGGCGTGTCCTTCTCATAAGCGGGTGCGGTACAGGACCGAGGTGAGGGAGCTGACTCTGCTGTTCTGGTCAATACCGCTAGCACCACCAGACACGCGAGCCACAGCATACGAAGCACACCGACAGACTTGTTCATGAAGCGAGCCTCACTCGTCAGCCAAGTGTTTCAACCCATCGGACAAATCTGCAGATTCAGTGTCCTGCGGCGAACCACCTGAACCGAAGTGGCGGGCTGAAAAATGCCAAGCCAACCCCGGCGTTTCGATTGGAATGTCTTCCAATGCGGTTCCACTGCATGACCAAGACATGGCTCGAAAGCCATAGAGACAGGAACGGCAGACACTCATCCTTGCGACACTGCCCGCTCGCAACGTCGCTGTTGCAAACGTTGGAACAGATACCCGAAGCACCTGTATGAAATACCCACACTCCAAGGGTGTCTACTGTCAAAGTTGACAGGTATCACCCTCGAGTGCGGTACATCGCCACCCGGCAGGCATAAAAAAATCCGATGCCAGTGCAGGCATCGGATTCTGATTTTTTGTTGCCTGAGATCAGGCAGCAAGGCCTGACGGAGTACTTAGTCCGGCTTGCCGTCAATCACACCGGCAGTATTGTCCAGCAGGCTCTTGGTCGCCGTTTGCAGGAACGATTCGAGCTTGAGTTTCAACTCGGCGGTACGCGGCGCATCAGCAATGATTTCGGCGCGAGGATTGGCACCCAATTCATACCGATACAACTTCGGCGCCATGTCTTTGTCTTTCGGCAGGACCAGAATCTGGTCGGCGGTGAGGATAGCCGTAGTCTGCTCACTGCCCGATGGCTTGATCACACCAATGCCGGCGTCGCCTTCCGGCAGATTGAGCAGGTCGCGCCCCCAGCACTGATGACGCACTTCGCCACCGATGCGGCCCATGATGGTCGGCACGATGTCGATCTGGGTGCCCACCGTGTGGTCACGCTGGCCGAACTTTTCCTGGATGCCCGGCGCGATCATCAGCATCGGCACGTTGAAGCGGCCCAGGTCCATTTCGGTGATCTGCTGTTCGTTACCAAAGCCGTGGTCACCGACGATGACAAACAGGGTTTCCTTGAAGTACGGCTCCTTGCGGGCCTTTTCAAAGAACTGGCCCAGTGCCCAATCCGAGTAACGCATGGCGGTCAGGTGTTCGTTCAGGCTGCCACGATCGGTCACGCGCTCGACCGGCAATGGCGTCGGCAAGGCGTAAGGCGTGTGGTTGGACAGGGTTTGCAGCAAGGCATAGAACGGCTTGCCGTTTTCCCTTGCCTTGAGCTCGACCAGGCCGCGGTCGAACATGTCCTGGTCAGACACGCCCCAGGTCGGATCGGAGAACACCGGATTCACGTAATCGTTACGGCCGATGAAGTTGGTCATACCCTGGTTGCTGAAGAACCCCGACTGGTTGTCCCAGGCGAAATCGCCGTTGTAGACATACACGTCGTCGAAGTCACGGGCACTGAGCAACTGCGGCAAACCGGACAGCTTGTGGCTGCCTTCCGGGGTCTGCATCAGGTATTCGAAACCCGGCAGGTTCGGGAAGCAGGCCATGGTGGCGAACATGCCCTGGTGGGTATGGGTGCCGTTGGAGAAGAAGCGGTCGAACAGCAAGCCCTCCTTCGACAGCTTGTCGAGGTACGGCGTGATGTTGCCCGGCCCGCCCAGCGCGCCGACCGAGTGACCGGCCATGCTTTCCATCAGGATCACAACGACGTTCTTGATCGGCAGGGTCTTGTCGGCTGGCGGCGTGTAATCGCGACGTACCGCCGCGGTGTCGACATCCACCAGTTTGTCGGCCGGCACTACCAGCATGTCACGCACCACTTGCTGGGCTTGTGGCTGTGGCAGGGTCGCCTTCCAGATATTGTCGCGATCCTCGGACATCCGGCTCTTGGCAGCCGCTACCAGCGACAGCGTGCCGTTGAGGCCCAACTGGTTGGCGAAGTTCGAGTCGGTGGTATAGACGTCACCCCAACGCAGCGGCGGGCCCTGGCGCAGGGTGCCACGCGCGGCGACCACGCAGATCAGCAAGCACACCACGAATACCCCGATGCGCGCATACCACGGGGCAATCTGCCGCGTGCCGATGCTGCCGCCACTGAAAGGGCCACGAGGGCGGGTCGCACGGTCCGCGCCCTTGAAGGCGAGACTCAGGATCCAGGTGCCCACGGCCCAGGCCAGCAGGTAACGAACCACCGGGAAACCGTACCAGAGCATGCTCATCACGGTCTTCGGATCTTCCTTGACGTACTGGAAGACCAGGCCGTTGAGGCGCTGGTGGAACTCACGGTAGAAGTCCATTTCCATCAGGCCCAGGAACAGCGCAATGCTGGAAACGATCGTCAGCCAGAGGCGGAACAGTCCGCGTGCCACCATGGCCCGGGCGCTGAACAATGCCAGCAGCAACGGAATACTGAGATAGACCACCAGACGCAGGTCGAAACGCAGACCGTTGGCGAATGCCTCGAGGAAGGTCGATGCCGGTGTGTCGAGGATCATCGAGCGGTTGTAAACCAGCAGCGCGACGCGCAGCAGGCTGAACATGACCATCATGACCAGGGCACACAACAGCGTGTAGGCCAGATGCGATTTGACGGTCGGTTGCAGCAGGCGACTAGAAGCTCGCTGCTGATTCAGGGCGTCCGGGATTGCCATGTCGTTTTAGGACCCATTGGAAGTTGAAGTTTCAAAAATACAGCTGCGCCTTGCCCTCTTTTCGGCCCGTATAAGGCCTGGGGGTTTGCGCGGTGCGCAAATGTTGCACGATCGAAGGCAGCATTGCCATTGATTACTACCCGCATCCCGACTGTTTCATCCTGCACTCGGGAATACGCAACGTGTTGCGGGAGAGCCGGCGAATTGTCTTGGAGATCGGGTGAAAATTTCGTGCAACGCATATTCGGAAACAAATTAAAGCACCCTGCCCTGTCAAAAACGCAAACGCCCCGAACCGGTCGGGGCGCTGCGAAGTCACCTTGAAAGCACCACGCCCTTACTTCTCGGCGCGTTCCTTGAGGGCTTTGAGGGTATTGAACGGGGCATCCACCACGAACTTGTTGGCCACCATCGACGGCACGCTGCCGCCCGGTTCGGTGTGCACCTGATAGGTCACTTCGATCTGGTCGCCCTTGGGTACGAACTTCCAGAAACCGTCGACCTTGGCGACCCGGACGAAGCCTTTTTCTTCAGGAATGTACTTCGGTACGCCTTCGAGCTTGCGGGTCACGCTGCCATCGGCACCTTCGGTGGTAGTGACGTGCAGCACCGAATCACGCGGAGTAACCGGCCATGGGGTGTTGAACTGAGTGTAAGTCCAGCTCTGGTCACCTTCGTGCTTGAGCAGCTTCTGGGTTTTGCATTCGTGAATCCAGGCGCAGGCTCCGGACACGTCTTCCTGCAACGCACGCAGCTTGGCCATGGTGGTTTTCATCAGCGTGACGCCCTGGTAAGCCTTGTAGTCGGACCCGGCCACTTCACTCAGGGAGATCTTGATGCCGTCTTCGTCTTTTTTGACTTTCCAGTCTTCGGCCTGGGCCGTCGAGGTAGCCAGCACAACCGTCAAACCACACAGCACAGCCATACGATGCAGCGAACCCATAGTCTTATTCCTTATTGTTGAAGTTCCGTTCGTTGTACACATCACGCCGCCGTCATTTGCTCCCACCAGCCAATCAACCGGATGGCTTCTTCGCTGCTGCTTCCGCACACCTCGGGGTCGGCCTCGAAGGCAGAACACACCGCCGGCCGTTCCGGCTGGCCGAAAATATTGCACAGGTTATCGGCGGAAAGTTGCAGGCAACGTTGCCCCGCGGCCTTGCCGTTGGGCATACCGGGAATCGGTGAACTGATGGATGGGGCAATGCAACAAGCGCCACAGCCCTCACGGCATTTCATGACGACAAGCTCCTCGCGACGAGCAATGTGTAAAAGGACGGGGCACAGAGTACCCGCTAAAACAGTTGTTTTAAATTACCTGCGAGCGGGTTTTTCAGTGCAAACGTGCATGACCGGCCAGTCTCCGACAAAGCGTCTGGTCCGAGGCTCGCGGATCGGGATCAGGTTACTGCTTGAACTCGAAATCCAGTGCTGCGCCTTCGACCTCGCGGCGCTCTTCATTGCGCAGTTGCAGCTGCATTTCATTGGTGAGCAGGCGGCCGTTGAGCTGGAACGGGCTACTGCCGCTTTTGTCACCGAACAACTGGGGCAACAGCGGTTCACGCCTGATCAACGGCACCGTTCCGACCGGCTTCAGCTCCTGAACCATATCCTTGGGCAAGCTCAGGTCCAGCTTGGCGGATGGCAGCTCGGTCTTTACCACCTCACTGGCAGGTTTCGATTTGGAGGCAATGGGCGGACGCTTTTTCACAGGTGTCGCCGCTTTTTTGGCCGGCGAGTTTTTTTTCACAGGTTCGGGTTTTATCGGTGCAACGTGGAAACTGCCGGTAGCCTGTTCCTGCTCGGTGGCGGCAATGACGGATGCTGGCTGAATACTCATGAACAGGCAGAGCAAAAGCCAGGCGGCAGGAAAAATCGGTTTCATGGATCCCACGGTGGGTGCAAGCGGCAGAGGTGCATATGCTCGCCTGTTGCAGCCCACAAGACAAGCGAAGTAGCCGCCTGTTACAAACCGCCTGCCATTTCCTGGCAGAGTTGAGTGGCCAACATGCCCAACGTCATCAACGCGCGCTCGGCTTCACGGTTCCAGGGTATGCCGCAATTGAGACGAATACAGTGATTGAACTGCTCGGTATTACTGAAGATCAGCCCCGGCGCAATACTGATGCCCTGCTGCAATGCCCGCACATGCAACTCTTGCGTATTGACCCGTCCCGGCAGACTGACCCACAGAATGAAGCCCCCGGTAGGCCGGGTCATCTGCGTGCCTTCGGGGAAATACTGCTGCACGGCCAGTTGGAAGGCACTGAGGTTTTTCCGGTACTCCTGACGGATGAAGCGTAAATGCCGGTCGTACCCGCCATTTTCCAGATAAGCGGCAATGCCCATCTGGGTCACGCTGCACGCCGAATGCGTGCTGAAGGTCTGCAAGCGCTGGATTTCCTGCTGATATTTGCCGGCAATCATCCAGCCGATCCGCACGCCAGGCGACAGGGTCTTGGAGAAGCTTGAGCAATAGATCACCCGGTCCAGCCGATCGTAGGCCTTGAGGGACTTGGTGCGCCCCTGCTCGAACATCAGCTCACCGTAGATATCGTCTTCGACAATCTGGATATCGAAGTCCGACGCCAGGCGCAGCAGTTGTTTCTGCCGCTCTTCAGGCATGGTGCCGCCCAATGGATTACTCAGCCGCGTAGTCAGCACCAACGCCTTGATCGACCATTGGTTGGCCGCCAGTTGCAGGGCTTCCAGGCTCATGCCCGTGGCGGGATCGCTGGGGATCTCGATGACCTTGAGGCCCAACAGATCGGCCAGTTGCAGCAACCCGTAATAGGTCGGCGATTCGGCGGCGATCAGATCGCCGGGACGGGTCAATACGCGCAAGGACATCTGCAGCGCATCGACGCAGCCGTGTGTGATCACCACTTCCGACGGATCGACCACCACGCCGGCATCGCGCATGCGGATCGCCACCTGTCGGCGCAACGGTTCGAAACCGGGGCTGAACATGTAGCTGAAGGCCCGCGGGCTATGGAAACGGGTGACTTTGGCCAATTGTTGATGCAGTGCCCGCACCGGCAAATAGTCGACACTCGGCACCGCGGCGCCCAGCGGGAAGACACCTTCACGACGGGATTCGACCAGCACTTGTTGAATGATGCTGCTGCGGGTGACCAGGCCCGGGCGCTCGACCCGGGCGATGTCCGGCGTCGGCGCGGTGAGTGCCGGCGTCTGGTGCACGTAGTAGCCTGACTGCGGCCGGGCGCGGATCAGACCCTGATCTTCGAGATTGGCATACGCCTGCAACACCGTTGCATGGCTGACATTGAGCTGCGAGCTCATCTTGCGCACCGAAGGCACGCGCTCTCCCGGCTGATAGACCCCACGACGGATGTCTTCGGCCAGTTGTTGAGCAATACGTTGATAGAGCAAAAGATTGGTCATGACGCAGCACTCGATTTCACGGGCATTTTATTCTTGTGTAAAACAATACCGGAACAGTTTAGAAGTGTACGGGGACAGTTGCCACAATAGTCGACCGTACAGTGCAGTGTCAGCAAAATCTGTACTGTTTTGTGCGGTAATCGGCAGGCGTAAAAAAACCCGGCGCTGCATGGCAGGCCGGGCTTTCCAGCGACGCAACCCTTAGCGGGCGGCGCCGAGCTGGCCCTTTTCGTCGGAAAACACAATTTCTACCCGACGGTTCTGCGCTCGGCCCCGTTCCGACGCATTCGCGTCCACCGGATACTCGTCGCCATAACCCTCGACCTGGATGCGCTTGTCGTCGATACCCAGGTCCATCAGCACATCAGCCACCGATTGCGCGCGGTCGCGGGACAGCTTGAGGTTTTCCTGCTTGCCCCCGGTACTGTCTGTATAACCTTCGATCCGCACCACACGCTTGGGATTGAGTTGCAGGAACTGCACGATCTTCAACACCACGCGGTTGGCCGACGGTTTCAATTCCGCTTCGCCGGTGTCGAACAGCATGTCGCCCAATGTCATCACCAGACCGCGGTCGGTCTGGGTGGTGGTCAATGCCAGGATCTGTTCTTCGAGCCATTTGCCTTGCTGCTGCACGCTGAACAGTTTGGATTCGCGCAGGGCCAGTTGCAGGCGCTGGCGCTCCAGTTCGAGTTTTGCCGCTTGCTCTTCGTTGAGCGCCTGATTGGTGTGTTCCCGGGCAATGGCGCTATAGCGCTGGCTCAGGTAGGCGTAATGCACCACGTCCGAACCGCTGCCCCAATAGCTGGACAGGCGATCGGCACGGGCCAGGGACTCACCGGCGCGAATCACGTCCTTGGGGGCGATGCGCAGCACATTGGAATCTTCCTTGACCTTCTGAAAGTCGGCACCGGCCTGCTGCAACGCGGTCTCGCTGTGCTGGCTGGCGCAGCCAAACAGGCTTGCGCAACCTGCCAGGATCAAACCGCCGAGGGCTTTGCTCTTGAGGCTCATTCGGCATCTCCCAGTTGCTTGTGCAAGCGGGCGATGCGGGTGTTCAGCACGCTCAACTGTTCTTCGCTCTTGGCCGTCAACACCTTGGCTTCAGCCAGGCGCGCATCGAGTTCGGCCTGTTCGGCCCGCATGCGTGCATTTTTGAAGGATTGATCGGTCATGTTGCCCTTGGCGCGGTTGAACTTGTCTTCGGCCAGTTTCATTTCCGGCACATCGTCGGCGGTGGCGCCCACGGCCTTGGCCTGTTCGAGCGCCTGCTCGGTCAGGCGAAATTGTTCATTCGGCGCAGGATCGGTTGCACAACCCGCCAGGGCGGCAATGGCCATGGCAGCGAAAAGAGGTCGAATACTCACTAAATATCCCTACTGTTTTGGGGTACTGACGGGTTGTTGCGGGGGTTGCTGCGGCTGTGAACGTTGAGCCTTCCAACGCTCGATATTGCGCATCAGCACGGCCTCCGTCAGTCCGGACGCGGGCAATTCTGTCATCTTTTTAGCCAACTGTCCGCGCAACCATGGATCGTTGCAGGCAGAGTCATGGGAAATCGCCAGGTACAGGCCAGGCTTGTCGACCGGTTGCGAGCGCGCGCTCAGATCGCCGGCCATGCCCAGTGTCTGTGCGGTCGCCATGCCCGAGTAACGCCCTGCCAGGACAAATTCGACCTCGCCCAACAGCAATTTCTGAAAGGCCTGGGTCAGGTTGGACGTGCGCGCGAGGGTCAGTTGCTGTCCGGCAAAGGTGCTGAATTCCTGAGTCAATCGAGCTTTTTCCGACACAGCTCCGGAATGCCCGTGCAAGTCCTGTGCTTCGTTGTAGACCAGCACCGAGTCCTTGCGAGTCCAGACCAGATAGTCGTTTTCCAGCAAGGGTGGGTGGATGTAATCCAGGGTTTCCAACTCGCTGACTGTCAACGCTGCGTCCGCCAGCATGTCCATGCGCCCGCTGCGCACTTCGTCCAGGGCCTGGGAACGCTTGCCGGCATAAAGCAGTTCGACCTTGAGCCCCAACTCCCCCGCCACTTGCTGCAGCAAATCGGCGCTGGCACCGATCAGGTGCTTGGGATTCTGCGGGTCTTGCCACAGGTACGGTGGCGCGTCCGGGCTGCCGGTCACCACCAGGCGTTCGCATTTGCCTGCGGCGACCGTCAACGTCGGCAATAACGCCAATCCCAGCAAGCTCCACGCAAGACGCAGATCCATGGCAGTTCACTCCACTCAAACCGGTTATGCCCCCCCTGTAGGAGCGAGCCTGCTCGCGATGGGCGTCAACGATGACGCGGGGATCCTGGATACACGCGGTGCATATGAGACCATCGCGAGCAGGCTCGCTACCACAAGGGAAAAAGGCAAAAAAAAGCCCGACCATAAGGTCGGGCTCTTTATAAGTGAAGCAGCCGGATTAGACCAGCTTCTCGAACTCAGGGATGGCTTCGAACAGGTCTGCCACCAGGCCGTAATCGGCCACCTGGAAGATCGGCGCTTCTTCGTCCTTGTTGATCGCAACGATCACTTTGGAGTCTTTCATGCCGGCCAGGTGCTGGATCGCGCCGGAGATACCGACGGCGATGTACAGCTGTGGCGCAACGATCTTGCCGGTCTGACCGACCTGCATGTCGTTCGGTACAAAACCTGCGTCGACCGCGGCGCGGGAAGCACCAACGGCAGCGCCCAGCTTGTCGGCCAGGGCGTACAGGTGTTTGAAGTTGTCGCCGTTCTGCATGCCGCGGCCGCCGGAAACGACGATCTTGGCAGCGGTCAGTTCCGGACGATCGGACTTGGCCAGTTCTTCGCCAACGAAGCTGGAGATGCCAGCGTCGTGTGCAGCAGCAACGGCTTCAACGGCAGCCGAACCACCTTCAGCGGCAACCGGGTCGAAACCGGTGGCACGCACGGTGATCACTTTGACCGCAGCGTTCGACTGAACGGTAGCGATGGCGTTACCGGCGTAGATCGGACGCTTGAAGGTGTCGGCGCTTTCTACCGAGATGATCTCGGAGATCTGGTCAACGTCCAGTGCAGCGGCAACGCGCGGCAGGATGTTTTTGCCGTTGGAAGTCGCGGCAGCCAGGATGTGGCTGTAGCTCTTGCCCAACTCTGCAACCAGAGGAGCGACGTTTTCCGGCAGCTGGTGAGCGTAGGCAGCATTATCGGCTACCAGCACTTTAGCCACGCCAGCGATTTTCGCAGCAGCTTCAGCCACGGCGCCAACGCCTTGACCAGCAACCAGAACGTGGATATCACCACCAATCTTGGCGGCGGCAGCCACAGTATTCAGCGTGGCCGGGGCCACTACTTTGTTGTCGTGTTCAGCAATAACCAAGATAGTCATTTAGATTACCTTCGCTTCGTTTTTCAGTTTCTCGACCAGTTCAGCCACCGACTTGACCTTGATACCCGCGCTGCGTGCAGCTGGCGCTTCGACTTTCACGGTCTTGTTGGTGGAGGCGGTGGAAACGCCCAAAGCGTCCGGAGTCAGCACTTCGAGAGGCTTCTTCTTGGCTTTCATGATGTTTGGCAGAGACGCGTAGCGCGGCTCGTTCAAACGCAGGTCGGTGGTGACGATGGCCGGCAGTTTCAGGGAAACTGTCTGCGCACCGCCGTCGACTTCGCGGGTTACAGCTACGCTGTCGCCGCTGATTTCGACTTTCGAAGCGAACGTGCCCTGACCGTAGCCGCTCAATGCAGCGAGCATCTGGCCGGTCTGGTTGTTGTCGCTGTCGATGGCCTGTTTGCCAAGGATCACCAGCTGAGGCTGTTCCTTGTCGACAACAGCTTTCAACAGTTTGGCAACAGCCAGGGAAGTCAGGTCTTCGGCGGACTCGACGAGGATGGCACGGTCGGCACCCAGAGCCAGCGCGGTGCGCAGTTGCTCTTGAGCGGTGGACGGGCCTACGGAGACGACGACGATTTCAGTCGCAACACCTTTCTCTTTCAGGCGTACGGCTTCTTCCACGGCGATCTCGCAGAACGGGTTCATCGACATCTTGACGTTGGCAAGATCGACGCCGGAATTGTCCGCCTTGACGCGAACCTTGACGTTGTAATCCACAACGCGTTTGACAGCTACAAGAACCTTCATGGATTCCTCGTTACTCTCCGGTGAAAAGAAAATCGCCTGGGCGAACCTGGCGGTTGATGCTCATCGGGCGCAAGGGCACCTCCAAAAACGCCGGCAAAGGTGTCAAGTGACCATCGCTCATGATCTGGATGACCGTTCGTCAGTGGTGACTGACGAGTCATTCAACATCGCGGCGTGTAAACTGCGCATCAAACCCGCGCAGCGCATCACTCTCTACTGCCATCGCCCTGTCTTTAGAGGTGCTCTTGAAACCAACAGTCAGCCTACGGCGAGCGCAAAACCGACCGTATCTTGACCGGAACGCCTATTCCGGTCAATACGCCAAAATAGCCGTTCATAAGGCGCGTGACTTTGATTTCTCTGGCTTTGAGCCGATTCAAACAAACGTTTGTATTGGACGCTGAGAGTGGTGTAGATATAATGCGCCACCCAAAGAGAAAGGTGGTCAATCGATTGTCCGCTCCCGGCGTTGCGCTGGGATTCATGGATGCGACACCCAACCTCCAAATTAGAAAAAAAACTGTTGAGCCTTGAGTAGGAGATAACCTGTGGAACGCGAATACATGGAATTCGACGTTGTCATCGTCGGTGCCGGCCCCGCTGGTCTTTCCGCCGCCTGCCGCTTGAAGCAGAAGGCCGCCGAAGCCGGTAAGGAAATCAGCGTCTGCGTGGTCGAAAAAGGCTCCGAAGTCGGTGCTCACATTCTGTCCGGTGCCGTGTTCGAACCACGCGCCCTGAACGAACTGTTCCCGGACTGGAAAGAACTCGGCGCGCCGCTGAACACCCCCGTCTCCCGCGACGACATCTTTGTTCTGAAGAACGCTGAAAGCGCGCAGAAAATTCCTGACTTCTTTGTGCCCAAGACCATGCACAACGAAGGCAACTACATCATCTCCCTGGGCAACCTGTGCCGCTGGCTGGCCCAGCAGGCCGAGAACCTGGGCGTGGAAATCTACCCGGGCTTCGCTGCCCAGGAAGCGCTGATCGACGAGAACGGCGTAGTGCGCGGGATCATCACCGGTGACCTCGGCGTCGACCGCGAAGGCCATCCAAAGGAAGGCCTGTACACGCCGGGCATGGAACTGCGTGGCAAGTACACGCTGTTCGCCGAAGGTTGCCGCGGCCACATCGGCAAGCAGTTGATCAAGCGTTTCAACCTGGACACTGACGCTGATGCCCAGCACTACGGCATCGGCCTGAAAGAAATCTGGGAAGTCGATCCGGCCAAGCACCAGCCTGGCCTGGTGGTACACACCGCCGGCTGGCCGATGGATATCATGGGCACCGAGAACACCGGTGGCTCGTTCCTGTATCACCTGGAAAACAACCAGGTCGTGGTGGGTCTGATCGTCGACCTGTCCTACAGCAACACCTACCTGTCGCCGTTCGATGAGTTCCAGCGCCTCAAGCATCACCCGGTGCTTGCCCAGCACCTGGAAGGCGGCAAGCGCATCAGCTACGGCGCTCGCGCCATCTGCAAGGGCGGCCTGAACTCGCTGCCGAAAATGGTCTTCAAGGGCGGCGCGCTGATCGGTTGCGACCTCGGCACCCTGAACTTCGCCAAGATCAAAGGCAGCCACACCGCGATGAAGTCCGGCATGCTCGCCGCAGAATCGGTGGCTGACGCGCTGTTCGCCGAGAAGGATGGCAGCGAAGAGCTGACCACCTACGTGGATGCGTTCAAGAAGAGCTGGCTCTACGAAGAACTGTTCGCCAGCCGCAACTTCGGCCCGGCGATCCACAAGTTCGGCGCCATCGTCGGTGGCGGTTTCAACTGGCTCGACCAGAACATCTTCGGCGGCAAACTGCCGTTCACCCTGCACGACACCAAGCCGGACTACGCGTGCCTGAAACTGGCGGCCGACTGCAAGAAGATCGACTACCCGAAACCGGACGGCAAGCTCAGCTTCGACAAATTGAGCTCGGTGTTCATCTCCGGTACCAACCACGAAGAAGAGCAGCCGTGCCACCTCAAGCTGACCGATCCAAGCATCCCGATCAGCAAGAACCTGCCGCTGTACGATGAGCCGGCACAGCGTTACTGCCCGGCTGGTGTGTACGAAGTGATCACCAAGGAAGATGGCGAGAAGCGCTTCCAGATCAACGCCCAGAACTGCGTTCACTGCAAGACCTGCGACATCAAGGACCCTGCACAGAACATCACCTGGGTAACGCCGGAAGGCGCTGGCGGCCCGACTTACCCGAACATGTAAGCCGAACCGCGAACATCGAGGCTCCCGATTGGGGGCCTTTTTGTTGCCTGAAATTATGATCCCCCCTTGTAGGAGCCGGCTTGCCGGCGATGGCGGCGTATCAGTCGAAATGGATGTCTTCTGTCACACCGCTATCACCGGCAAGCCGGCTCCTACAAGGGTTGGCGGTGGGTCAGGCGGCGCGTTCTTCTCCCGGATTGCGCTCGAAGTAGCGCTTGTACTCGCGACTGAACTGCGACGTGCTCTGATACCCCACCCGGTGCGCCACTTGCGCCACACCCAGTCCCTCGCCCAGCAACAACTGCTGCGCCCTGAGCAAACGCAATCGCTTCAGATACTGCACCGGCGACAACAAGGTGCTGCGCTTGAAATGCTCATGAAAGGTCGAGGCACTCATGTTCGCGCAACTGGCCAGGGTCTCGACGTTCAGCGGTTCGGTGTAATGCGCGTGCAGATGACTGAGCGACGCCGCGATCCGGGCGAACTGCCCCTGCTGCTCCACCAGCGCCCGCAATACATCCGCTTGCGGACCGCGCAATGCGACGAACAGCAACTCGCGCAAACGCGCTGGCCCCATGATCTGGCATTCCAGCGGATCGTGCAGGCAACGCAGCAGTCGCTCGACACAACCGCGCATGGCGTCGTCGAGTACTGCCGAGGTCATCGACTCAGGCGTTTGCGCCGGAATATGCCGCCCTGGCGCCAGGCCCATCGCCAATACCAGCTCGCCCAGCATCACCCGATCGATCGCGACCGATACCCCGAGCATCGGTCCATCCGGCGCGGCAAAGGTTTCACACTCGAACGGCACCGGCAGCGCCTGAATCAGGTAGTGACCTGCACCATATTCCAGGGTGCGCGGCCCCAGGTACGCCAGTTTGCTGCCCTGGGCGATGATCACCAGGCTCGGCTCGTAGATCTGCGGCCCACGGGCCACATCGCAACTGGCCCGCAGAACCTGTACGCCCGGCAATCCAGTCGGGACGAAACCGTCGCGGGTGGACAGCGGCTCGATCAGCGAAACCAGCGTGGCATTGGCATCAAGGTGACGGGTCAACTGCATTGAAAAAGCTTCACGGAAAAAGGGATGAAAACATCATCGCAGGTCTGATCGCCATTGCGATCAATCAAAGGCCGATGCCGGAGGAATAGGCATGACACCCGGAGGAATCGCCATGGTCGGTACGGGGGACGGCGCCCAGAATGCGCCACCTCACCTGTCACTGCTTTTGCGAGGTTCACCATGTACACCGCCATCGGATACGCCGCTCAGTCGGCTAGCACTCCCCTCGCCCCCGTGAAATTCGAACGTCGCAGCCCAAGGCCTGACGACGTTGCCATCGAGATTCTCTACTGCGGCGTCTGCCATTCCGACATCCACCAGGCCCGCAACGAGTGGGGCATTGCCGTTTACCCGTTGATGCCTGGCCATGAAATCGTAGGCAAAGTTACCGCCGTCGGTGCAAACGTCACTAAACACAAAGTCGGCGATTTGGTCGGTGTTGGCTGCATGGTCGACTCGTGCCGCCGCTGCGAAGCTTGCCAGGCCGACCTGGAGCAATACTGCCTCGAAGGCCCGACCATGACCTACGCCACCCCGGACCGGGTCGACGGCAGCAACACCATGGGCGGCTACTCCGACAGCATCGTGGTCAGTGAGCACTTTGTGGTGCGCATCCCGGAAAAACTGGCCCCGGCCAGCGCCGCGCCGATCCTGTGCGCCGGCATCACCACCTACTCACCACTCAAGCACTACGGCGTGAAGGCCGGTGACAAGGTCGGGATTCTCGGCATGGGTGGCCTCGGTCACATGGGCATCAAGTTCGCCAAGGCCATGGGCGCCGAAGTGACGCTGTTCACCCGTTCGGCAAGCAAGGCCGAAGAGGCTCGCCGCCAGGGTGCGGACCATGTGGTCGTGTCCACCGATGACGCGCAGATGCAGGCCGCCGCCGGCCACTTCGATTTCCTGCTCGACACCATTCCGGTACAGCACGACCTCAACCCTTACCTCGATACGCTGCGATTCGACGGCGTGCATATTCTGGTGGGGTTGATCGAACCGGTGGAGCCGCCGGTGCATGCCGCCAAACTGGTATTGGGGCGTCGCGTGCTCGCCGGTTCGCTGATCGGCGGCATCGCCGAAACCCAGGAAGTGCTGGATTTCTGCGCCGAACACAACATCACCTGCGACATCGAGATGCTCGACATCCACCAGATCAACGAGGCTTACGCGCGCATGATCGCCGGTGACGTGAAGTACCGCTTCGTCATCGACATGGCGACCCTCAAGGTTTAAACCTTGAGGCCAAGCTCCGCCGACAGCCGGGCCGTGACCCCTTTGATCAGGGGAATCAGCTCGGCCATTTTTTCCAGCGGCATGTAGGGCACGGTGCTGGCGATGCTGATGCCAGCGACGATGCGCTTGCTGGCATCGCGGATCGGCGCCGCCACGCAACGGATCGACGGTTCGTTGTCTTCCAGGTCGAAGGCATAACCGCCAGCTACGTACTCGACCATGCGCTGCTCGAACTGCTCCCAGGATTGCTCCGGGTGCTGCGGCCAGAACTGGTTTTTGCCACCCACCGGCAGGCTGACTTCGTACAGGCGCTGCCACTCTTGCGGCGAATCATCGAGCATCAGCGCCTTGCCGATGCCGGTGCGCGCCAATGGCATGCGATGGCCAACCCGCGAACGCATTTCCGGGCCATTGCGCCCCGGGTTCTTGTGCAGGTACAGCACTTCGTCGCCCTCACGAATCGCCAGGTGAATGGTGTCGCCGGTCAACGCCGACAACTCATCCAGATACGGCCCGGCCAGGGTCACCAAGGGCAACTCTTCACGGGCCTGAAAGCCCAGCTCAATCAGTTTCGGCCCCAACAGATAACCGACTTGCGGCACCACCCGCAGATAACGCTCCTCCACCAGGCAACTGGCCAGGCGATGGGTGGTGCTGCGCGTGGTGCCGATCAGCCGGGCGATTTCCTTGAGATCGCGGGCACCGCTGGCCACGGCATGAACCACACCCAACCCGCGAAGCAGGGTCTGGGTGCCGGTCGGTGCGGCGTCCTTGGCGATTTTTGGGGCGTCTTCCTGCATATCCAGCCTTTACCGTTGTGCGAGTGAACGGGCGGCATTATGGTCGCCCGCGTGCCACGACTACAACTTGATACGCTCGACCTTGCCCACCAGCAGGATGTAGGACAGCGCGCCAATCAACGCCAATACCGAGATGTAGGTGATCGCCGGGGCAAAGGAATCACCTGTCGCGAGGAAACCGATCACGATAGGCGTGGCGATCGCCGACAGGTTGCCGATGAAGTTGAACACCCCGCCGGTCAGCCCGAGCAGGCGCGCCGGAGCCAGGGTCGACACCAGCGACCAGGTGATCGAAGCCAGGCCGTTGCCGAAAAACGCCAGCGCGAGGAAGGCAATCACCAGCGGTGTCGACTCAACGAAGTTGGCGCCGATGATCGAGGTGGAAATCAGCAAGCCGCTGATGATCGGCAACTTGCGGGCGAAACCTACCGTGCAGCCGCGACGGATCAAAAAGTCCGAGAAGAACCCGGAACACAGCACACCGACAAACGCGGCGAGAAACGGCAGCGATGCCAACAGCCCGGACTTGATGAAGTCCATGCCGCGATATTTCACCAGGTAAGTCGGGAACCAGGTCAGGAAAAACCACAACGTCGAGTTGAGGCAGAACTGCCCGAGGTAGATACCCCAGAGCTTGCGCTTGGTCAGGACAATGCCAAGGTCGGTCCAGCTGAATTTGGCTTTGACCTTGGCCTGCTCGGCCTGGATATCCACCAACCCGCCGCCCTCGCGGATCAAGTCGATTTCCGCGTCATTGGCGCCTTTGAAATCCCGCGGCTCGCGATACACCGCGTACCAGATCAGCGCCCACACAATGCCCACCGAACCCGTGGCAACGAACACCATATGCCAGCCGAATTCGTGCTGCAGCCAGGCCAGCACCGGCGTCAGGAAAGCCAAGCCGACGAATTGCCCGGAGGTGTAGAAACCGATGGCCGTGGCGCGCTCGCGCTCGGGGAACCAAGTAGTGACCACGCGACTGTTGATCGGGTACGCCGGCGCTTCCAGGGCACCGACCGCCATGCGCAGCACGAACAGTGCGATGAAACTGGCAGCGAAGCCGAGCATCACCGTGGCCACCGACCACAGCAGCAAGGCGACGCTATACAGGATCCGTGGCGGCACGCGGTCCACCAACCAACCGCCGGGGATCTGCATGGCGGCGTAGGTCCAGCCGAATGCGGAGAAAATCAGACCGACATGGATCGGATCGATGCCCAGGTCGCTGGTCAGCGCCGGCGCAGCAATCGACAGGTTGCTGCGATCCAGATAGTTGATCACCACCGTGATGAACAACAGCACCATGATGAAAAAACGCTTACGGCTGGGCGTCACCAACGACGCCTGCCCGGTGAGGGTTTGCGGTTGCATGAGGGGTGCCTCTTCTTATGTTTATTGAGGTCGTTCCAAGACTGGCGCTAACCCTGTAGGAGCCGGCTTGCTGGCGATAGCGGTGTGTCAGGCACCATCAATATTGAATGATGTGCCGCTATCGCCAGCAAGCCGGCTCCTACAAGGGATCTGTGGTGGGTTAGAGATCACTCACCACTCGGCAAAACTGCCGTCGGCATGGCGCCAGATCGGGTTGCGCCAGCGGTGGCCGATGGCCGCGCGCTCGATCACGTATTCCTCGTTGATCTCGATGCCCAGGCCCGGGCCGTTCGGGATCTTCACGAAGCCCTTGTCGTAGTCGAACACCCGTGGGTCTTTGACGTAGTCGAGCAGGTCGTTGCTCTCGTTGTAATGGATGCCCAGACTCTGCTCCTGGATGAACGCGTTGTAGCAAACCGCGTCCAGTTGCAGGCAGGCCGCCAGGGCAATCGGACCCAGCGGGCAATGCAGCGCCAGCGCGACGTCGTAGGCTTCGGCCATGTTGGCGATCTTACGGGTTTCGGTGATGCCGCCGGCGTGGGAGGCATCCGGCTGGATGATGTCGACGTAGCCTTCGCTGAGCACGCGCTTGAAGTCCCAGCGCGAGAACAGCCGCTCACCCAAGGCAATCGGCGTGCTGGTCAGCGGCGCCAACTCCTTCAGCGCTTCATAGTTTTCGCTGAGCACCGGCTCTTCGATGAACATCAGCTTGTACGGATCAAGCTCCTTCATCAGCACCTTGGCCATGGGCTTGTGCACCCGGCCATGGAAGTCCACGCCTATGCCGACGTTCGGGCCGACCGCATCGCGCACGGCCGCGACGTTGGCCAGGGCCTGGTCAACCTTGTCGAAGGTGTCGAGGAATTGCAGCTCTTCGGTGCCGTTCATTTTCACCGCGGTGAAACCACGCTCGACCGCCTCTTTCGCCGCACGCGCCGTGTCCGCCGGACGGTCGCCGCCGATCCACGAATACACACGAATCTTGTCCCGCACCTGACCACCCAGCAGATCGCTGACCGACACACCCAGCGCCTTGCCCTTGATGTCCCACAAGGCCTGGTCGATACCGGCCAGGGCGCTCATGTGGATCGCGCCGCCACGGTAGAAGCCGCCTCGGTACAGCACGGTCCAGATGTCTTCGATGTTGCGTGGGTCCTTGCCGATCAGGTAGTCGGACAATTCTTCAACGGCGGCGGCAACGGTGTGGGCGCGACCTTCGACCACGGGCTCGCCCCAACCGGTCACGCCCTCGTCGGTTTCGACCTTGAGGAAGCACCAGCGCGGCGGAACGATGAAGGTAGTCAGTTTGGTGATTTTCATCTTTTGGCTCTCTTATTAGATGCAGCGCGCTCGGCGCTCAAAGAAGTCTTAGCGAAGGGCTTTCCAGGCAGCGACGTAGACCTTGGCATTGGCCGCCACTTGCAGAGGGGTCATGCCCGGTTTGAACAGACCGGAGCCGAGGCCGAAACCTTTGACGCCAGCGTCGATGAACGACTGCATGTTGTCCGGTGTGATACCGCCGACCGGCGCCAGAATGGTTCCGGCAGGCAATACGGCGAGCCAGGCTTTGACGACTGCCGGGCCCATCTGCTCGGCAGGGAACAGCTTCAGCACATCCGCGCCTTCAGCCAGCGCGGCAAAAGCCTCGGTCGGTGTAGCGACACCTGGCGACAGGTAAAGCCCCGCCGCTTTCGCTGCGCGCAGGACTTTCGGATCGCTGTGGGGCATGACAATCACCTGGCCGCCCGCGGCTTTCACCTGCTCGACCTGTTCCGGCGTCAACACCGTGCCGGCACCGATCAGGCAATCGGCAGGCAAGGTACTGCGCAGGATGCGGATACTTTCGTACGGCTCAGGGGAATTGAGCGGCACTTCAATGACGCGAAATCCGGCGGCGTACAGGACTTCGCCAATGGCGGCGGCCTCCTGTGGACGCAGGCCGCGCAGGATCGCGATCAGGCCGTTTTGCGCCAGCGCTTGTTTGAGCATGTCAGGTCTCCAGGCAGGTTTAACGGGATGCGGTGGACGTGACCAGGCCGGCAGCGAGCGCCAGTTGCCACAATCCGCGTTCGGTGGCCTGTTCGGCCAGGGTTACCCGGGCAAAACCGCAGGCATCGAGCGCGCGGCTGTAGCGGGCACAGAGTTGGGTATTACCGATGAGGATGATCGACGGCAGATGCACGCTGTTGCGGCGGCGTCGCTGCACGCAAGCCAGGGCCGCCAACTCGTGGCCGATCAGCAGGCCGGAGAGGTAGTCCGCCTGGGCGGTGGCGCTCAATTCGCCGGTCAGCCCCAAGCTGCGGGCGCTGAACAGGGTCGACAGCGGGCCGGTTTCGCCGTCCGCCGACAACGCGACCTGCACACCGCGATCAAATGCGTCGCCATCGAAGGACCCACCACGCTGTTGGGTGCGCCCGAGAATGCTGTGCTCGCTGAGCACGGCGAACACTTCGCCGGTCATGAACGTATCGAAATGCACGATGCAACCGTCGGCCACTTCCACCCATTTCGAATGGCTGCCCGGTAGGCCGATCAGCAGATCAGCGCCCGCCCCGCCCGCCAGGTTTTGCAGTACACCGAGCACCTGGGTTTCTTCGCCGCGCATCACGTTCGGCAAACGCGAACGCTGGATAACGCCGGGCACAATGTGCACATCGACACCGCGCACGCTGCGCACGGTTTGCAAGGAAGTACCGAGAGTGGCGACGTTTGCCGGCGTGTCGCGGTAAGCAGCTTCGCACCAGCCCTGGGCGCTGCCGACCATGCCGCAGGCAATCACCGGCAATTGCGGCTGCGCATCGAGCCAGTCGCCGCACGCCTCATCGAAGGCCAGTTCGAAACCATCGGTGCATTCGCGGCCGCCAATGATTCGCGGCGCCTTCGGCAGCTGCATGATCCCCGACGACAGCGATCGCTGTTCGAGCACTTGCCCGCCTTCAGCCAGTTTGTAAGCACGTAATGAGGTTGTCCCCCAGTCGAGCGCGATCAATTGCGCCTGCATCGCTTCACCTGTTTTGGTTTTTGGCAGTGAGTGAGCTGGACTATAAACCTGGGCAGGGGAAAATCTCAATATATAAATATCAATCCCATATTATGAGACATCACAAAAAAATCGCAGCTCGAAGGCTGCGATTTTTTAAACGCGATCAGTTCAGTTGCCCGCGGCGAAATCCCGCAGCACCGCGCCATCCATCCGATAACGAACCCACTCCTCCTGCGGCTGCGCCCCCAGGGACTTGTAGAAGTCGATGGCCGGCGTATTCCACTCCAGCACGCTCCACTCGAAACGGCCGCAGTCGTTGGCGCAGGCGATTTTCGCCAGATGCCGCAGCAGGGTCTTGCCCGCACCGCCGCCGCGCTGTTCCGGGGTGATGTACAGGTCTTCGAGGTACAGGCAATTGCTACCCAGCCAGGTGGAATAGCTGAAGAAGAACACCGCGAAACCGATGGGTGCACCCTCGCGCAGGCAGATCAGGCCATGGGCGGTGGCGCCTTCGCTGAACAGGCTGCGCTCGATGTCGGCAACGCTGGCGATGACTTCATGGCGGGCACGTTCGTAGTCGGCCAGTTCAGTGATGAACGCGAGGATTTGCGGTGCGTCACTGGGGGTCGCCGGGCGGATTTCGATCGTCATGGACGTGCCTTGTCAAAAGTGGAAAACGCCATACTAAGTCGGCGCGGTACTTGTGGCGAGGGGGCTTGCCTGTGGTGAGGGGGTTTGCCTGTGGCGAGGGGGCTTGCCCCCGTTGGCCTGCGAAGCAGGCCCTTTCTCAGCGATTGCGTTACACCAGAAAGACTCCAGTGTTTTTATTGGGGTTGCTGCGCAACCCAACGGGGGCAAGCCCCCTCGCCACAAAAGCGCTCTTATGGCAGATCGTTACTCCGGCAGGCACTAACCCTGGCATCGATAACCTCGAACCTAACATTCGCGCGCTGCATGGTTAGATAGCAACGCTGCTCATTTATCCGGTCAAGGAACCGCGTCATGTCTACCGCGACACCCCCTGTTTCAAGCAGGTTGTTCGGCCTGTTTTGCCTCGCCAGTTACCTGTTGTCGTTGTCCTATGGCTCGACTTTTTTGCTGTCGCTGTTGATCAGCTCACGCGGTGGCAACGAGCACGACGCCGGCAGTGTGATTTCGGCGGCGATGCTCAGCACCTTTGCGGCGGTGATCGTTTCCGGCCATTTGTCCGACTTGCTCGGTGCCGCCCGATCCGTGGCGTTGTTCGGTGTATTGCTGGTGGCGGCCAGCCTGGGTTTCGCCCTGACGCCGGGTTTCGGCCAGCTGTTGTTGTTTTTCGGCCTGCTGCTGGGCCTGGGCTGGGGCGTGTTCTACACGCTTGGGCCGATCATCGTGGCGAGCCTGGTGACGCCCGCACAACGCGCCAAGTACTTCGCCCTGCTGTCGGGCAGCATGATGACCGGGATCGGCAGCGGCCCCTTGCTCGGTCGCGCGGCGAGCGCCCTTGGTTATCCGGTGACCGCTGCGTTTTATCTGGCCGCGCTGGCCAGCCTGATCGGTGTGCTGCTGTTCTGGCGCCTGGATCGGCAGTTGAAACAGGCGAACACCCAATCAACCAGCGTGTCGCGGATTTCCTGGCGCGCAGCAGGTCAGGTCCTGTCGTCCCGGGCCATTTTCCCGATCATCATGGTCGGTCTAGGCGGCTGCGTGTTCGGCGGCCTGTCGAGCTTTCAAACCAGTTACGCGGCGGCGCGCTCACTCGACTATTCGTTGTTCTTCCTCGGTTTCATGAGCGCGGCGATCAGCGGCCGCATGCTGGTTGCCGGGTTCGTGGTCAAGCGCGATCCATTGCGCGCCTCGTGCCTGCTTTCGGGGCTGATGCTGGCATCGATCGTGATGTTCGGTTTTGTCGTCGACAGCAGCGTCAGCTACGTCCTCGCGGCGGTGATGCTCGGGATCGGTTACGGCCTGACTTACTCGGTGATCAACGGCCTGGCCGCCAATGAAGCGCCGAACGGCACCACCGCGCAATCCTTGCTGCTGTTCAGCCTGTCGTACTTCATCGGCGTGTTCGGCTTCCCATTGCTGGCCGGGAAAATCATCGTCGAGCAAGGCATGGCCACACTGTTGCTCACGATGTTGGCGGTTGCCTCGTTCAACTGGCTGATCACCGTGGGTCGGTTGATCTGGCGTCGGGTGACCACGACCAAGGCGCTGCAGCAAGCCTGAGCCGTTCGTCGCGAATAATGCACCCATCCGGACCGAGGACGGACTAATCAGGTAAGGACTCTACTCGTTGGAGACAACACCATGATCCTGTCCAGGTTGACCGCCCTCGCCCTCACTGCTCTGCTGTCCTCTGCCGCGTTCGCCGGGACCATCGGCTCGAGCACCGGCCCGACCAACCCGGTGGAAAAGCCCAGGGCCCCCGCCATTCAGAGTGCCCCCGGGATGAACACCGACGGCACCACGATCGATCAAAACCTCCCCCCCTCCACCGGCACCGATCCACGCACCCAGGGCAATGACATGGGACGTCAGGGCGGGACGAATCTGCCTGACAGCAAAACCCCCAGCAGCGGCGGCCTCGGCTCAAGCACCACCGAGGACAAGGAAAGCCATATGCGCGAATAGTGAACCCGGGGAAAACCGCATGCCTCGCCAAGATCTGTGCCAAACGCAGCCCCCTGCAGGAGCGAGCTTGCTCGCGATGGCGGCAGATCAGCCGCTGAAGGTCTTACTGATCAACTCATCCACTTCAGCCACCCCCGGCGAAGTCGCCGGCCCCCAGCGGGTGACCGCCAGCGCCGCTGCCGCATTGGCCCGCCGCGCCGCATCAAACGCCGACAAGCCCTGCGCCAGCCCCGCCACAAACACACCGGCATGGGCATCGCCGGCGCCGTTGCTGTCCACTGCGTCGACCTTGAATCCCGGCACATGCCGGCGCTCGCCGCCCTGGCTGATCCAGCAACCGTTGGGCCCGTCGCGCACCACCATCAGCACCCCGACCGGCAAATGTTCGGCCAGGCAATCCAGCGCCTGGGCAATGTCCGACGCGCCGGTAAATTTCAGCGCTTCCACGGCATTGCTGGTCCACACATCGATGCGCGCGAGCAAGGCTTGCATCAGCGGCGCGTCCGGCGAATCCACCAGCGGGCCCGGATCGAACACCACATTGACTCCATCCGGCAGCGCCAACGTCCAATCCACCAGCGCTTGCGCCTTGCCCACGTGCAGCAGGCTGTAGCCGCTGACATAAACGTAATCGCCCGCCTCGGCCGGCACGCTGGCCAGATCCTGTGCGCTTAACTCGCCTTCGGCGCCGATGTAGGAGACGAAACTGCGCTCGGCCGAAGCGTCCGTGATGGCCACGCACAGCCCGGTGTCGCGCTCGGCGCGGCCAGCAATGCCAATACGGATACCTTCGGCGTTCATCGCGTCACGGGCCAGATCACCGAAGCGTCCGCTACCGTGGCGGCCAAGGTAGACCACCGGCAGACCATTGCGCTGAGCAGCGGCCATCACATTGAAACCACCGCCGGCTTCGAAACTGGCGGACTGCGCCAGCACGTCACCGCCCGCCTCGGGTAGTTTGTCCACGGCCATGACCAGGTCGATGATGACCTGACCGGTGTGCAGCATTCTAGGCATGAGCATTCTCGATCATGGCGGCGCGGCGATCCCTGGCCCCGCCGAGTACAAAGTAAATCCCGCCAGCGACCACGAAGGTCACGATCCAGCCGAGGCCGTTGTGGCCCAGCCATGAATCGGACAGAAAACCTTTGAACCAGACGTTTTGCGCGGTGGTGCCGATGGTGGTGAAACTGAAACCCAGCACAATGGCGATCGCCCACGCGCCGAATGCGCGCCACTCGATGCCGCCGCGATACCAGTAGGCACTGCTCGGGCTGACGTCCAGCAGGTCCTTGGGGCTGTAGTAGTGACGGTGAATCAGGTCGACCACGAAGATCCCGACCCACGCCGTGATCGGCACCGCCAGCAGGGAAATGAAGGTAATGAACGGACCGTAGAAGCTGTCGGCGATCAGCATGAAGTAGATCGAACCGGCGAAGATCGCGACGATGTCGACCACCACGGCATAGACGCGCTTGACCTTCAGGCCGAGGGTCAGCGTGGTCAGGCCGGCGGAGTACACCGACAGGTTGTTCGACAGCAGCAGGCCGCCGAAGGCAGTGATCAGGTACGGCACGGCCATCCAGGTCGGCAGCATGTCGCGGATCGCGATGATCGGGTCAGTGGCTTGCGCCAGGTCGTTGTTGCCCACCGACAGCAAGCCGCCAAGGGTGATCAGCAGCACCAGCGGAATCCCCGCACCGAACGCCGCCGACGCTACCAGGCGCACGGCCTTGACGCTGCGGTGCTGGTAGCGCGACATATCCGCGCCCGCATTGGCCCAACCGATGCCGGTGCCGGCGGCCATGGTGCCGACGCCGATGATCATCGCGCTGAGCGGTGCAGGCGTGGCGTTGAACACCGCGCTCCAGTCGATGGTCGCGCAGAGGAAACCACCGACCAGAATGTTCAGCGCGCCGAACACATAGGTCGCCCACTTCTGAATCACCAGCAAAGTCGCATGGCCGAGGCCGGACACCGACAAGGTCAGCAGCACGAAAATCGCGATGAACACCAGGGTCAGCAGCGGTGCGCTCTTGGCTTCCACCGGCGAGCCGAACAGGATCGAGCACAGCGACAGCAGCACGAACGCAGCGGTGGTGGTGTTGACCGTTTCCCAGCCCAGGCGCGACATCAGCGAGACCAGCGTCGGGCCGATGTTGCCGCGCACACCGAAGATCGCTCGCGACAGGGTCAGGCTCGGCGCACGGCCGCGACGGCCGGCGATGGAGATGATCCCGACCACCGCGAAGGAACCGGCGGCACCGAGGATCGCGACAATGATCGCCTGCCAGATCGCCAACCCGCGAAAGGCCACGAGGGTCGCGCCCAGCGGCAGGCCGAGGATGGAAATGTTGGCGGCGAACCAGACCCAGAACAGTTGCAGCGGATGCCCGTTGCACTCGGATTCCGGCACCGGTTCGATGCCACGGGTTTCCAGTTGCCCGGCGCTTTGCCCGGCGTTGGTTGAACTCATGAAAAATGCTCCTGTTGCCATTTGTTGTGGTTGTGGGCAATTCGGGAAATCGACACAACAGCCCGGCCATCCTGGCCAAGTTCGTGCGCTCCTTTACGCGTGAAAAATCTTGATTGCGCGGTGCGCCCTTCGCGAGCAAGCCCGCTCCCACAGGGAAAGCGAAAACCTCAAGGCACATGCAGTACCTGTGGGAGCGGGCTTGCCCGCGAAGGCGCCAGTCCAGTCAACGCAAAGCAAGAAGCCCTATCACAAGAGGTTCAAGCTCGAGCTTATTGACCACCTTGATCTTGTCGATCATCTCGACCGGCCAGCTCTCAAGACCCAGGCAGGCGCCAAGCATCGCGCCCAGGATCGCCGCGATGGTGTCCGTGTCGCCACCCAGGCTGGCAGCCATGCACAGTGCATCGAAGGCGTTCATTTCACCGATGGCCACTTGCTGGGCCAGGGCGAACGACACCACCACTGACTCCTGGGAAGCCACCGATGTGCCGATCACGTCGTACAGCAAATCGGCGAGCAGCCCATTGTCACTGTCGACGCTGATGCTGCGCGCCCAACTGATGCGCGAGGCAATTCGTCCACCGGCCACCCAGTGACCGTGGCTTTCCGCTTGCTGGGCGATTTGCTGGCCGAGGTTCAAGGCCTCGCCCAGGTCCATGCCGTTGATGCCGGCCGACACCACCGCCGCCACCGCCGCCGCGCTGGAGATCCCCAGCGTGGTGTTGTGAGTGACCTGACAGGCCTGCACGACAGCCTCAATGAAACGCTGCGGATTGGCGACGTTCGCCGCGATCCCTACAGGCGTAATGCGCATCGCCGCGCCATTGGTGGTGCCGTAGCGCCCCGCTTCTTCCGGAGAATGACCGGCGAGAATCATCTCGATGGCGCGTTTGGTCGAAGGACCGAGCAAGTCCTGCGAGCCTTTGGCCTGCATGACGGCTTCCCATTCGATCAGGCGTTGCGCGAGCACCGACGGTTCGATCTTGCCCTTGCCATCAATCAACAACTGGCCGACCAGGATGGCCTGTTCGGTATCGTCGGTGATCGAGCCCTTGGGCATGTTCGCGGCGATCGGCTGATCGGGGCCGGCGTCCTCAAGATTGGTGATTTCGCCGAAGCGCGCCTGGACCTGTGCGCGACTCAGGGATTGGGTCGGCATGCCCAGTGCATCGCCCAGGGCCAGGCCATAGAACGCGCCCAGGGCACGATTGAGCACAGTCATTTCGAATGTCCAAATTGCAGGTGCAGGCGGAAGTGCACGGGATCGAGCAGGCTTTCGACCTGTTCCATGAAACGGTTTTGCCGGTCATAGGTGGTGCGCAAGGCCTTGAGGAACACCGTGCCAACCGGACGTCCCAGCAGCTCGGCATCCTCGGCATTCAATGGCTCGGCGCCGATCCACTGATCGCCACGTTCACCGATGTAGCCGTAGGCGGCCAGGGTGATGGTCAGGGAGTTGTCGATCAGTCCCACACGCGGCAGGCTTTCCAGGCCGCCGGTCGCGGGCATCAATGAACGTTCGAGAGAGACCAGCGTGCCGTCATTGGAACGGCGACGACGGTCGAGGGTGATGAACTGGTCGGTGCCGAAACGCGGCAGCAGATCAGGACGGGTTACCGCCTCCAGCCGCAACACTTCGGTATTGACCAGCGCCCCGCTGTCGGCCAGCGCCTGCGCCCAGCCGCTGCGCTGGTCGAGTACCACGCCGTCAAACGTGACGATGGAACCCACCCCGCTCTGCGTCGCGATGTAGTTGCGCCGTTTCAATTCGGCCAGGGCCTCACGCAAAGTGCCTCGGCTGACTTTGAATTCCTGAGCCAACTGATGCTCGCCCGGCAACTGAAAGCCGTCCTCCAGGAGGCCGCTTTCGATGCGCCGGATGAGTTCGTCGACCACCCGTTGTTTCTTGTCAAATCGTACCTGTCTAATCATGTACAAAGTGATAACCGAAACGGGTTCGGGCGGGCAAGAAAAATTTCAGGGAGGTGACGGAAGGAATGGCGCAAGGACCAGCGGTCGACACAGTTCAACTGTGGGAGCGGGCTTGCTCGCGAAGACGTCAGCACATCCAACATCGATGTCACCGACAGATCGCTTTCGCGAGCAAGCCCGCTCCCACAGGAGATCACCTGTACCTTCAGACTTCGGTGGTCAGCGTTGTTTGAGGCGGTCAATCACCACCGCCAACAACAAAATCGAACCCCGAATCACATACTGGTAAAACGTATCGATGTTCTTCAGGTTCATCGCATTCTCGATGATCGCCAGGATCAGTACCCCGGCGATCACGTGCCGGATCATGCCAATCCCGCCACTCAACGACACCCCACCCAACACGCAGGCCGAGATCACGGTCAGTTCGAAACCCTGGCCGATCATCGGTTGGCCCGAGGTCATGCGCGACGCCAGGATCACCCCGGCCAGCGCACCGATCACGCCGTGCACGGCGAAGATGATGATCTTGGTCCGGTCGACATTCACACCCGCCAGCAACGCCGCTTCCTGGTTGCCGCCGATGGCCATGGTGTTGCGCCCGTAGGTGGTGTAGTTCAGCAGCCAGCCGAAGAACAGGAAGCAGACAATGGTGATCAGGATCGGCACCGGCACGCCGAACATCTGGCCGTTACCGAAGACGAAGAACGATTCCTGGGACACCCCCACCGCCTTGCCGTTGGCGAAGATGTAGGCCAGGCCACGCACGATCTGCATGGTCGCCAAGGTGGTGATCAACGCGTTGACTCGCAGCTTGGCAATCACGATGCCATTGATCAGCCCCACGATCAGTCCCATCACCAGCGCCGCACAGACGCCGAGAAACACGCTGTCGGTGTCGCGCATCACCACCGCCGCGACCACCCCGGCACAGGCGATCACCGAGCCCACCGACAAGTCGAAATGCCCGGACGCCAGGCAATACAACATGGTGCACGCCGCGATCCCGGTGGTGGAAATCGCCAGGCCCAAGCCACGCATGTTCAGCGGCGAGAGGAAGTTGTCGATCAGCAAGGTGCAGGCGACAAAGATGCCGACGGCCGCCAGCAGCATGACCCAGTCATCGAGGAAGCGCCGCATATCCAAGGGTTTGCGCGTGGTCGGCAGGGTGTTGTTTTGGGTTGTCATCATAGTCACCTCTCAGTTCGCCGTGCCGTCGGCGCGTTGGCGCGGCAAAGCCAGTTGCAGCAGGTTGGATTCGTTGGCCTGGTCGCGGCTCAGTTCGCCGCGCATCGCGCCTTCACACAGCACCAGGATGCGGTCGGAAATACCCATCACTTCCATCAGGTCGCTGGACACGACAATCACCGCGATCCCCTCGGCCGCCAGGTTATGGATGATCTGATAGATCTCGGCCTTGGCTCCGATGTCGATGCCGCGGGTGGGTTCGTCGAGCAGCAGCACCTTCATCGGCATCGACAACCAGCGGCCGAGAATGGCCTTCTGCTGATTACCGCCGGAAAGAAATCTGATCTGCTGCCCGGCGTGTGGCGTTTTCACCTTGAGCGCCCTGATCTGCTGGTCGGCGTTGTCCTTTTCCCACAGGCCACGCAACAGGCAGCCGAAGGTGGAATGGGCGCCGCGTGCGCTGATGTTGATGTTCTCGGCGACGCTGGCCAGCGGCAGGATGCCTTCCTTCTTGCGGTCCTCGGGGCACAAGAGGATCCCGGCGGCAATCGCGTCCCTAGGTGAACGCAGCTTCAGTTCATGGCCACGAAGCTTCAGCTGTCCGGCGCTGTTGCGTGCCAGGCCGCTGAGCAGGCGCAACAGCTCGGTACGACCGGCACCGACCAGCCCGAACAGCCCAAGGATTTCGCCTTTGTGCACCTCGAAACTCACCGGCTCACGCAACCCCGGCCCGAGCAAACCGTCGACCTTGAGCGCCACCGCACCGCGCTGACGGGGGCGGTAATCGTAGATGTCCTGGATGTCGCGCCCGACCATGCAGGTGACCAGTTGATCGTGGGTCAGCTGGCTCATGTCGTCGAACGTGCGCACATAGCGCCCATCCTTGAACACCGTCACCGCGTCACAGATGCGGAACACTTCTTCCATGCGATGAGAGACATAGAGCACCACTTTGCCCTCGTCGCGCAGCCGGCCGATGATCGCCATCAAGCGCTCGATCTCTCGCGCCGAAAGGCTGCTGGTGGGTTCGTCGAAGGCAATCACATGGGCACCCCGGGACAACGCCTTGGCGATTTCCACCAGTTGCCGCTGGCCGAGGGACAGGCGCCCGACTTTCTCTTGCGGGTCGATTTCATCGGCCAGGCCCTTGAGACAGGCCAGTGCCTGCTGACGCAAGGTGCCGCGATTGATCAGGCCGAAACTGGCCGGCAAATGCCCGAGAAACAGGTTCTCGGCCACGGTCATTTCCGGCACCAGATGCAGCTCCTGGTGGATCACCGCGACGCCACTGCCGATGCTGTCGGCGGTGGACTTGAAGTCCATCGTCCGCTCACCGATCTGCAAGGCGCCGCTGCTGGGTATGTAGGCCCCGCCGAGGATCTTGAGCAGCGTCGACTTGCCGGCACCGTTCTCGCCCATCAAGGCATGAACCTGCCCCGGATGGGCGACAAAGCTGATGTTGTCCAGCGCCTTCACCCCGGGAAAGGTCTTGCCGATCCCGTTGAAGCGCAAGCTGCCGCTGTGTGGTTGTGTATTTGTTTGCGCGTGCATAACCCACCTCTTCACACCGATCAGGCGACCCCGTCGCCGGGGCCACCGCTGAAATCAAACGACCGTCAGTTCCACAGGCCGATCTTTTCCAGCTCCTGCTTGAAGTTGTCGCGGGTGATCAGCGTCACGTCGTCCATGGCGGTGAATTTCGCCGGTTCTTTGCCGGTGGTGACCCACTCGTACATCATGCTCGCGGTGTTGTAGCCCTCGATGTGCGGGCTCGGCAACATCGAGCCGTAGAAACCGCTGTCGGGTTTCTTCAGCTCGCCGATGGCGTCGGTACCATTGATGCCGATGCCGATCACGTTGGCCGCAGCGAAACCGGCGCTCTCGGTGGCACGTACGCCGCCGAGCACGGTGTTGTCGTTCATGCCGCCGATGATCAGGTTCTTCGCCGCACTCGGCAGTTTCACCAGGGCCGAGTTGGTGGCGTCCATGCTGCCCGGTACGTCGAGAGTCTTGAGGGCCGAGAACAGGATGTGGTCCTTGGGCATGCCGGCATCTTCCAGCGCCTTCACCGAACCATCAGTGCGCTTCTTGCCGGTGTCGAGTTCGTTGTAGGTGTTGATCACCGCGTAGGTGTCTTTCCAGTCCCAGCCGCGCTTCTTCGCTTCGGTGGCCATGGCATTGCCTTGTTTCTGGCCGACTTCGAACGCAGCCATGCCGAGGTACGGCACGTCTTCCATGAACTTGCCGCTGGCATCGACGAAACGGTCATCGACCGCAATTACTTTCAGCCCGTTGAGCTTGGCCTTGGCCATGATCGCAGGTCCCAGGGATACGTCCGGCGGGCAGATCACGAAACCCTTGGCGCCGTTGGCGGCGAGGCTGTCGATGGCGGATAGGGTTTTCTCCCCGTCCGGCACGGCGATCTTGATCAGGGTGAAGCCCTTCTCTTTCCCGGCCTTTTCGGCAAAGGCCCATTCGGTCTGGAACCAGGGTTCTTCCGCTTGCTTGACCAGGAAACCGATTTTCACTTCCTCGGCCGCCAGCAGCGTGCTGCTCAGGCTGACCGCCGAGACCGCCAACGCGGCACAGCACAGGGAACGAATAGCATGACGACGATTCATAAGCTGACTCCTTGTTATTGTTCTTGAGCGTTCTTTGAAAGCGTTCTTCGTAAACCAATGGGCGGTAAAGCCGCACTGCCAATAGTCATATCGTATGATGATTGGATTTCAGACGTAGTAGTGCGGCTGAAAGCCCGATCACTCAGTCGTGGTACATCACCGAGCGTCCGCCATCGATGGTGATGCACGAGGCATTGATGAACGGCGCTTCATCGCTGGCCAGGAACACGGCGGTCATTGCCACTTCGATCGGCTGGCCGATGCGGCGCGGCGGGTGCAGGTCAAACGCGCGCTGGCGCTCGGCGTGGGGGTCGGTGAAGCCGTTCCAGTAATCGACGTTGATCTGGGTTTCGATGTAGCCCGGCGCGATGGCATTGACGCGAACACCCTTGGCCGCATATTCGATGCCCAGCGCGCGGGTCAGGCCGAGCAGGCCGTGCTTGGCCACCGGGTACGGGAAGCAACCCGGAATGATGTGGCTGGAATGGGTGGACGCAATATTGATGATGCTGCCGATGCCCTGCTCGACCATCTGCGGCAACACCGCCTTGCAGCCGTACCATGCACCGTCCAGGTCAATGGCAAAACAGCGACGCCAGTCTTCCTCGGTCATTTCCAGCGGATCACGGAACACGTTGACCCCGGCGCAGTTGACCAACACATCGATCCGGCCATGCAGGTCGATTGCCAGCCTGGCCATGGCGTGCAGATCCTGCTGACGCGACACGTCGGCCTTGATCGCCACCACGTCGGCACCTTTGTCTCGCCAGTGAGCTGCGACTCTCTCGACTTTTTCGGCCTGAATGTCGCTGATGATCAACTTGGCCTGCTGGGACGCGAAGGTCGCCACAATCGCTTCGCCAATGCCCTGGGCGGCACCGGTCAGCAACACGACCTTGTTTTTCAGGCGCTCGCCCTTGGGTGGTTCGGGTACCGGTGGTAATGACAGTGGTTCAGCCATGGATCAAGACTCCTGTTCGAAAACACGACGAAAACCGGGCATCTGTCGATGTCCGGTCAAAAGGCGTTAAGGAAGAAACAGGTGAAAGCGTAAACGTTTCAGCTCGGAAACGGCCTGAGGCAGTGTCTCCGCAAGGGAGCATGGGGGAACTTCGCTGCATCACTTCACCTGTTTTGTTTTTTTAAGTGTGAGTGCATGTACCTGGTGAGGCCGACTATAAACCCGGCCCGCGATAAATCTCAATATATATATTTGCATCCCATATTTAGGGATCTATCCAGCGAAACGCGTGCAATGCTTTCCAGGCACATCCACTGGCATCGACAACACGGCCCCATCCAACGGATGGCCCAGCGGACTTGCCGCGCTGGTGATGTACAGGGTCTTCAGGTCTGTGCCGCCAAACACGCAACTGGTGGGACGACTGATCGGCAGTTCAATGATCCGATCGACTTTGCCGTCCGGGTTCAACCTGAGCAGGCAGCTGCCATCCCAACGGGCATTCCAGATAAAACCTTCGGCATCCATCGCCGAACCGTCCGGGCCGCCACGCGCGTGCGCACCCAACCAGACTTGCGGCGCATCGAGGGCTCCGTCGGTACGGATGAAATGTCGATACAGGGTGCCTTCGAGGCTGTCACCGAAGTAAACGCTGGTGGCGTCATCGCTCCACAGCAACGTGTTGGGAATGCCCAGGTTGCGCAACAACGGCACAACCCGTCCGGCGCGATCGATGCGAAACAGCCCACCCGAACGATGGACGATGGGCAGGTCTTCGCCGTGTTCTCCGATATTGTTTTGCATGGTGCCAAGCCAGAGCCGGCCCAGGGCGTCGCAGCGAGCTTCGTTGGGGCGGTTGCCCGATTGCGGATCGGCCACGCAGAACAATGTCAGGCGCGGTTCCAGGCCTGGAGAGTCGAGATCGAGCCGATACACGCCGCTGCTCAGTGTCACCAGCGCGTCGCCGCTTTCGCAGGGAATGAACGCCGATACGTGCTCCGGCATCTGCCAGATCTGCACGTTGGCGCCGATCAAGCGCAACGCCTGTTTACCGGCGATATCCACCCAGTACAGGGCCTGGGTGGGCGCATCCCAGAACGGGCCTTCGCCCAGTTTCGCCCGATGTCCGGTAACCGCCGTCAACGTCATGAAACCTCCTGCATTGTTCTTGTTTTTATATGGGGTTTTTTGTTTTCAACTGGCCTTTTTATCGGCCATGACTTGCGGGTAGTAACGCTTGATCGCCAGGTCGGCGTTATCGATCAGGGTCATGCAGGCCCAGACACCCCGGGCGGTATCACGGGCCGCTATGGCCTCGGCCAGGTCCCGGTGGATCGGCAAGGTGCGACGCAATTCATCCGGGTCGGCGGCGGACACTTCAAAGGCCACCGCCAGCAACGCGCCGAGGGCCGGAACCATTTGTTCGATGAATTGATTGTGGCTGGCAGCGAGAATGCACTCGTGGAAGAACTGGTCGGCACGGTTGTAATCGATGCCGCTGTCCACCGCACGCTCCAGCGCGTTGCAGGCCAGCAGGATTGCATTCACTTGTTCGCCGGTTGCGCGCTCGCAGGCCCAGCGCACGGCCATGGGTTCAATGGTGCGGCGCAGGTCGAGCAAATCGTCGACGAAGTTTTCCGGCAAGCCGCTGCGTGACAACCAGCCGACGACTTGGGGATCGAAGAGGTTCCAGCGTCGCACCGGCAACACCCGCGTGCCGACTTTCGGACCGACCTCGAGCATGCCTTTGGCAACCAGGGTCTTGATCGCTTCGCGGATGACCGTGCGGCTCACGCCGAGTTGTTCGCCAAGGTCGGCTTCGACCTTGAGGGACTCACCCGGCTTGACCTGCCCCGTGGCGAGCCAGCATCCCAGCCAGTCAACCGTCGACGCATGAAAGCTGCTGGACATGGACACCTCAAGGTCGAACGCGATGGAAGCTCACGCTAATCATCATATGATTGAGTGTCAATTTGATTTTATAGAGAACGACAGAGATCTACTGTGGGAGCGGGCTTGCTCGCGAAGACGGAGTCACATCCGACAACGATGTCGGCTGACCCGGCGCTTTCGCGAGCAAGCCCGCTCCCACAGGGTTTTGCGTCAGGGCTCAAGACCGATGGGGAAGAATTCGCCGCCGCTCCATACACCCAGCCAGCGCTGACCGTCGATCTCGCGACTCACCGCCAGCTCGACCAATTGATAGAACACGTTGCGGTGAATCAACGCCTCAAGATTACTGCGCACATGCACGTAAGGCGCTGGCTCCTGCGTGACCGGGTCGATGACCACGCGCATTGGATGCTCGGCGCCGGCCTCGGTGGTTTCATCGACGTTGGTGGTAAAGCGCAACACCTGCGCCTCGCCCTCGCCTTCCACGTCCACCGCGATTGCCACGAACGGCACGTCGTCGACCTTGATACCGACTTTTTCCACCGGAGTGATCAGGAAATAATCATCGCCGTCGCGGCGAATGATGGTGGAGAACAGCTTGACCATCGGCTTGCGCCCGATCGGCGTGCCCAGGTAGTACCAGGTGCCGTCGCGGGCGATACGCATATCGATGTCGCCGCAGAAATCGGGATTCCACAGGTGCACCGGCGGCAAGCCTTTGGTCTTGGGGATTTGCCCCAGCAGGTCGTTGGCTTTTTGCGGGCCACTCATGGCGTTCTCCTTGGTTTTACTGGTCGCTGAGCCCCAGCAGGCTACGCGCGTATTGTTCCAGCGGCGGGCCCATCAGGTCTTCGGGTTTTTTATCGTGGAACGTCAGTAAACCGCCACGACTCTTGATGGTCGCAGTATCAATCAAATACTGGGTGCTGGTCTCGATCAACATGATCTGAATCATACCGCTATCGATGCCAAGACGATCCAGGGCTTCCTGGTCCAGCCACTCGTCCGAGTTGCCGATACGGTCGTCAGACTTGGCAAATCGGGTGTAGAGCAGATAGTGCGCACCGGCGGCACGGGCTTCGCCCATGGCCTGGTCGAGGCCTTCCGGCGTACGGGCACGGCGGACCATCGGGAAGTATTCGACGAAGCCATCGAAGGCGACTTCGGCAATCACGTTGGGCCGTGGGTAAACGACGCTGCCCGGCGGCATGAAAACGCCTTGGGCGATGTAGACGAACGAGTCCGGCTGGATGCGCAGGTTGTTTACGCGACGGCTGTCGCTGTGGTCGAGCAGCCCCGCATCGCTCATATGGTAACGAGTCCCTTCGGCCATATCGCTGATGTTCATGCAGCCACCAAGTGCCAAAACGGCCAGCAGCAAAACCAGGCTACGCATCCTATCCTCCAGAGGCCGGTGTCGGAAAACCGGCGAATGGCCGTTGGATGCAGCTTCCGCGCCAGTCCTTGAGCCTGTTTATATATCAGGACTGCGAATGATGATCTGTGGCGAGGGAGCTCGCTCCCGCTCGGCTGCGCAGCAGTCGTAAACCGCTGTATGCATTATGCCCGGTGCAACTTGGAAATGGTTTTGGGGTTGCTTCGCAACCCAGCGGGAGCAAGCTCCCTCGCCACAAAAGCTCCCAGTCACAAAGTCCGGTTCAGCCGCCGATAATCTTCATGACAGTCGCGCCGCCCGAGAATGCCACTTCCTGCTTGTCACCCAAGGCTTTGACCAGCAGTCGCTGCAGCGCGGGCAGCGCTTGATGACGCGGCTTGTCCAGCAGGTCGCCGATGTAATGGCGATTGCTCGACGACAGGCAGCCATGCAGCCACCCGGTGGAAGATAAACGCAAGCGTGAACAGGTCCGGCAGAAAGGCACGCTCTCGTTGGCGATCACGCCGAAATAGCCCTGGCCGGGAATTTCATAGCGAACGGCCGTCGCATCGACCGGGGCATCCGCCTGCAGGTATTCGTAGCGCTCGCCGATCAGGCTCAGCAGCTGCTGGAGGCTGACGAACTGCTGCAAAAAGGCATTGGAATCGTTGGCCAGGTGGCCCATGCGCATCAGCTCGATGAAGCGCAGTTCATAACCGCGCTCCAGGCAGTAGTCGAGCAGCGGCATCACTTGATCGAGGTTCTGCCCGCGCAGCGGCACCATGTTGACCTTGATCTTCATGCCGGCCGCACTGGCCTCGTTCATGCCGTCGAGCACGGTGGCCAGGTCGCCGCCCCGGGCAATGCCACGAAACGCACTGGCGTCGAGGGTATCGAGGGAAACGTTGAGGCGCCGAATGCCTGCGTTCACCAGCAGTGGCAGTTTCTTCGCCAGCAACTGGCCATTGGTGGTCAGGCTGATGTCCTCCAGGCCCATCTGCCCGACCGCCGTCATGAACGCTTCGAGTTTCGGGCTGACCAGCGGCTCGCCGCCAGTAATGCGCAGGCGCTCGATCCCCGCCGCTTCAATCAGATAAGCCACACCGCGCGCCATGGCTTCGGCCGACAACTCATCCTGCGCAGCCACCAGCCGCTTGCCGTTGGGCACGCAGTAGGTACAGGCGTAATTGCAGGCTGAGGTCAGGCTGATTCGCAAGTTGCGAAAACGCCTGCCTTGACGGTCAACGATCATGGTTACTCCGGCGGAAGAATATCGGGCTGCTAAAACTTGACTCAGAAATCAAGTTTTAGCAAGTCCTCTACCTGAGTATATTCCTGCGGCACTGCGCCAAGTAGCGAAATCATGGCGCAATAAGGCAACTGAATGGCTCAGCTGCCGGAAGTGTCGGTGTCGCGCTTGCGCTTGTTGCCCATGCGCACGCCGATATCCATGAGGAACTGGAAGAAACCTTCCTGATCTTCCAGCACATTGCTCCAGAACGGCGAGTGATACAGCGCCACGGCACCGTGCACCAGCGCCCAGGACGCGCAGTAATGGAAGTAAGGCGGCACGTCTTCGAGCTTGCCTTCGCTGATCCGGCCCTTGATCAGCAGGGTCAGGCGTTCGAAGTTCGAGGCACGGATCTTGTGCAGCTCCTCGATCATCTCCGGCACCTGGTTGCCCTTGACCACTTTTTCTTCGAGGCGGTCGAACAAGCGATAGCGTTGTGGATCGCGCATGCGGAATTCGAAGTAGGCCCGGGATAGGGCTTCCTTGTCCTTGTCGACATCGGCCGAATGCAACAGCTCGTTCAAATCGCGCTCGTAGTCGAGCATCAGGCGCAGATAGATTTCCGCCTTGGATTTGAAGTGCTTGTAGATCGTGCCTTTACCGATACCGACGGCATCAGCAATCATCTCGACGGTGACACTGTCTTCACCTTGTTCGAGGAACAGCTTGAGCGCGGTATCGAGAATTTCCTGCTCGCGGCGACGGAATTCACGGACCTTACGGGGTTCTTTATGCATAAGAAAAGGTCTGTCGGGGTCAAAATTCGAAGCCGCGTATTATGCCTAACTTACGCAAAAATGCACGGATCATCCGACCATATCTGCGCTTTCTGGTCATTCCGCGTACGTTTACAGGTTGATGAGAACTCTTCCGAAGCGCACGTATTCCAAATATGTTTAAAAACCCGGGCCGCTAAACTGGACGAGGCGCAATCCTGATCAATACTTGAACTGTCGGCGGGACATCTCCCCCAAGTGTTACGCCGATATTGGTACCAACGGACCGCGTGCCATTGTTTTACTCCTAATGGTCTTAACCCGGATTCACCCCCCAGAACCCGGGTTTTTTTTGCCTGCGATTTAACCTTTTACGTGTGCCAGCGGGAACAGCCGCTTGAAATTGGCGGTGGTCTGCTCGGCAAACCGCTCGTAGGGCTCACCACGCAACATTGCCAGAAATTCCGCAACTTCACGCACGTACTGCGGCAGGTTTGGCTTGCCGCGATAAGGGATCGGCGCCAGGTACGGCGAGTCGGTTTCCACCAGCAAGCGGTCGGCAGGCACCTTGCTGGCCACATCGCGCAACGCATCGGCATTGCGGAAAGTGACAATCCCGGACAGGGAAATGTAATAGCCCATGTCCAGCGCAGCCTTGGCCATTTCCCAGTCTTCGGTAAAGCAATGCAATACGCCCGCCTGGGGCAGCGCCGCTTCACGCAGCAAGTCCAGGGTATCGGTACGAGCGCCACGGGTGTGGATGATCACCGGTTTGCCGGTCTGCTGCGCCGCTTGCAGGTGCAGGCGGAAGGACTCCTGCTGCAACTCTGCCGCTTCCGGCTCGTAGTGGTAATCAAGGCCGGTTTCGCCAATGGCGACGACCCGCGGGTGATTGAGCTCGTGCAACAGCCAGTCCAGCGCCGGCGCGGCGCCTGGCTGCAAATCCAGAGGGTGTACGCCCACAGAGCAGTCGACGTCGTCATAACGCTCGGCCAGGGCCTTGACGTCGGCTGCGTTGTCCGCGCTGACGCCGATACACAGAAAGTGCCCTACCCCGCGCTGTCGGGCGGCATCCAGGGCAGCGTCCAGGGAGCCGTCGTGGGCGGCCAGGTCAAGGCGATCAAGGTGACAATGGGAATCTACGAGCATAAAGGGCTGCAACTTGTATCGAATGGGTGGGACGGTCGGGTTACTCGGAGTCTAGGCGCTGACAGTCATCGTTGGCCAGGCAACGACACCCACTGCACCAGCAATGCCTCCAGCAGCAAGGCCGGGTTGAGGTTGGCTTTGCTCAGGACTTTCTGGCGCTGGGCGAGTATCCAGTCCTGAATATCGAGGACTTTGCCCTGGGCGCTTTTCTGCGCCAGGTATTGCACGACCTTGCGCATGTCGGGCAGGCCGAGGCCGGCTTCGTCCTGGGTCAACTGATAACGCAGGATCAGGCTCGACCAATCGCAGAACCAATCGAACAGGCGCAGCATCGGAATGCTCTTCCACTCTTCGGCCAGTTGCGTTGGCGACTGCTGTTGCTTGAGGAGCTTTTTCACCCCTTCGACCACTTGCGAGCGTTGTTCACGCACGCCCTGGGCTTGAAGATTGACCGCCGCCAGTGGCGAACCGGCGGCCAGCGTCAGCAGTTCGACGCGCTCTTCTTCGGAACACTCCGGCAAAGCCTCGGCCAGCCACTTCAAGCTCATGGCCTCGCCCGGCAGCGGACAGGCCTGCTGCACGCAGCGACTCTTGATGGTTGGCAACAAGCGGCTCGGCTGGTGGCTGACCAGCAACAGAACGGTATCGCCGGACGGTTCTTCGAGGCTTTTGAGCAAGGCGTTGGCGGCGTTGATGTTCATCGACTCGACCGGCTCGATCAGCACCACTTTGCGCCCGCCCAACTGCGCGGTCTGCACCACGAAACCGACCAGGTCGCGAACCTGGTCGACCTTGATCGCCTTGTCGGCTTCTTCCGGCTCCAGGATGTAGTTATCCGGATGGCTACCAGCCTTGAGCAGCAGGCAGGATTTGCATTCGCCGCACGCTTCCAGCGCGACCGGGCGCTGGCACAGCAAGCGGGCCATCAGGCGCTCGGCCAGTGCGCGCTTGCCGATCCCGGCCGGGCCATGCAGCAGATAGGCGTGTGCATGCTGGGCGCGACCGGCCAGTTGCTGCCAGAGGCTTTCCTGCCACGGATAGGCCTCAGCCACGGCTCAACTCCAGCAGGCGCGGCAGCAAGGTATCCAGCGATTGCTGGACCTGTGCCAACGGTTGGGCAGCATCGACCAGCACATAACGCGCCGGATCCGCCTCGGCCCGCTTGAGGAAGGCATTGCGTACGGCATCGAAAAAGGTCCGGCCTTCGAGCTCAAAGCGATCCAGGCGACCGCGAGCACTGGCGCGGGCCAGACCCACCTCGACAGGCAGATCGAAAATCAGCGTCAGGTCCGGCCGCAGATCACCTTGAACGAAGGTTTCCAAGGCCGCGATGCGCTCCAGCGACAAGCCGCGACCACCACCCTGGTAGGCGTATGTCGAGTCGGTGAAACGATCACACAAGACCACGGCACCCCGGGCCAGCGCCGGGCGAATCACCTCGGCCAGGTGCTGGGCACGCGCCGCGAACACCAGCAGCAACTCGGTATCCGGGTTCATGACTTCGTCGACCGGAGCCAGCAGCACTTCACGGATGCGCTCGGCCAACGGCGTGCCACCCGGCTCGCGGGTCAGCACCACCTCGATGCCGGCGGCGCGCAAGCGCTCGGCCAGGTATTCGCGATTGGTGCTCTTGCCGGCGCCTTCCGGGCCTTCCAGAGTAATAAACAAGCCAGTCACAGGCAGTCCTTAGTCAGAGTCATTGCGAGCTTTTCGCCGCGCTTGCATCGGCGGCCGGCGTTTCAGGGGCCGGCGCAGGATCTTGCGGCGGTACCTGCGGCAGCGCCTCGGGAGCGGTGTTCGGCGAAGCGGCCGGGATCGGCGTCTCCTGCGAAGCCCTGGCCTCCTGCGTACCCGCCTGCTCAGCCTGGGTTGGCGGTGTCTCTGCCGTGGTAGCGGGCGCCGGGCTGGAGCGGTAATCGGAGCGACGCTTGAGCTGGAACTCCTTCACCGCATTGTTGTGGGCATCCAGGTCGTCGGAGAACACATGCGTACCATCACCGCGCGCCACGAAGTAAAGACTGTTGCCCTCCACCGGATTGAGCGCCGCATGGATGGCTTCGCGCCCGACCATGGAGATCGGCGTCGGCGGCAGGCCTGCATTCATGTAGGTGTTATAGGGCGTCGACTCCCTGAGGTGAGCCCGGGTCAGCTTGCCGCTGTAGCGGTCGCCGAGGCCGTAGATCACTGTCGGGTCGGTCTGCAGCAGCATGCCTATCGCCATGCGTCGCACAAACACACCGGCAATCTGCCCGCGCTCCTGCGGTACGCCGGTTTCCTTTTCCACCAGCGAGGCCATGATCAGCGCCTGATAGGGTTCGGTGTACGGCGCATCGGCGGCGCGCTGCTCCCACTCCTTGGCGAGCACTTCGTCAAGACGGTCGTAAGCGGTCTTCAACAACTCGAGATCGGACATCCCGCGTACATAGCGATAGGTGTCAGGGAAGAAGCGCCCTTCCGGAAAAATCCCGCTGTGGCCAAGCTTGTCCATGACCTGGCTATCGCTCAAACCGTTGAGGTCATGATCGAGCTTCTCTTCCTTGGCCAGCGCTGCGCGGACCTGACGGAAATTCCAGCCTTCGACCAGGGTCAGGCTGTACTGAACCATTTCCCCGCGTTTCCACAGGTCGATCAGGCCTTCGACAGTCATACCCGGTTGCAGGCGATATTCGCCGCTGTGCAGGGGTTGTTTGGCGAGATTGAAGCGCCAATACACACGCAGCCAGAATGCGTCCTTGATGACGCCATTGGCTTCGAGTCGATAGAAGGTGCGGGTCGGCGTGGTGCCCTTGGGCACATCCAGCAATTGTTCCTGGGCAATGTTCAGCGGCTGTACCAGCGCCGAATGAATTTTCCAGGCTGAAGCACCCAACAGCAGCCCCGCCAGAACCACTCCGGTTTCCAGCAGCAGCAAGAGTTTACGTCTCACGTATCAAGCATCCAGTAGCACACGGGCAATGGTTTGGAGTTTACGGGTGAGCGGCCCAACCGGCCAGTGAAGAGCAGCATAGGCGCGCACCGGCCAGATACCATACACGCTGTTGCAGACAAAGACTTCGTCAGCCCATTGCAGCTGTTCGAGGGGAATATCGGTGATTTGCGTGGAGATTCCCAGCGACTTGGCCTGAAACAATATTTCGGCACGCATCACGCCGGCCACACCACAGCGCTTGAGGTCGGCGGTGATGAGTACACCATCACGCACCAGGAACAAATTGCTGAACACGCCTTCAATCACGCGCCCGGCCTGATCGAGCATCAAGCCTTCGGCATGCTCGGTGTCCTGCCATTCGGCACGGGCGAGGACTTGTTCAAGACGATTCAGGTGCTTGAGGCCGGCGAGCAATGGCTGCCTGGACAATCGCGTGGCGCAAGGAAACAAACGAACACCCTGCTCGCCATGCACTGCAGGATAAGCCGCGGGTGGATTGCCTTGCAGGATGCGTCGGGCCTGGGCCGAAGGATCCGGGGCGTAACCGCGCAGACCGTCGCCGCGGGTGAGGATGAGCTTGAGCACCCCGTCACCCAGGGCTGCGGCATAGGCCAGCAGTTCGCTACGGACCAACTCATGATCGGCAGTCATTGCCAGACGCGAACAGCCATCCGCCAGGCGCGACAGGTGTCGCTCCAGCAACACCGGCTGCCCGTTACGCACGGCGATGGTCTCGAACAGACCGTCGCCATAAGCCAGGCCGCGATCCTTCAGCGACAAAGCGTCAGCCGGCTGACCGTCGACCCAGCTGTCCATCAGCCGGCGAACCGGCGGAACACCAGCGAGCCATTGGTGCCGCCAAAACCGAAGGAATTGGAAACGACCACATCGATATCCATGTTGCGCGCCGTGTGCGGCACGAAATCGAGGTCGCAGCCTTCGTCCGGCTCATCGAGGTTGATGGTCGGCGGCGCTACCTGGCTATTGATGGCCAGCACGCTGAAGATCGCTTCGACCGCGCCCGCCGCGCCCAGCAAGTGGCCGGTCATGGACTTGGTGGAACTGACGGCCAGCTTGTAGGCATGCTCACCGAACACCGACTTGATCGCGTTGACTTCAGCGAGGTCACCTGCGGGAGTCGAGGTGCCGTGGGCGTTGATGTACTGCACTTGATCGCCATTGATTTTGGCATCGCGCAGCGCATTGGTGATGCAGCGCGCAGCACCCGCGCCATCGGCTGGCGGCGAGGTCATGTGGTAGGCATCGCCACTGGTGCCAAAGCCGATCAACTCGGCGTAGATGGTCGCGCCACGCGCCTTGGCGTGCTCGAGTTCTTCCAGCACCAGCGCACCGGCACCGTTGGACAATACGAAGCCATCACGGCCCTTGTCCCATGGACGGCTGGCGCGGGTTGGTTCGTCGTTGCGGGTCGACAGCGCGCGGGAGGCACCGAAGCCACCCATGCCCAGGCCGCAAGCGGCCATCTCGGCGCCACCGGCAATCATCACGTCGGCTTCGTCGTACATGATGTTGCGGGCCGCCATGCCAATGCAGTGAGTACCGGTGGTACAGGCCGTGGCGATGGCATAGTTGGGTCCCTGTGCACCGAGGTGGATGGACAGGAAACCGGAAATCATATTGATGATCGAGCCTGGCACGAAGAACGGAGAGATCCGTCGTGGGCCGGTCTCGTGCAGCGTGCGGGCGGTTTCTTCGATATTGGTCAGACCGCCAATACCCGAGCCCATGGCCACGCCGATACGCTCACGGTTGGCATCAGTGACTTCCAGACCGGAATTGCGTACCGCCTGAAAACCTGCGGCCAGACCGTACTGAATGAACAGGTCGAGCTTGCGGGCTTCCTTGACCGACAGGTACTCCTCGACATTGAAGTCCTTTACCGAGCCGCCAAAACGGGTGGAATAGGCAGAAAGGTCGGTGTGTTCGATCAGACCAATGCCACTGCGGCCAGCCAGAATGCCCTGCCAGCTGCTCGGCACATCCGTGCCCAGTGGCGACAACATACCCATACCGGTGACTACGACGCGTCTACGCGACACAGCACTCTCCTTTTTTTTCAAATGACGACTTTGCATCAGGCCTAAAGAAAAAACCGCACGCCGTGATGGCAGTGCGGTTTTTCCATGACAGCGAGCAACGATTACAAACTATTACGCCTGGTGGCTAGTAACGTAGTCGATTGCAGCTTGTACAGTAGTGATCTTCTCAGCTTCTTCGTCAGGGATTTCGGTCTCGAATTCCTCTTCCAGAGCCATCACCAGCTCAACGGTGTCAAGGGAGTCGGCACCCAGGTCTTCAACGAAGGAAGCAGTGTTGACCACTTCTTCTTCTTTAACGCCCAGTTGCTCAGCAACGATTTTCTTGACGCGCTCTTCGATGGTGCTCATACCTTGTTTTCACTCCTAATGGACAAATTCAGGCAGCTGGCCAGTGGGTAAGTGTATAGAAAGGCTTTTCAGCTTTTCAACTGAAAGCTTCACTCCTCGAACCCGGTGACCCTCTGCCTATAAATAGATTGCAGCTTTATAACGGATTTTAGACAGCTCGTATGACATTTTTTTGAAGCAATCCGTCACATTTGAATTACATGTACATCCCGCCGTTCACCGGGATTGTAGCTCCGGTAACGTAAGCCGCACCGTCCGACGCAAGAAAAGCGACCACGGACGCGATCTCTTGAGCTTGCCCCAGACGACCCAGCGGAATCTGCGTCTGCAAGGCTTCACGCTGCGCCTCGGGAAGTTCACGGGTCATATCGGTATCGATGAACCCTGGGGCCACCGAGTTTACCGTAATCGCACGCGAACCGACTTCACGCGCCAGAGCACGGCTGAAACCTTCCAGACCGGCCTTGGCGGCAGCGTAGTTTACTTGGCCTGCGTTGCCCATGGCACCCACAACCGAACCAATACTGATAATTCGGCCCCAACGGGCTTTGGTCATGCCACGCAAAACGCCCTTGGACAGGCGGAACAGACTGTTCAGGTTGGTATCGACAACGTCATGCCACTCGTCGTCTTTCATGCGCATCATCAGGTTATCGCGGGTGATACCGGCATTGTTGACCAGGATCGCCGGCGCACCGAACTGCTCCTGGATGCTCGCCAGGACACTTGCCACGGACTCGTCGCTGGTGACATTGAGTTCCAGGCCAGTGCCTTGAATACCGTTTTCCTTCAGGGTGGCGGCAATGCGTTCGGCACCCGACGCGGAGGTCGCGGTACCGACGACGATGGCGCCCTGACGACCCAGTTCCAGGGCGATAGCCTGGCCGATGCCACGGCTTGCACCGGTGACCAGTGCAACTTTACCTTGCAGACTCATGCAAGTTTCTCCTGATTCAGGCCAACGCTGCACGGGCGGCAGCGAAAGCGTCTGGGGTATTGAGGTTGGATGTCGATACGCCTTCGGCGCAACGCTTGTTCAGACCGGCCAGCACTTTGCCCGGGCCGCACTCGACCAGATTGGTCGCGCCCTTGGCTGCCAGAGCCTGTACGGACTCGACCCAGCGTACCGGCTTGTACAGTTGTTCGAGCAAATCGCGCTTGAGGGTTTCCAGATCGGCCGGCACTTGGGCACTGACGTTCTGCACCACGGGAATCTGTGGCACCTGCCAGTCGATCGCGGCGATCGACTCGGCGAAACGCTCGGCAGCCGGACGCATCAGTTCGCAGTGCGACGGCACGCTGACCGGCAATGGCATGGCGCGCTTGGCACCACGTGCCTTGCAGCCTTCGATGGCGCGCTCGACGGCTGCCTTGGCACCGGCGATGACCACCTGGCCTGGCGAGTTGAAATTGACCGCACTGACGACTTCGCCTTGCGCCGCTTCGGCGCAGGCTGCCAGTACGTCAGCATCGTCCAGCCCCAGGATGGCAGCCATACCGCCCTGCCCGGCCGGAACGGCTTCCTGCATCAGTTGGCCACGACGCTCGACCAGTTTCACCGCGTCGCCCAGGCCCAGGCTGCCAGCGGCAACCAGTGCGCTGTATTCACCCAGGCTGTGACCGGCAACATAAGCCGGGCGCGCGCCGCCTTCTGCCAGCCACAGACGCCACAGGGCGATAGAGGCGGTCAGGATGGCCGGTTGGGTTTTATCGGTTTGATTGAGTTGCTCTTCCGGCCCTTGCTGGGTCAGTGCCCACAGGTCGTAACCCAGTGCATCGGAAGCTTCTTTGAATGTTTCGAGGACAACCGGATGTTGCGCGCCCAGCTCGGCCAGCATGCCGAGGGACTGCGAACCCTGTCCTGGAAAGACGAATGCGAGGGAAGCAGACATGTAACAAGCCCCTAATGATCTTGTCGTCGGAGAAATGGCGCCCCGCTTTGGGGACGCAAGAAACTGACAGTTGGATGGCCCATTGAACCAAGCGGTCACATTTAAGCATTGTCCGACGAAAACGCCTAAAGCAACAAATCCTCCAGACGACCGTGCAGGCGTTCGGGAAGATTCTCCTGAATCTCGATCAAGGCGCGCTGAATGGCACTTTGAAAACCCTGGACGCCGGCAGAACCGTGGCTTTTCACCACAATCCCCTGCAGGCCGAGAAAGCTCGCACCGTTGTGCCGGGCAGGCGCCAAATCGGCCTGCAGGCGCTTCATCAAGGGCAGCGCCAGTGCGCCGACCGCGCGCGAGGCCATGTTCTTCTTGAACAACGCCTCGATACGCCCGGCAATCATGGTCGCCAGGCCCTCACTGGATTTGAGCAGGATGTTGCCGACAAAACCGTCACATACCACCACATCCGCTTCGCCACGGTATAAACCGTCGCCTTCGATAAAGCCGATGTAATTGATACCCCTGGCGCCCTGCAACAAGGTCGCTGCCAGCTTGACCTGTTGATTGCCCTTGATGTCTTCGGTGCCGATATTCAGCAACGCCACTCGTGGACGGATTATGCCCAGGGTCTCGGCCGCTACCGACCCCATGACCGCAAACTGCAACAGATGCTCGGCACTGCAATCGACGTTGGCACCCAGGTCGAGCAATTGGCAGTAACCCTTTTGTGTCGGAATCGCCGCCACCATGGCCGGACGATCAATGCCCGGCAGGGTCTTGAGCACGAACCGCGACAACGCCATCAGCGCGCCGGTATTGCCGGCACTGACACAGGCCTGGACCTTGCCGTCGCGCAGCAGCTCAAGGGCCACGCGCATCGATGAGTCAGGCTTGCCACGCAAGGCCTGGGCAGGTTTTTCGTCCATGGTGATGACTTCGCTCGCCGGGGCAATCGACAGGCGCGCGCGATCCACAGCCGAATGGCCAGCGATCAATTCTTCAAGAAGGGAGGGTTGACCGACGAGGGTCAGGTGCAGCGAGGGCGTAGCAGACAGGCAAGCAAGACTGGCCTGGACAATGCTGCGGGGACCGAAGTCCCCGCCCATTGCGTCAATCGCGATGACTTGAGCGGACAAGTGATTACTCGTCAGCGCCCTTGTCGATCACTTTACGGCCACGGTATACGCCTTCTGGCGATACGTGGTGACGCAGGTGAACTTCACCGGTGGTTTTTTCTACAGACAGGGTGCTAGCCTCGAGAGCGTCGTGCGAACGGCGCATGTCACGGGCGGAGCGGGATTTTTTGTTCTGCTGAACAGCCATAATTGATTAACTCCTAAACGTTTGGGTCACGCTTTAACTGCGCCAATACACTGAACGGGTTGGACCGCGTTACCTCGTCCTCGCTCGGTTCGGGCTCATCGAGACCCGCCGGCTGCTGGCATTCTTCCGGATGATGAGCAGGCACAATGGGCAAGGCGAGCAGAAGCTCCTCCTCGATCAGTGACTGCAGATCCAAAGGATCTTCGCCCAGTTCCAGCACGTCATAACCTTTCGGCAACGACTGGGTATTCGCACCCTCCTTCACCACAGCGTAACTGCATTCGCTATGGATCGGCAGGGTGACCAGCTCAAGACAACGCTGGCAAACCATTTTGACTTCAGTGTCGATAAAGCTGTGGATGACCACAGATTTACGTTCATCTCGTTCAAAAACGAATTTAGCCTGCACCGTACCGACATTGTCGGAAAGCGGGTCGCAGAGTCTCTCCAAATCGGCCAGCAGCATTTCACCTTGAAGGGTGGTGCCACGATCAGCCAATTTGCGCGGGTCAACGTGAGGTGGAATCGGGTCATTCAACATAGGCGCAGCATTATAGGGATGCACCCGCCCATGTCAAAGGAAATTCAGCCCTGTCCGTCACTTGGAAGCCTCGCTAGAATTCGCACCTGCCTTATGGAGATGCGCATGCTGCCTTTATTACTCGCTTCCGGCTCGGTCTATCGCCGGGAATTGCTCGCTCGTTTGCAGCTGCCTTTCACGTGCAGCTCGCCGGATATCGACGAAAGCCATCGCCCGGGGGAATCCGCCATCGAGCTGGTCAAGCGCCTCGCCGAAGAGAAAGCCCGCGCCTTGGCCGACAGCCATACCGCTCATCTGATAATCGGTTCCGACCAGGTCGCCGTGCTGGGAGAGCGGATAATCGGCAAGCCCCACACCTTCGAAAAAGCCCGCGAACAACTGCTGGCCGCCAGCGGTGCCAGCGTGACGTTCCTCACCGGCCTGGCCCTGCTCAACACCCGGACCGGGCACTGCCAGGTCGACTGCGTGCCGTTCACCGTCCACATGCGCACACTCGACGCGAGCCGCATCGAGCGCTACCTGCGCGCCGAGCAACCCTACGACTGCGCAGGCAGCTTCAAGGCCGAAGGCCTGGGGGTCAGCCTGTTTCGCAGCACCGAGGGACCTGACGCCACCAGCCTGGTCGGCCTGCCGCTGATTCGCCTGATCGACATGCTATTGGCCGAGGGCGTGCAAATCCCGTAGGAGCCGGACTGCTGGCAAACCGGGTGACGTGGCGTGCCAGGCATGCCGCCATCGCTGGCAAGCCAGCTCCTACAGGTCGTGCGAAGGCAAAAAAACCGGCAATAGCCGGTTTTTTGTGCACTCGAAAGATCAGCGCAACGATGGACCGTTGAATCCCATCCACATTGCCAAGTGCTCAGCCACGCTGGCACCGAGTTTTTTCGAGAAGCGATCGAATGGCGACTCCTGAACGGTAAAGTCCACCAGTTCTTTCTCGCCGATCACATCCCGCGCGACCGAGCTGGCACTGCCCAGCCCATCGATCAACCCCAGTGGCAGCGCCTGCTCGCCGTTCCAGACCAGGCCGGAAAACAGTTCCGGATGCTCCCTGTCCTTCAGGCGATCGCCGCGCCCCTGCTTGACGCTATTGATGAACTGCTTGTGGGTCGTATCGAGCACGCCCTGCCAGAAGGCAGTTTCTTCCGGCTTTTGCGGCTGGAACGGGTCGAGGAACGACTTG